>JAHBVI010000198.1 GCA_019637635.1 Anaerolineae bacterium
TTATAACCGGCATAGGACAAGGCCATCGTAAATACCAGGTTTTGATCCTCATTGTCCTCCACAATGAGAGCTATTGGTCTGTTATCCATTGTGCTATCCCCTTATGGTAACGGCTCAATTGGTAGAAGCACGGTGAATTTGCTCCCACGCCCAACTTCACTTTCTACATGAATGGTCCCATGCATCGCTAAAAGCAACTGCTTCACAATTGCCAGCCCCAATCCCACCCCCCCGGCTCGACGCAATGGGCTTTCATCCGCCTGGCGAAAAGGCTCAAAGATAATGTCTTGTGTTTCCGGTGCTATACCAATGCCGGTATCACTCACTTCAAAAGACCAATGGGTGTCCCCTTCCGGGCAAACCAGCATGGCAACATAACCTGTTTCGGTGAATTTGATGGCGTTTGTGACCAGATTTTGCATGATCTGGGCGGTTCTGTTTTCATCACCCACCACCACCGGCTGCAAACCCGGCGCAATTTCCAATTCCAGACTTAATCCTTTGCGCTGGGCCAGGGGTAAACAAGTTGAATGTACCATCTGCGCCAGCATCTCCGGCGAGAATGGCTCCCGCGTTAAACGCAATTGGCCGGATTCAATTTGGGATTGGTCTAATAGCTCCGCGATCACCGTCTCCAGAGCATAGGAATTGTTCAAGATGCGCTCGATGAGATCTTGTTGAGACGGCGGCAGGGGGCCGAGGACATTTTGGTGCAGTATATCTGCCATGCCCATGATGGCGCCCAAAGGGGTACGTAACTCATGGCTGATCCTGGCAATGAGCCGGGTCTTAAATTCGCTGGCGTCAATGGCTTTTTGCGCCAATTCCTGCACTTCCACAACCTTAACCGCCAATTCCTTTTCATTGCGCCGGGCGCGCTCCAAAGCCTGGTGCAAACTGTTCATCACCAGCGATAACAGGGCCACCACCCCAATTACCACCACAGAGAATTCAATCCAAAGGGTTATTTGCGTCACATAACTGGGGGGAACGGGCAATAAATCGTGCGCCTCGGCATAGATCATCCAACCGGTGACGGCAATGGATAGGCCGCCCATAACCACACCGGCCCATATGCCCAATAGCAACTCCGCAATGAGGATGATGCCGAAATAGGCGGACATGGTAGAACCACGAAATCCCCCTGCCTCGTAAGTACCATAAGAAACAACCAGCCACAAGGTAATGGATAACAAAAAACCGGCCAGGCGCACATGGCCGCGATGTAACAGCAGCAGCATGAGCAGTGACCAAAAGGCCAATACCAGTTCTATCAATACCCGTCCGATTTGGGGGGTCATCACCAGTGCGGGCACGCTGAAGAGCATGACCAGGCACATGACGGTGATGAGGATGATGTTTAGCAGGCGCGCGATGCGGGTCTTTTCCTCGTCATGGGGGAAAGTGGGCGGCGCAATCCAGGTGCGTATCCGGGAAGTGATGCCAGCCTGCATGGGCTAAGACTCCAGGACACGGCCGTACACCTGACCGGTTTCAGCAGCCATACGCCCGGCGGAAAAGTGGGTATACACGGCCGTGCGCCCGTTCTGGCGTAGTTGTTCCCGTAGTGGCCGGTCAAACAAGAGCGCCGCCAATTTTTCGGCTAAATCTGCCGGGTCTTCTGGTTTATGCAGCAATCCCCCACCTGTAGCCGCCACCAGTTCCGGGAAAGCGCCATGCGCCGGCTGCACCACCGGCACACCGCTGGCTAACGCTTCCAGCACCGGCAGCCCTTTGGGATCGCGGTAAATGGTGGGCACGGAAAAGAGGTCCAGACTTTGCAGCAGAGCGAGCTTTTCCGGCCGGCTGACAGTGCCCAGAATTTGGACCCGGTGGCTGTAGCCCGCTTCTTTGAGGCGGCGGTTAATGGTTTTGAGATAGCCGTTATGGGCGCGGCTGAGATAACCGGCCACTTTGAGGCGCAATCCGGGGAATTCACCGGACTCGCAAAGGCGGATGAACGCTTCCACCAAAATATGCAGACCTTTTTCCGGGGAGATGCGAGCCAGATAGCCGATGGTAGGTGGTTTGTCAAAGGAGACGGCCGTCAATTCCTCACGGTAGTCGGCCAGGGAAATACCGGGCCTGACCAGCGTGATTTTGGCGGGATCAAGGCCGACCAGGTTGCCAAAATAGTCGGCATAATACTGGCTAATGGCAATAAAGTGGTCTATATGCGCTGCATTTTCCCGAATCAGGTCAAGCGCCTGCTGGCGGTATGGTTCCGGCAGGCCATCAATGAAAATGTCTTCCCCGTGCAGCCCACACACCACCGGTACGTTCAAGGTTTGTTTGATAGCCCGCGCCGGGCCGGAAATCAGGGTATTGGTCAGATGAACCAGGTCGGGTTGTAGTGAGTCAGCCAGCCAGGCCATCATCTGCGCCAGCAAGCTGCTTTGATGCCCCATCTCACCCCGCAACATGGATAGCGTCATCTCGGCATTGGCGGCGGGGTCTACGGCCGTGCCAATGTCAAAATAGGGCAGCAATCGGATGATCGCCTGCGACCCGGCCAACCGCAGCAGCCAATCACGCCAGGCGGAAGGCTGCGGAAACCGTTGCAGCAAGTACGCCTCAATGCCCCCATAAAAGACATGCTTTTCGCTGACAGCTTCTTCATCTACGCGCAGGGGGGTATACAACGGGATCATGGTCACGTCCTGGCCCGCCTGGCGCATAGCCGCCACCAGCGTATTGTCACGCATACAACTCCCACAATACATATTGGCTGCGCCGGTGGCCATGTAAGCAACTTTCATAATTCTTCACTTTTTGCCAGGATGATCTCCACCGGCAGCCCCCACATGGAGAGAGCCAAAACTTCGACAATGGCAAAACCGGCCGCCGTGAGCGAGGATTGAGCATAGATGGGGCGGCAGTCTACGGCCGTGGGCATTTTCTCGTGGCACCATTCATACAGGCGCACGGCCGTGCCCGGCTTTTTGACCAATGACACCAGCGCTAACCGCCCGCCGGGCCTTAACGCCTGGCGGCATTGCGCCAACACGATGGGGATTTCCGGCGTATCAAAAAGCTCCAGGGTAAAGCTCATAAACACACCATCGAAACTGTCAGGCGCAAACGGCAAATGGACGGCATCCCCTGTGTGCAGTTCTACCCGGTCGGCCAGCCCCGCCGCCTGCACACGCTCCTGGGCAATGGCCTGCATGCCGGCGGAGAGGTCAAGCCCCACCACGTTGCCGCTGGGGCCAACGGCCGTAGCCAGGGCCACCAGGCAGTGCCCGGTGCCGAAGCCAATTTCCAACACCCGCTCACCCTCGGCCACCGCCAACAATTGCAGCCCAAAATCCCGATATTTCTTTTCGCTGCGGCCGGCGACCAGATCATACCAGCGGCTTAACCGGTCATAGTTTGCTTTAGCCCGCTCTTTAGAACGCGCCACACGGGTAACAGGTGTTATCTCCATCACACTTCATTCAATCAATTTCCCGGAAAGATGGCGGCTCCAGGAAAACGAAATAGCCATTCTGCGATGATTGACAATACAGTTGAGATGGTTCCCGTAAGCTTATTCTGCCACTACCAATACAACACCCCGGTTAGTTTAATCCAACCCTCCCCTCAGGGCAATGAAACCATTGGTGGATAAACATCCTCCAACCATCCGCTGCCCCACACAAACAAGCACGGCCGTCAGAAGGTACGGCCGTGCCCCCATTTCGTCACATCTCTTCACGGCCGTACCCGCCCGATGAGTGGGTGAGCTGGCGTTGGCATGTTACTTGAGCGCATGAAAGCGAAGCAACGAACAGACGGAAACGGTCCGGTGATTGGCAAGCAAATGGGGCGCGGTTGGAAACCGGCCCCAGCTGTTTAAGAAGACCGTGCCCCAGCAGACGTAGAATCACTTTATGGTGAGACAGAATCAATATCTGTGAGACACGACAAATGTCGGATGCCAGGATTTTTGATTCCAGATCGCCCTTATGGACACGTTTTTGATTCCACTAATGACAAAGTTTTTGATTCCACCCAAATTTTTGACCATGATTTTTGATTCCCGCCTAAAAATGGGCGATCTTAATTTTTGATTCCACCCTAACCAGATAAGAAAGGGCTTTTGCGGTATCATTCCCGGCCAGAATAATCACCAGAAAATGTAACGCTAATTTTACTCTACCGCGCCCTTACAGGCGATAAGTGTAACGAACGGCTTACATTTCTAATAAATCCACTGCTCTGGCTAAACAAAACGACAAATGCCCGTAGAATCTGTATCCGCCACACTGATTTGTGACCAATGCCGCCAGGTTTCCATCACCTTTACTATCCGCCATCTCGACATTGAAAGCGAAGCGCGGTTGCGGGGGTGGCAGATCACTGCATGGGATACCATCTTATGCCCTGCCTGCCAGGAAAGGCCAATACAGGCAGCAAGCAAGAAGATCAACCCCGACGCCGTCGCCCAATACCGGCTTTGGGCCATTCAACCCATTCTGGAAAACGCTGACAAATATCCCAGCCTGAAAGAGGCAATCCAGGCGCGAGTGGCCGAAGTCAAACATATCCTGGCAACCGGCAACGCCCCTATTCAACAAGCATATCCCGGCCAAGAGATTTATCTGGCGGCCAGTGCTGCCTCATTCACGCGCTGGCTGCGCGACTACACGGCTGACGGCAACGACTTGCAAGCATTATTGCCGAACTTTTCGACAAGGGGGAGAAAAGCGGAAAGCTATCCCAGCCATCGCGCCGAAACTATTATGCAAGAAGTGATAGAAGCCAGAAAAGGGGATACGGTAGATGAGGTGTGGGTGGAGATAATCAGGCGCGTGGCAGATTGGAACCGGGAACGGCCGCCCGAAGATTGGCTGAACCCACCTGGGCGGGCTACCGTTCACAGGCGATTGAAAGAATCCAGACAGCAGAATCAGGCGGACACTAAATGGTAGTGATGGTTTGTCACACCCATACCCTTTGCTGACAACGAGAGAGAAATATCTAACAACTGTGTCACCGGCACATCCAGCATATCGGCCAGCAATTCTAATTCCGCCACGCCAAACTCGGTATGACCTTGTTCCACGCGGTTTACGCGGGCGCGAGAACAACCCATAAAGGCGGCCACTTCTTCCTGAGACAACGACCGCTGACGCCGGAGTTCCCGGATTCTCAAGCCAATCTCGCTGCGCCGCTTTTCCATATAAGAAAGTTTCTCATTCATCATAGAACCTCCATCAAAAACCATTATAACAACAATGAAACAAATGAGCTATCACCCTTGCGTTTTTGTCATGTTTTCATTACACTTTAGAACAAATGTTCCGTACTGATGATACAGATTTGTTACATTCGGCAACCCCTTGAGAGGAAAATTTATGTCCCGGCGTAAAGGCATTATTGGCAAAGTGCCCTCGATTAAAATGAATCGCATGGTAGCTTATGAATCGCTACTAGAGTGCGACTACATTTACCTGCTGGACTTTGATCCATCTGTCACCTTCTTTAGAGAGCAGCCCTTTGCCATCCCTTACCAATGGGAAGGCAAGAAGCATCGCTACACGCCGGACTTCCATTTCCTCAGCGGCGGCAAAGCATTTGTCATCGAGTGCAAACCACAAGCCCTGTTAAATGAGCCAGGTAATGAGCAAAAGTGGGCAGCGGCCCGCCAATGGTGCCTGTCAAACGGGGCCACTTTTCAAGTTGTAACCGATACCGATATTCGCCAGGGATGCCGCCTGGAAAATGTCAAGCTGCTGGCCGACCATGCCCGGCATGTTGTTACGCCAGCGACAAAAGCGCGGGTTTTTGGGCTGCTGCACCGGGCAAGGCAGCCGCTATCCATCGCTGAACTTATGGTGTCTCTGTCGCCACAGCACCCACAGGCCAGCATTGCCTCCATTTTGCATCTGGCATACCACTGTGAGGTTCATCTTGCTGTGGACGAAGCCCCCATAACGGCCGATTCTTTGGTTAGCCTCTCTATAAGGCAGTCTTCTTTGAAACTGGCGGAGGGTGGCTGATGTCTATACAACGATTTATTACCGGGAAACGATTTGTCTGGGGTGAAGCCAGTTATGTCGTAGTGCGCGTGCTACCGGATAACCGAATCAACATTGAAAATTTGCGGGATGGCGACGTAATGGCCGTGCCCCTGGCGGAGTTGGCGGACGCGCTCTTTGCCGGGCAGTTGTATTTTGCCGTTAAAGATGAAGCTACAATCAAGAAGGAGATTCTTACCCACTTTGCCTATACTGACATTGGCGATTGCTCTCCTCGGCTGCAAGCTATTGTCCGCTACCGCTTCTGGGTAATTGAGCCGCTCGTGCGGCGGGGAAACAAACGCACGAAGGCCGATGTAGTTGCCAGAGTAGAAGAAGTCAGGAACATGGTGGCGCAAGGTAGGGTGCCGGTTACGCTGACCTACGGCCGTACCAACGAACATACCATTCGCACAAACCTTTCTAAACCCTCTGTAGACCGCTGGATTCACGCCTACATAAACAGCGGCTATGATATTCGCGCTCTCATCCCCCAATCTGAGAAACAGGGCGGCCAGGGGCGTTCTTATTTACCTGATACGGCCGAAAGCATCTTAAAAGCCACGATTGATGAACTGTACCTGCGTCGGGAAAAGGCCACCATAGATGACGTTCACGCCGAGGTGTTTTTGCGAATAAAAGAAGAAAACCAACGGCGCGATCCCGACGAGCAGTTAGAGCCGCCCGCCCGCCGCACGGTGGCCCGGCGCATTGAACAGTTGGGGCTACGTGATAAGTTTCAGGCCCGGCACGGCAAGCGGGCGGCTGACTTTGAATTTAGCCAGTTTGGAGAGGCCCCTATCCCAGAGCGCCCCGGCATGGAAATGGAGATAGATCATACCCGGCTGGATTACATTGTCATTGATCCTGAAGACAGTCTGCCGTTAGGCAGGCCAACGTTCACTTATGCCCTGGACAGATGCAGCCGGCATCCACAGGGATATTATCTGGGATTTGAACCCCCGTCCTATCTGACTGTGATGCACTGCCTGAGCCATGCCATTCGCCCTAAAGGAAATGTGCAGGCAATTTACAACACAGACCATGATTGGATTGCTTATGGTTTACCGCGTGTGTTGATTGTAGACAATGGCAAAGAGTTTATTGGGCGCGATCTGGATGATGCCTGCCTGCAATTAGGCGTTGAGATACGGCGCACGCCGGTTAAAACACCCTACTTTAAGGCAATGGTAGAACGCTCGTTTGAGACAATAAACACCGGAGCCATTCATACATTAGAAGGGACAACGTTTTCAAATATCCTGCAAAAAGGCGACTATGACAGCTTAAAAACGGCCGTGTTAACCCTGCCCAATTTGGATCAAATCCTACACATCTTCCTCCTTGACATCTATGCCGAACGCTACCACAAGGGTTTAGACGGGATACCAGCGCGGCGGTGGGAAGCGTTCATAGAACAAGGCTTTTCGCCGCGCCTGCCGCCCAATGTGGCCGACCTGGACATTTTGCTGGGCCGGATGGAGCGGCGCAAATTGCTGCCGTATGGCGTGGAGCTATTCTCGCTGCGCTACAACGACCCTGGCAACTCAGCGTTGGCCCTGCTGCGGACACGGCTGAACAAGATAGGGGATGAAGAATTAGAGCAGCTCAATTTGCCAGACCGCAAAGTCAAAGTTAAGTACGACCCTACTGACATCAGCCGCATTTTTATTTACGACCCTTTTGAAAAGAGATACCTGGAATTAGCTGCCCTGGCCTCATCCTACACGGCCGGCCTTTCTTTGTGGAAACATAAGGTCATCCAAAACTTTCTGCACCGCGAGAGGCAAATGGTAGATATAGAGGGATTAGCCTGGGCAAAACGTAAAATACGCGAGATCGTCAGCGAGGCAAAAAAGCGTAGCAAAGTGGGTTCCCGTGCCCGTATTGCCCGGTGGGAAACGGGCGGCCAGCCTGCATCACAGTTACGCGGCGATACGGCCGTATCGCCGCCACTCCTGGATACACCAGCAGATACCCCCACCCCTGTACCGCCAGCAGCTAATTTATCTGACCTCAAACTGACATTCACTTCTGATGAATTGGAACACGATGGCTGGAGTTTCACTTACGAAGATGAGTGACACGGAGACAAGTAATTATGTCACAAGGGTTGGCATTGCCTTCACCCCATGCTTCCCAACTGCCTGGCAAGGCTCTTATCCGTTATCCACGTTTCAATGAACTGCACCGCAAAATTGAGGAGTGCATTGAAGAAACCGCTCTGGCCGGGGAGCCACAATGTATGTATCTGGAAGGTTTGACGGGTGTCGGTAAATCTACATTGGTTGAGACTTATGCCGAAGCCTTTCCCCGCTACTTCACAGAGAGAGGTACAACGATTCCCGTGTTTTACATGGAGACGCCCAGCCCGGTAACAGTTAAAGGCATGGCCGCCGCCATGTTGGAAGAATTGGGCGATCCCGGCGCACATAAAGGCCCACAATGGTCAATGAATTCCCGGCTGGTGAGTTTTTTGAAAGATTGTGACGTGCGGCTGGTCATTCTGGATGACTTTCATCACCTGATTGATTGTGAAACCAACCGGATTTTGGAGAAAGTTTCTGACTGGCTGAAAGTGCTGATCAAACGGGCCAAGATTCCCTTTTTGGTAGTGGGCACCGATGGTGACGTGCAGCGAATCTTGCAAGCTAACAAACAGCTATCCCGCTTGTTTATACGAGAGGAATTAGAGCCATTTGCCTGGGATATTAACAACCCGGCCACTATCCAAACATTTGCGGCCTTCATCAGTTATGCCGAACATACACTTAACATTCAGTTGGCTGATGAACTGCCCCGTGAGGAGATTCTTTACCGGCTCCATTGGGCCACAAATGGCGTAATGAATAACATGATGAACCTGCTACGAAAAGCAGCGCGGCTAAACAATGGGCATCCAGCTATCACCTTGCCGATACTGGCGCAGGCATATGATGAGCGTTTACGGGCGCACGTGGGGAAAGAGAATCCGTTTACAGGCGCGGGCATTATCCTGACGCCCCTTACCTTTACCCCTGATGCTCCCGACAGTATGGGGAAGCGGACACGCCGCCGCAAAAATCAGCAGCCTTCTATTGCGGAGACATTAACAACTTGACCATGAATGGTGTTATTCCTTTGCTCAATCGGCGGCCATTGCTGCCCGGCGAATCACTCTTATCGCTGTTACACCGTTTGCAGGAAGCCAATTACTACCCGCTGCCCAACATGCTCCACACTATCTGCCAGCCCTATATGAAAAATCCGGGCGATAAATTGCATCGCCCGCGAGAGGCGGATACGTACCAGGTTCTCGCGGCGCTGGCCCGCTTGACGCCAGCCGAACTATACCAGGCAACCAGCCACCGTTTTGCGCCGACATTAACCTTTCCCGGCGAAACCAGCGAACATATATCTCTGGGTACACAAGATAGGCTGCCCTTATTGGCTGAAAAATGTCTGGTTAAATACCTGTGGCAAAGCCGGGATGTTCAGTATTGTCCTCTCTGCCTGGCCGAAGCCTGCTACCATCGGGTTGAGTGGCTGCTCATGCCTGTGGCTGCCTGTCTGCGCCATGCCTGCGTGTTGCAACGCCGCTGCCCACATTGTTTGCGTTCATTGGCAATTGAGGCTCTGTTCGACGGCCGTTGCCCACATTGCAAATTTATCCTGATGAACACACCTGTAACCAGCCTGGCAAATGATGAATGGGGGTTGACCAGCCAGGCAATTATCCAAAACTGGTTTGGCCTGGCCGATGCTCCTATGTGGCCGGGCGGGGAGATAATTCCGGCCCAACCAACTTCGGCCCGGTTTTATTTGTTGCACGGCCTCAGCCGGGGTATCAGCAGCCTGCCTGCCACCCTCAAATGGCATGTGCCCCCCGGCAATCTCACTTTCCCCTTAAACAGCAGCAAAGCGTTTTTGTTTCCGGCCCAGGTTTACGTCTTGTATGCAGCCGCAATGAAAGCCGTCGCTGACTGGCCGGATGGGTTCTATGCTTTCCTGGATGAGGTTCGGCAGGCGAACGGCCGTACCGGGCAATTACAGCAGGAATTAGGGCCGGTTTACGTTTACTGGCTGGAACGTGGCTGGCGACACGCCGCTTTCCAGTTTGTACAGACAGCTTTTGACGATTACCTGGTCAATCACTTTCCCCTGACACCCTCTGTTCTCCATTCACGCCGCTACCAGGAAACGCCAGGGCTGGCCGCCCGCTTTCCCTTTATGCCGGTGGCGGAAGCCGCCCGCTCTTTGCAAACCACGCCAGCTATTGTGGAACGGTTAGTCCGGCGAGAAATGTTGGTCGCCTATCAGCCAGACAAAGGTAAACGGCGCAGCCCGAAGAAAACAGGCCGTACTTCGTTGAAGTTAGTGGGGCGGGCTGGGGTATTGGAACTACGAGCCAGGTGGGAAACGGCCGTACCTCTGGCAGATGCGGCGACGGTGCTGGGACTTTCTAAATCTGTTGTGCTTGACCTGGTGGAGATCGGTGTGCTGATGGCCGTGCGTGGCCCGGCTGTAGATGAAACCAATAGCTGGCAGTTGGCACAGGAAAGTATCACCGGCCTGGTGGAACAAATAGAGGCCAGAGCCAGACATTATTACGACCGGGATTCGACGCCGGTTAATCTGACCTATGCCGCGCAGGTATTGTCTCCCTATGGGTACAAGGTGGCCGGGGTTATTCAATTGATGCTGGACGATAAGATTCGTTGTTATTGGGGCTGGGGGCACGGCCGCCAACTGGCTGATTTACGCCTGATGGTGCCAGATTTGACGGCCGTTTTGGAAGATTTGAAAACGCGACGGCCGTTTGTCACCCGCCGCCATATTGCCGAACAGATGGGAGTGAAACCGTACATTGTGGGGCGCTGGGTGAAACATGGGCTGATTGAGCAGGAATATCGGCGGGGGGTGGGCTGGTATTTCAGCCGGGAAGTGGCCGAGGGG
>JAHBVI010000199.1 GCA_019637635.1 Anaerolineae bacterium
TGAGCCGGGGGCGGTGGTGACGTACACGGTTCACATTACCAACACAGGCAACACGACCGACACTTTCACCTTGAGTACGGCCGATGACAATGGCTGGATGAGCCATCTGTCGGAAACGAGCATCACGCTCGGCGCCGGAGAAAGCGAGATGGTGATGGTGATGGTGCATGTGGATGCCGGTGCGGCCGATGAGGATATGAATGTGACCACAGTCACGGCCGTGTCCGACAATGACCCCTCCGCCACTGCCAGTGTAGACCTGACCACAACGGCCTCTGTTCCGGTAGAGCCAGGCTACACCATCTACCTGCCCATCATCTTGAAACCATAGAACCACGATTGGAGATTGGAGAAAGCATCAACGCGAATCTCCAATCTCCAATCTCTTTGAAACTATGCCCCTCCCACCCTCCCTCTCTCTGCAAGATATTGTCACGTTTCCTCAACCCGGCATGAACGTACCCGGTTCGGTGCAGTTCAGTCCCGACGGCCGTTGGCTGACCTATCTTTACAGTGAATCCGGCGACCTGACGCGGCAGTTGGTCGGCCGTGACCTGCAAACCGGCGTCGTGCGCTCCCTCGTTCACCCACCCGATGGCGGGGCCACGGACGACAACATCTCTCTGGAAGAAGCCCTGCGCCGCGAACGAATGCGCCAGCGTGAATTTGGCGTCACCCAATACGCCTGGTCGGCCAAAAACGAGCGGCTGCTCATCCCCCTGCGCGGCAGCATTTACGTGCAGGATGGCGTAGATGGCGACCTGCGCCTGCTGGTCAGCGGCGACCGCGCCCCGTGCCTGGACGCCCGCTTCTCCCCCGATGGCGAGTGGGTCGCTTATGTACAAGATGCCGAACTTTGCATTGTGCCCGCCATTGGCGGCGCGCCGCAACAAGTTACCAGCGGGGCGCGGGGCACCGGCAAGACCAACGGGCTGGCCGAATACATCGCCCAGGAAGAGATGGGGCGCAGCCAGGGGTACTGGTGGTCGCCAGACAGCCAATGGCTGGCTTTTACGGAAGTAGATGAAACGCACATCCCCATTTACCGCATTATGCATCAGGGCAAAGACGCGGTAGGCGACGGCGCGCAAGAAGATCACCGCTACCCCTTTGCCGGAATGCCCAACGCCAACGTACACCTGGGCGTCGTTTCCCGCAGCGGCGGCCTGCCGAACTGGATGGATTTGGGCAATGAGGATGACTTTTATCTGGCGCGGGTAAAATGGCTTCCAGACGGCCGTCTCACCGCCCAACTGCTCAACCGCGCCCAAGACCAACTAGACCTGCTTTGCTTCAATCCCGAAACGGGGGTGGCGACGCGCCTCCTGCGCGAAACCAGCGACGTGTGGATCAATTTGCACAAGCTGTTCTATCCGCTCAAAGACGGCCGTTTCCTATGGGGTTCCGAGCGCACCGGCTTCCAACATCTCTACCTCTATGCCGGGGATGGCACGCTCATCCGCCATCTCACCAACGGTGACTGGCCGGTAGAGAGTATTGCCGGGGTGGACGAAAAAGCCGGTCTGGTCTACTTCACGGCCGCTTACCCCACGCCGCTGGATACTCAATTGTTGGTTGTCTCATTGGATGGGGGAGCGGTACGGCCGTTGACCCCCGAACCGGGTACGCATGGGGTGGAGGTGGATGTGAAACACGGCCGTTTCAGCGACGCCCACCACAGCCTCACCCAACCCCCTGCGCTCATCCTGCGCGCGCTGACCGATGGCGTCGTGTTGGAAACGATCCACCAACCCACCGACGACCGCCTGGAAAATTGGCCGCTGCCTCCACCCGAAATTGTTACCCTGCCAAACCGGCACGGCGTCACCCTGTACGGCGCACTTTACCGCCCCCCCGCCCACTATGGCAACGGCCCCTTCCCCACTATTGTGGCCTTGTATGGCGGCCCCCACGCCCAAACTGTCGCCAATCGCTGGCTGATGACCGTGGACATGCGCGCCCAATACCTGGCGCAGCAAGGTTTCCTGGTGTTCAAGCTAGACAACCAGGGCAGCGCCCGGCGCGGCCTGGCCTTTGAAAGCGTCATCAAACACAACATGGGTGACATGGAAGTACAAGACCAGGTTGATGGTGTGCGCTGGCTGGTGGCGCAAGGTCTGGCCGACCCGGCCCGTGTGGGCGTTTATGGCTGGAGCTATGGCGGCTACATGACCGTCATGTGCCTCTGCCGCGCTGCCGACACATTTCAAGTAGGCGTCGCCGGTGCGCCCGTCAGCCAGTGGGATGGCTACGACACCGGCTACACCGAACGGTACATGGGCACGCCGCAAAACAACCCGGACGGCTATACCAGCGGCGCGCTCCCAACCCACGTAGACAAACTGCAAGGGAACCTGCTGCTCATTCACGGCATGATTGACGAGAATGTGCATTTTCGCCACACGGCCCGGCTGATCAATGCGCTGAATCGGGCGCAACGGCCGTATGACCTGCTCATCTTCCCCGACGAACGCCACATGCCCCGCAAACCGGCCGACCGCCTCTATTTAGAAAAACGCCTTTGTGACTACTTTCAAACCCACCTGGCAAGACCCTAAGGGTTTTTGAAACCCTTAGGGTCTTAAGGAACAAAGCAAAATGGACTTTACCCTTTCCCCCGAACACAAAATGATCGAGCAGGCCGTTTATGACTTTGCGCGCGGCGAAATCATGCCCATCATCAAAGAACACGACCGCAATCACACCTTCCCCCACGAACTGATCCCCAAAATGGCGCAGCTCGGTTTCATGGGCATCTGCCTGCCGCCGCGTTACGGCGGCGCGGGCATGGATTACATCTCGCTGGGCATCGTCTCCGAAGGGCTGGAATTTGCCGATTCCTCCGTGCGCGAAACCATCGCCGTCCACCTGGGGCTGCACGCCCTGCCCATTTACCAATGGGGCACCGAGGAGCAAAAACAAACCTTTTTGCCCCCCCTAGCAACCGGCGAAAAGCTGGCCTGTTTTGGCCTGACCGAACCCGGCGCCGGTTCCGATGTGGCCGGTATGGGCAGCCGCGCCCGCAAAGACGGCAGCGACTATTTGCTCTCCGGCGAAAAAATGTGGATCACCCTGGCCGACATCGCCGACCGCTTTCTGGTCTTTGCCAAAACAGACGAGAGCAAAGGGGTGAATGGCATTACAGCCTTTGTTTTGGAGCGCGGCTGGAAAGGGCTGACCACCGGCACCATTGAAGGCAAGATGGGCGTTCACGCCAGCAACACCGGCTGGATCAACATGGATGAAGTGCGTGTGCCCGCCAGCCATCGCCTGGGTGAAGAAGGGGAAGGGTTCAAAATCGCCATGAGCGCCCTGGACAATGCTCGCTACGGCGTGGCTGCGGGCGCGGTAGGCATCATCAAGGCCTGCCTGGAAGAGTCCATGCGCTATGCCAAAGAGCGACATACCTTTGGCAAGCCCATTGCCGAATATCAGTTGATCCAGCAAATGCTGGCCAACATGCAGCAAAGCATAGACATCGGCCAACTGCTGGTGTGGAAAGCAGGCTGGCTGAAAAACCAGGGCATCCGCAACACGCGGGAAACGAGTATGGCTAAGTGGTATTGCACCGAAGCAGCCAACCGGGCAGCCAATGACGCTGTGCAAATTCACGGCGCGTATGGCTACTCCGACGAGTACAACGTGGAACGCCACCTGCGCAACACCAAGAGCGCCGTTATTTACGAGGGCACCTCGCAAATTCATACGCTGATGCAGGCCGCTTATGCCCTGGGCGAACGGCAAGACCGCCCCATGCGCTGCGAACTGCCGCCGTATGAACCGGACATCTAACCAAAATAAGCCGCCAGCACAAACCAGGAATGCTCCATATTTACACCATTTAGGATAATCCTTACCGGCACAATCAGTTGTAAGCTAGACTCAATAGTTCGAAATGAAAGGAATGGGCATGCTCAGATGCCCACCGGTTCGCATTTAGTACCTCAACAAACTAAATTTGTGGGGTGAGGAGAGCAGCACGCCCTCGTGCTGCTCCTTCGCACGTGGGCGTGCGAACTCCTCAAATTCAGGTTGGTCAGGTACTAGACCAGAATGGTTGAGGCGGATTGTCTCTCAAATGAGTCATCGAACCCGCAAAAGGTTCAGGTCGTTATGATAGATTGGCGCAGATTTATCCCCCGTAATTGGAAGGTTGTCCTCGTCGGGCTGATGGTCAATGCGGTATCGTTGGCGGTGGTTATCACTTTTTTACCCGGTATTAAACTGGTCAATTATCGGTTTGGCTTGTTGTTATTGATGGCGGCGGGATTGGGGCTATTAGAGGTTTTTGTCAAACCGCTGCTGCAATTACTGACTATCCGCCTGCTTTTTGTTACCTATGGCCTGGTATTGATCGTCGTAAATGCCGCGATTTTGTGGTTGACTTCCCTGATTTTTAAGTCCCTGGTCATAGATAGTCTGTTCGCGGCATTGGTAGGCGGCATTGTGGTTGGCCTGTTGAGTACGTTTCTGGATTATCTGTTTGGGGTCATCCCACCGCTAGGGTATGTACAGGCGTTGCAAGAGGAGGAGGCTCACCATGAAGCGGCGTAATCGTCTGGATGAATTTCGGGAAAGCCTGCGTTTGCAGCAAAGCTATAACACGATTATGCGTTATGGTCTGGATTTTGCCCTGGACCGGGGGTTGATCGGCGCTACCCGTCGCTTTTTCCTGGAGTGGCTGTATGACGTGGACCAATCGCCAGACGTGCTGACGGTTCCGGTTAAAACCAGGCTGCTGCTGCAAGAATTGGGGCCAATTTACGTGAAGGTGGGGCAACTGATTTCCAGCCAGTCGCAGGCGTTGCCGTCGGATTGGGCAGCGGAATTGAGCAAATTGCAGAGTAGTGTACGGCCGTTTCCCTATGAACAGGCACGTGAGATCATCATCGCCGAATTGGGTGCGCCGCCGGAGGAACTCTACGCCACTTTTGACCCCACCCCCTTAGCCGCCGCTTCCCTGGGCCAGGTACACCGCGCCACCCTGCATACCGGCGAGGAAGTGGTAGTCAAAGTGCAGCGGCCGAACGTGATCAAACAGGTGCGCGCCGACGTGGGCATTATGAGCTGGCTGGCGCGCCTGGTGCAGCGGCGGCTGCAATGGGCGCAAGATATGGGGTTGGTGGGCGTGGTGGACGAATTCGGGCAGCAAGTGCTGGCCGAATTGGATTATCGCATTGAAGCCTACAACATCATCCGTCTCAACCAAAACCTGGAAGTCATTCCCGCTGCCCGGCTGCCCGCCATTTACAACGAATTTTGCACCGGCCGGGTGCTGACGATGGAGTTTATTGACGGCATCAAAATAACAAACCTGGCCGCCCTGGATGAAGCCGGCTTTGACAAAGAAGAGCTGGCCAAAAACGCCCTGCGCGCCACCCTGAAACAAATCTTGATTGATGGCTTTTTCCACGGCGACCTGCACCCCGGCAATGTGTTTGTGAACCGGCGCGATGGGGATATTGTCTTTTTAGACGTGGGCATGGTGGGTGAACTGACCGTGCGGCAGCGGGCTAATATGATCAACCTGCTGCTGGTGATGCAGCAGCAAGATGTACGGGGACTGGCCCAGGCAGCACGTGCCCTCAGCATGCCCTTCCGCGAGGTGAATGAAAGCGCCTTTCTGCGTGACTTTGAACGACGGGTGGGGCGGCTGATGCAGCAGCAAACGGTGCCGATGTCCGAAACGTTGAACGAGGTGATGTCGGTTTTGCGCGAAAATGGCTTGCAGCTAGACCCCAGTCTGACGCTGGCGATCAAGTCTATGATGCAAATGGAAGCGGCCGGCCGTTTGCTTTTCCCGGAAGGTGGTTTTGTGGAAGTGGGCATGGGCATCACCCTGGAACTGGTGCGCAAGGAAATTACCGCCGAGAACATCACCAATGTGGTGAAACAAGAAGCGACCTATACGCTGCGCGAAGTGGCGCAGCGACTGCCCAGCTTGCAAGAAGCGACGCTGAAATGGCTGGATCAATACCAAAAAGGGCGGCTGGAACTTTACCATGACACCTCTGGCCTGAATGAGCAGATGGATCGGCTGGGGCGGCTGGTGCGTTACGTTGTCCTCGGTATTTTGCTAAGCGGGGTGATTGTGGGGTCAAGCATTGCCACCGGCATTGCCGCCGCCTTTGAATTTGAGCAATCGGCTACCTTTACCACCATTGCTTTTACCGGCTATGTGGCCGCCTCACTATTGGCCGGGCTGCTGATAATTTTCATCCTCTGGCAGTTGTGGCACGGCCGTGACAAACCCTAACTCCCCCTCCGCCATCAATCCCAGGTGATGAACATCATCTGGGATTGATGGCATTTTCCACTTCCCTTTTCCCCGGCAAAGTACCAGAATAAAGAGCATGGCGGATTAGACATTTAACCGGCCTCACCTTTCCCACACCAACCTCTTAATCTGACGCGCATCATGGCAACGGCCGTTGCCCTGGTGATCCCCGCCAGTTGCTGGGGCAACAATTGTTCAGGCAAACATTTACTGTTTGCAGGAGGTAATGAGATGAAAGCGAGATATTTTCTGATCGTGGACGCCCTCATTCTGCTGCTGTTTGCTTTGGGCTATTTGCTGACGCCGCAGTGGGTGTTGGCTCAATTTGACATCACCGTGAATGACGGTGGGGTAATGATGGCCCAGCTTTTTGGCGCCGCCATTTTGGGTATTGCCGTGCTGAACTGGCTGAGCCGAGAGGTCCATTACTTTGAAGAACTGCGGCCCGTAGCCCTGGGCAACTTTGTGGGGCATGGTCTGGTTTTTGTGGTGCTGCTGCTGCAAAAGCTGAACGGCGTGGGCAATGCTTACTGCTGGTTCGTGATGGCTTTTGCTCTGTTCTTCACCCTGGCCTTTGGCTACTTCTCGTTTGTGCATATCGGCATGGAAAAACACGACGTGACGCCAAAACCGGCCTGATAAAAACCCTCACGGCCGTTGCCCGCACAGGGGCAACGGCCGTTCCCAACCCATGATCACCGCCATTACCCGCTATCTAACCGAACGGCACGGCGCTCCCGTAGATGTTCAATCCGTCCGTGAACTGGATGGGCAGACAACCCGAAAAGAGGCGCTCAAGCAATTTGGCTACGGCCGTCCCCTGCTCGTCACCTACCGGGTGAGCGACCAGCAAAGAAGCGAGGTCTTCCACCGCATCCGCCGCAATGCCTTTGGCCGTGAGCGCGAGGATGACCGGGCGGCGGTGGTCTGGCTGGATTACCACACCTTCAACCGGCTGCCGCGCCACGTCACGGCCGTAGATATGCTGCTGCACACCACTGACGGCCGTCTACAATCCATTCAAACGGCCGCAGAACTGCTGCTGGTGACGGCCTACCAGCCCGGCGCTTTATACGCCGCCGACCTGGCCCGCATCCGCGACGAAGGCGTCTTGCAGCCCATAGATTGGGAGCGGGCGGCTAACCTGGCCCATTATCTGGCCGACATTCACCAGACGGCACACCACGACCCCATCCTGTGGCAGCGGCGGCTGCGCGACCTGATTGGGCACGGCGAGGGCATCATGGGCCTGACCGATAGTTACCCCACCGGCCTGGCTTACGCCGACGAAAACTTTCTGCAAGAGATTGAGACGCAGGCCAACCGCTGGCGCTGGCGGCTGAAACCACGTCATCATCGCCTGCGCCAGGTTCACGGCGATTTTCACCCGTTTAACATTGGATTTACGGAAAGCGGCGATCTTTTCGTCCTGGATCGCAGCCGGGGGGAATGGGGCGAACCGGCCGATGATGTGAGCTGCCTGACCATCAATTACCTGTTTTTCTCGTTACAACGCGATGGGCAATGGGCACGGCCGTTCCGCGACCTGCACGACCATTTTTGGCAGCATTATCTCGCGGCGCGACCGGATGAGGAGTTGACGGCCGTTATCCAGCCCTGGTTTGCCTGGCGCGCACTGGTCTTGGCCAGCCCGCTCTGGTACCCTCACCTGACCGAAACTACCCGCCGCCAACTGCTCACCTTTGCCCGGCGCGTATTGGCGCTGGAGTGTTTTGATTATGGTCGGGTTGGTGACTTGATTTTGTAGAGGGTTTGTGCTGAGAGCAAATTTGTACCTTCTCTGCACTGGATTTGCAGGATTGACGGATTTTTCTCAGGGTTAGTGTCATTAGTTTTTCGCTATGACTACAGCGGATTAAGAACTGAACGGATTCCTCTCTAGAAATTTATCCGCTTTTTTCTCCATCCGTTGAAGTCTTAAGGGGGTAGCAAAAACTTCGTGACACTAACGAGATTGGAGATTGGCGGTTGGTAGCAAATCTTCCCCTTGCGCCTGGTCTGGTGATCTGGTTTACCGGGCTGCCCGGCTCCGGTAAGAGTACGCTGGCGTTTGCGCTCAGCCAGCATTTGGCTGCGCAGGGGATTCCGGTGCAGGTGTTGGATTCCGATGAACTGCGCCGCCAATTGACGCCCCACCCCTCCTATTCCGCCGCTGAACGAGACTGGTTTTATGACACCGTCATTTATCTGGCAGGGCTGTTGGCGAAACAGGGGGTGCATGTTTTGGTCGCGGCGACCGGCTCGCGCCGCGCCTACCGGGATGCGGCCCGCGCCCGTTTGCCGCGTTTCGCCGAATTGTTTGTGGACTGCCCAACGGCCGTTTGCCAGCAACGTGACCCCAAAGGGCTGTGGCAGTTGGCCGCCGCCGGTGAAATTGCCACTTTGCCGGGGGCAGGCGATGCATATGAGCCACCCCTGCACCCGGAACTGTATGTGAACACCGCCGATAAGACGATAGACACGGCCGTTGCCGAACTCTGGTCACAATTACAGGCACAAGGTCTCCTGGCTTTCTTTACATAACCGCACCTGTGGTTTATACTACGCCGCATGGCGAAGCGGTCAAAGGATGAAGGAGTTATCCCCCTGGGTGTTGCTTTTATTGTTATTGGGCTGGTGCTGGTCTGCACGGCCGTCACCCTTCTCCTCCTCCTCACTTACACCCCTCCCCAAACCATTGCCCGCATCCCGGCAGCCGTCTTGCCCACCGCCCCACCACAAGCCGCCGACGTGGAAATCGCCTTGCTGCCAGAAACACCCCTGGAAACAGAGGAAGCGTTAGCAACGCCGGATGAAAACACGCTGGCCTTTGTCCGGGGACAGCCTGAGCGCATTGTCATTCCCGTCCTTGACCTGGATGCGCCTGTCGGCAGCGTTGGTCTGATACAGGTACAAAATGGGGGGCAAACCTATTACCAGTGGCAGGTACCACCGGAATTCCGCGCCGGCTGGCACAATACCAGCGCCCCCCTGGGCACAGCCGGCAACACCGTTCTCAATGGGCACCACAACATTCACGGCGAAGTGTTTCGTGATCTGGCTGAATTGGAGGAAGGGGACGAGATTATCGTGTACGGCCGTTCCCAACCCTACACCTACACCGTCGCCGCCGTCGAAATCCTGCCCGAACGTGACCAACCGCTCAGCGTCCGCGTGCAGAACGCCAGTTGGATCAACCCCACCCAAGACGAACGGCTTACCCTGGTCACTTGCTGGCCTTATGAAGACAACTCACACCGGCTCGTCGTCGTCGCGCACCCGGTGGCGAATAACGAACATAGCACAAGCAACACAAATGTAATTGAAGATAAGAATTGAGATGAGAGGCCAAAAATCTCTAATCTCCAATCTCCAATCTCAAGAACACGTTTATTTTAAGGAGGCTCTCGATGAAATTCTGGCAACAAAAAACCATTGTATTAACCTTGATCACCGTCATAGGGCTGCTGCTCGCAGTGGCTACCGTGGCGGCGCAAAGCACAGAAACCCAGGGTAAACTGGCCGGCGCTGTATACACAGACGTTAATGGGGATGGCGTTTGTGTGGGCACGGGCGTCGCCGGTGAAAATCCGGTACCTGGCGTGGAGATCGTGTTTGTGAGCAGTGATAAGGCTACCGTTATTTCGCTGACAACGGGCAGCGATGGCACGTATGGGCTGGCCGCCGCCGGGCAAAGCATCTGGGAAGTGACCGCCCGCCCCGACGCTAGCAAATGGATTGTTACTTCCAAAAATCCGCTCTATGTGCCCGTCTTGCCAGATACCGGCCTGGTGCAGACAGACGTGAATTTCTGCATCAGCCAGGGCGGCGCAAATGCCGTTATCGTCCTGCCGCAATCAGGGGCAGCGGCTACCAACAACTTGCCTATGGGTGTATTGGTCACGGCCGTACTCGGTGTCTTGATCGTGCTGGCAGGTGTGGCCCTGGAATGGCGGCGGAGAAAGGTAGCCGGTTAATCTAGCAGTTGATGAAGGGGCACGGCCGTCAAACGCTACGGCCGTACCCCCATTTCCTGACATCCCTTCACGGCCGTACCCCTTCCATGAGTGGGTGAAAGGCCGTCTCCGCTTCCTAATTCATCCTTCCTAATTCATAATTACTCGACCCCATCCCTTTATCCGCTTTCCCCATTTGTTACCCCTGGGCTGATACACCAGGAAACGATGCCGAACGAAAAACAAGGTGACGGCCGTTGGCAAATAGGGCGCGGTTGAAAACCGGTCCAGTGGCCTCATGTTATCAAAGGCACTTCCGCAAGAATCTTGGGATTCGCTATGTCTGAGATGTCTATGACTAATAGGGAATCATCGGAAAAGGCATAGATAATATCCGGACGGATCTCATAATAG
>JAHBVI010000002.1 GCA_019637635.1 Anaerolineae bacterium
ACAATGTAAAAAATCCGCCGCTGGATGAATTGGGACGGCCGTTGGTCACCTCCACTGGCAAGCTCAAACTCGGCTATCTGGACGCCCGCCGTGACTGGGGCTACGCCAAAGAATACGCGGAGGCGATGTGGCTGATGCTGCAAAACAGTGAGCCAAAGGATTACGTCATCGGCACCAACACCTCCTACTCCGTGAGTAATCTGTGCCAGGTGGCCTTTGCCGCCGCCGGGCTGGATTGGCAGGAGCATGTACAGGCAGACGAGGCGCTGCTGCGCCCCACCGAAATCACCGTACTCAAAGGGGATTATACCCAGGCTAAAAAGGATTTAGGCTGGCAGCCGCGCACCCCATTTTCCGACCTGATTGGGCTGATGGTGGAAGCCGATCTGGCGTTGTTCCGGTAATTTTATACTCAGTAGATCAAAGCAGAGTTCGCATCCTCAGATGCGAACCGGTGTGCATCTGAGGATGCCCACGCCTCTCATTGCGCTCTAAGGGTTACGCTACGGTCAATTTTGCCCTTAATAAATCCTGGTCACGCGAGGAGGTGCCGACCAGAATCTCGAACTCGCCGGGTTCCACCACACTCACCCCCTCCGCATTGACGATCTCAAAGGAAGGCCAGGGCAGCGCCACCTGCACCGTCTTCTTCTCACCCGGCGTCAGATGGGCGCGGGCAAAACCTTTCAGCGCCTTGTTGACCCACGTCGCCGAAGTCACTACATCGCTGACGTAAACCTGCACAATTTCTGTACCTTCCCGCTGCCCCACGTTCGCCACATCCACCAGGACCTGCGCCGTTTCTCCGGTACTCAAAGTGGGGGAGGCCAGCCGCAGATTGGAATAAACGTACTGTGTGTAGCTGAGGCCGTGCCCAAAGGGGAAGAGCGGTTGCTGCGTCAGGTCGGCATAGCGGTCGCCGTGCTGGCCACGCACCTGGCTGTAAAACACCGGCTGCTGCCCCACATGCACGGGGATGGAAACGGTCAGCTTGCCGGAGGGGTTGAGCTGCCCAAAGAGCGCCTCAGCCAGGGCGCGGCCGCCTTCCATGCCCGGATTGAACAGTTCCACGATAGCCGCAGCCTGTTTGGCGGAGGCGGGCAAAACCAGCGGTTTGCTGTTGATCAGGACGACGATCATCGGTTTGCCGGTCTGGGCGAGCGCGTCCAGCAGGGCTACCTGCCCACCTTGCAGTTCCAGAGTGGCCGTACTCAACCCCTCGCCGATGTAGTTCAGGTGGTCGCCAACGACGGCCACAATAACATCTGAAGATTGGGCGGTGGCTACGGCCGTAGCAATGCCGGACAAATCCTCATTATCAATCGAGCAGCCGCGCTCATAACGCACTTCCAAACCAGCCGGCGCCAGGGCGCGGATGCCGTCCAACACGGTGGTCGTCTTCTCACGGGGATGTTTGCCCGCCTCGGGGGGATGCTGCGAAGCGCCCAGCGACCAGTCGCCCAACTGTTGCAGGTCATCGTCAGCGTTTGGGCCAATTACGGCAATGGAAGTTAACTGATGCGGGTCAAGCGGCAGCAGGCCGTTGTTCTGCAACAATACCAGGCTCTGGCGGGCAGCCTCCAGGTTCACTGCGCGGTGTTCAGGTCGGCTAATTTCCACCGCCGCCCGTTGCAGATCAGGGCGGCGCGGGTTTTCAAACAACCCCATGCGGAACTTGAGCGCCAGGAAGCGGGCGCAGGGAGCATCAATTTCACTTTCCGCCAGCCGCCCGGTGCGCACCGCTTCAATCGCGCCCTCATAAAACTCCGGGGTGGTCATCATAATGTCATTGCCCGCCCGCACGGCCACAATCGCCGCTTCCGCAAAGTCGGCGCAAACCTTCTGCTCCCTGACCAGGCGGCCCACGTTGTCCCAATCGGTGACAAGCACACCCTGGAAGCCCCATTCCTCTTTCAAGACCTCCGTCAGAAGCCAGTGGTTGGCGGTGGAGGGCACACCTTCCATAGATTGGTAGCCGGTCATAAAGGTCATGGCGCCGGCGCGGGCGGCGCGCTCAAACGGCGGCAGGAAGTAGCTGCGCAGCTTGCGGCGCGAGATGTCGGCTTCGGAGGCGTCGCGCCCGCCCTGCGTTTCTGAGTAACCGGCGTAATGTTTGGCGGTAGCCAGGATGCCGTGGGGATCATCGAGTCCGCTGCCCTGGTAGCCATGCATCAGCGCCACACCCAATTCACCAATGAGGTAGGGGTCTTCGCCAAAGGTTTCGCCGGTGCGGCCCCAGCGCAGGTCGCGGGTCAGGCAGAGGACGGGCGAGAATGTCCAGTGAATACCGGTGGGGGCGGCTTCTACGGCCGTGACCCGGCCAACCTGCTCCAACAAATCCGGGTTCCAGCTACAGGCCATCGCCAGTTGGGTGGGGAAGATGGTGGCCCCTTTCCAAAAGGAGTGCCCGTGAATGGCGTCTTCACCTACCAGCAGGGGGATACCCAGTCGGCTTTGCGCCGCCAGATCCATGGCCCGATCCAGCTTTTCGCCCAGGATGTGTAGAATGGAACCGGCGTGGCGGGTATTGATGAAGGATAGGTCATCGGCGCGGGCATCCCACATGATGAGCTGTCCCACTTTCTCCTCCAGCGTCATACGGCCGAGCAGGTCGGCCACACGTTCGGCAACGCTCAAGGACGGGTTGCGGTAGGCGGGGGTTTGTGGTGGCATGAAGGTTTCCTTATCGGGGTAGGTGTTTTTACAGGCGCTGCCGCCGGGCGTATAGGGTGAGAATGCTTAACAACACCAACAACAGCAGCAGGCCAATGGCGGCTACCGCCAGTAAGTCAATGGACGGGGTTGGTGTTGGCGTGGGCGCTTCTTGGGGTTGGGTGAGGGTAGCTACCGCTTCAATGGGTGGTGTGATGTTGGTCACGGCCGTGTCCGTATCCGGCTGTGCGGGCGGGGGGGCGGTCATTTCCACTGTGGCCGCCCGTTCCGCTACCACCTCGGTGGCGATGGGGCGTGGCAAATCTGAGACGGTGGCCGTGGGCAGTGGCGCCGTTTGCGCTTCCGCTTCCGGGGTGGCGGCCGGCGTGGATGCGGCCGGCAGCGGCGCGGCGGCCGTGGCCTCCACCTCTGCGGCTGTGCTATCGGCTATGCTTTCGCCCGCTGCTTCTTCAAGAGCGGGTTCTTCCACTGAAAAGGGGGCGGCTGCGGGGGCGCTTTCAAACGCCAGGCCATCGGCCGTTTCTTCACTGGTGGTCACACTGGTAAGCTGTGACACGGCCGTATCCGCCGGGGCCATCATGGCCGAACCGCCGCTAAACAGATTTAGACCGACGACAAAAAACAGGAGTACGGCCGTTAACACCGTGGCGGCGCGTAAGGCGGGGTAATAGGTGACGAGCGGTTGGCGGGCGGGACGGCCGTATAAAGCCGGGTCAAGTGTAAAGTTGCGGGGTACCTGGCGCGGCGGCAACTGGCGCAGCAAGGCCCGCGTTTGTTGCTGCTGCGCCACTTCCGCCTGCAAGTCCGGGTCTTGCGCCATTTGCTGCTCAAAACGCTGGCGTTCGGCCGGCGGCAGGGCATTATCCAGGTAAGCTGTCATCGTTTCCTGCTGCCTGGCTGCCGCCGATTTCGTCCAATTCCGCAAAAAGTCAAACATGATTCGTTATTTTGTTACCAGTCACTCGTCACTCGTCATTTGATGACGAGTGACAAGGGACAAGTGACCATTCAAGATTCACCTTGTAAACGATATGCCGCCGGTAAAAGTTCCTGTACGCCTTGCAGGCAGTCGCGCAGTTTGCTGCGGGCGCGGCTGAGCCGGGACTTAACCGTGCCCAACGAGACGCGGGTGATGCGGGCGATTTCTTCATAATCATACCCTTCAACATCGCAGAGGACGGCCGTAGCCCGCTGATCAGCCGGTAATCCTTGCAAACACCGTTCAATGGCCCGCACCAATTCTAACCGCTGCTGCTGCTCCTCCGGCCCCAACGCCGGGTCACGCAAAAAGGCAAAGGATTCATTTTCTTCTGTCAGGTCATCCAATGAGGATTGAGGGCGGCGCTGCCATTTACGCAGTTCATCATAACAGCGGTTGGTGGCAATGCGCAGTAGCCACGCCTTGAGGCTGCCCTCCCGAAAGCTGTGCAGCGCCTTGTAGGCGGCAATAAACGTCTCCTGGGCGACATCTTCGGCGGCCTGAGGCTGCCCCATGATGCGGTAAGCCACGTTATACACCGCTTGCTGATGTGCCAACACCAGCCGGTTATACGCGGTCACGTCGCCCCTTTTTGCCTGTTCGATGAGTGCTGCTTCGTCCATTGTTCGGTAATCGGTAATCGGTAATCGGTAATCGGTGAACGGTTAACCGTTCACCGATTACTGAATACCAGGTTTGACAGAACCCATGCCATGTTCTAAAATCCCGCCACCTTGCAGAGGGCCGAAGTGGCGGAACAGGCAGACGCGCACGACTCAAAATCGTGTTCCTTCGGGAGTGTGGGTTCGATTCCCACCTTCGGCATGAGCGAACCTGTTGGGGAAATTATAAGCCGCCAACAGGACGCCGGGCAAATTGCCCATCAGGCCGCCAGGCAATTGAAGGAGTTGCTCATGTTATGTGGGTAACTCCTTTTTTATGTGTTCAGGTTTTCAGGTGTCAGGTGTCATGTAGCCTGGCACCTGACACCTGACACCTGACACTTTTTTCATGCGCCGACTGCGTATTCCGCTGGTTATTGTGATTGGCCTCGTATTGGGGGTGGGGTTGGGGCTGCTGATTGGCTGGCGGTTGTATCCGACGGAATTTGTGAATGCTACGCCGGCCTATCTGGCCCCGGCTTACCAGCAGGATTATGCGCGGCTGGTGGCAGCGGGATATGCGATGGATGGCGACCTGGCGACAGCGCGGACGCGATTGGGCAGTTTGGGAGAAGCTGGGGAGGCGGTGCTGACGGCCGTGATGATTGACGCCATTCTGAAACAGCAAGATGAGCAGGAGATTCGCCAGTTGGTGGCTCTGGCGGCGGCGATGGGCATCAATTCCCCGGTAATGACGCCTTACCTGAATCAGCCGCCGGGGGCAGCGCCATGAGTCGCCGTCGCCGTCGCCAATTACCTTACGGCAGCGGGGGGAAACGGCCGTTTTGGCAGCGTGTTTCCACCGCCGGTTGGCTGCTGCTGGGGTTGGCCATGGGGTTGAGCGCCGGGCTGTATTACAGTTGGGTGGTAGACCCGGTGGTTTACATCAATGCCGGCCCGTCAAGGCTGAGCGAAGCGCATAAGGCGGAGTATATTTTCCTGGTCAGCCAGAGTTACGCGGCCGATGGGGACTGGGCGCAGGCGCAGCAGCGGTTGGCGGCGCTGGAAGACCCGGATCTGGCAGGCACAGTAAACGCCTTATTAGAAAGCTACGTGCGCAACCTGGCCCCGCCGGAGGCGCTGCGCCACCTGGCGGCTTTGGCGCAGCAGCTAGGCGCGGAGGGCGGAGCGGTGGCTGTTTTTGCGCCTACAGCGGCGGCATTACCGACGCCCACGCTGGCGGCGCCGCTGTTTTTGCCCACGCCAGAGCCGCTGCCCACGTTAACGGCCGTGCCCGCCCTCACCCCCACCGCCACCTTGCCTCCCCAACCAACCGACGTTTTCACCTACCAACTGCTGCGCCAGGAACAGCTTTGTGACCTGGAGGGTGCGCCCCGCATTGAGGTGATCACCCAGGATGCGGCGTTGAATGATGTGCCGGGTACGGCCGTGTTGGTGCGTTGGGCGGGCGGCGAGGACCGTTTTTTCACCGGCTTCAAGCCCGATCAGGGTCTGGGGTATGGCGATTTTACGATGTTGCCGGATGTCTCTTATGCGGTGGCGCTGGCGGAGGGCAGCCCGGAAGTGAGTGGGCTGCGGGTGGAAAAGTGTGCGGACGGCCGTGAGGGTGGCTGGCGGCTGGTCTTTCAAAAATTGTCCAACACGCCGGGACGGGATAATTAAGGAGTTGGCTGCGACATGGACAGGCTGGTGTTTCACGAAAACCACAAACTCATTTGCTGGTTCCCCACCGGCGATTTGACTTCAGAGATGATCGTGAACTATTACCTGGAAATGAAAGCCTGCGTTTGGGGGCAACAAGCCGACCGCTTTTGTGACTTTAGCCAGGTAGACAACTTTGTGCTGAATTACAACATCATGCAAAGTTTGGTGACTTATCGCCAGGTTGCCTTGAAAAACCACAAAAGGATTCGATTGGTGAGTTATTGCCCCCATGATGTTGGGTATGCTTTTTCGCGCATGTACCAGATGTTGATAGAGGGGATGGGCATTGAAACTTTTATTACCCGCGAATTAGAGCCGGCAGCCCAATTTTTAGGCGTCTCGCTGGCACTTTTGCATTTTGATGGCGATTGATCGAGACATAGCCGAATGAATAAGCCAAATTCTGCTCCCGATAATGTCCGGTTTTGTACCCGCTGTGGCGCGGCCATGCAGGCAAAATTGGTGGGGGACAAGATGCGAAAGGTGTGCCCGCAGTGTGGGTTCATCCATTTCACCGACCCGAAGGTGGGCGTGGGGGTATTGGTGGTGAATGAAGCGGGGGAGGTGCTGTTGGTGCGGCGCACCATGCGCCCGGAGATTGGCCGGTGGAGTTTGCCGGCGGGGTATCTGGATCAGGGAGAGGAGCCAACGGTGACGGCCGTGCGCGAAGTGCAGGAAGAAACCGGCCTGCATGTGACCATTGAGGGGCTGCTGGATGTGTACCACAATCCACCGGAACAGGGTGGCGCTTCCATCTTTATTTTGTACCGGGGGCGGGTGGTAGGTGGGGAGCTAAAAGCAGGCGACGACGCGGATGCCGCCGCCTTTTTCCGGCTGGATGCGCTGCCCGACGTGGCCTTTGCCAGCACCCAGGCGGCGATTGCGGCGCTGCGTAAACCGTAATCCGTAACCCGTTGTCCGATCACGGATTACGGATTACGGTTCACGGATTACGGGCTTTTACCGTTTTTGCAGCACAAAGAGCCAGCCTTCCATTTCACTGTCTACGCCGAAATGCTCGGTGTATTTGATTTCGTAGCCGTGCGTCTGGATGAGGGCCAGGCAGTCAATGAGGGCGCGGCGGATGGCTTTGGCCGGATGATTTTCCAGTTTGTCAATGGATTGTTTTACCTGGTCTTTGGCGGGGCCATCTGGCCCCAGCACTTCGATCAGCCAGTTGACGCCGGTGGTCATTTTGCGGGGTTTGCATTGTAGGATGAGGGTTTGCATGGGGGTCTCCTTTGGGAATTAGGAATTAGGAATTAGGAATTAGGAATTATGAATTATGAAGTGGATTTTAGAGGGGAACGGCCGTGAAAACAACGGTAAAGAAGGGCTATTTTTTTGCCCATGTAGACAAAAAGACGGCCGTTATCAACCCCACAACCAGCCAGGGAATAAAAGCCATTCTCGTTCCCCAAACCGTATTGTCCACGAGACCATGAAGCAACATACCGATAAAGCCGGCCAAACTACCGGCAATAATGGCTACCAACCCCTTATCCTGACACCGCCGAACCAACTGCAACGCCCGGCTGCCCATATATAGGGTAAGCAAAACCAGAGAACTATAGGCAATAAGGCCAAACAGCCCTAAATCCACGGCTATTTGCAAGAACAAGTTGTGGGTACCGGGGTTGGTATTGGGCGGAAATGGGTAGAGGCGGCTGGCGACATCGTTGAATGTGCCCATGCCCGCACCAGTAAAGGGGAAATCGGCAATCATAATGCTCGCTATGCGCCATACGTGAAGACGGAAAGCCATAGTGCTGGTGTCGGTTATTTCTTGGTGGGCGGTGGGGGTTACGGCCGTTGCCAACCAGATGGCGCCAATAAAAGCAAGGAGGGTGAATAAAACGGCCGTCTTTCGCCAAGACATCCACCACAATAACAGAATGATGCTGGCCGCGGCCGCCAGATAACCACCACGGGATCGGGTGAGAAGAAAAGCGATGCCCATGAGCAGGGAGGCGGCAGCAGCTAAGGTGAACGGCACGCCTTTACCTTTTGCCTGATTGGGCCAATAGGCTAAACAAAGAGCGACGGCCAAAGGCAAAAGCAGCAGTAGTAATGTGGCCATAATGTTCGGATGAACCGAATCGGAGAGAATGGGCGGGGGGAGATGGGCATATACCGTATCTGGCACAAGACCGGTTTTGTTCAAATGCCAATTCACAATAAAGGGAGCAGCGAGTGCCAGACAGACGCCTATCACAACGAGCGCCCAGGCGGTGATGTGATATTGATATGGCGTTTGTGCCCAAAACACCAGTGCGTAAAGGATGACCACACTGGCGAATATACCCAGAGCCAGGTTAAGTGTTACATTGGGGGAAGCGGAAACGGATACGGAGAGTACGGCCGTGAGTAAGAGCAAAAGGATGGGCCAGTCAATGGGTGTACGGCGTGGGCGACCTGTATTAGAAATGAACAGGTAGATGAGACCTGCCAAAATAATGGCCCAACTAACAAGATGAGACCCGGCAAGGTTGACGGCGGCTCCCCCCAGAATAACCAACGCAATGCCTGGAAATGGTTTTACTTTCAACCACCATTTAGAAAGCACCCTTGCCTCTCAAGACAACCCAGGGGGTTTTCAGCAAGATGAAGATATCCATCCATAGGGAGTAGTTTTGCACGTAGTAGAGATCGTCTTCGGTGTGGAGGTGCATGGGTTTGTCGGAACGGCCGTTGACCTGCCACCAACCGGTCATGCCCTGGGGAACAGCAAAACGTTTACGCTGCCAGGGTTCGTAGCGTTCTACCAGCCAGGGCAGTTCCGGGCGTGGCCCCACCAGGCTCATGTCCCCCTTGAGAACATTCAATAGCTGCGGCAGTTCGTCCAGGCTGGCCCGACGTAAAAAATGGCCTACACGGGTCACGCGTGGGTCATCTGGTCGTTTGAAAAGGATCTGGCCCTGACTGTTGACCTCGGTCATTTGGGCTAAAAGTTGGTCCGCCTTGGGAATCATGGTGCGGAATTTGTACATGTGGAAGGGACGGCCGTTTTCACCAACCCGTTTATGCCGGTAAAAGATGGGGCCGGGCGAATCGAGTTTAATCAACAGGGCAATGACGTAGCCAATAAGGGCAGCAAAGCAAGATGGAAATGCCGGCAATAATCAGATCAAAGGTGCGTTTCACGAATCGCTGCACTTCATTGAGCGCCGGGTCACGCAAGTTGATCATGGGCACACCGCCAAAATCATCTATGGAGGCCCGATAAAGGGCCAGGCTGAAATAATCGGGCACCACCCGCACCTGAACGGGTAAATCGTGTAAATCGAGGGCAAGTTGGTTGACACGGCCGTAGGCATACCTGGGCAGGGCGATAACCACATCATCAATTTGTTGTCGTTGAACCACTGGGCGAACATCGGCCAACCGGCCCAACAGAGGCGCTGCCTGTTCGTGTTTTTCCGGGTCATCATCCAGGAAACCAATCAGGTCTAGCCCTGTCCAGCGATACTCAACAATCATCTGCGCCAGACGTTGACCGGTTTTACCGGCGCCAACCACCAGGACACGCCGGGGATGGATGGGAGAACGCCCCATCTTGAAACTCAGCCGCATGATGACTCGCCAGGATAAAAGCAAAAAAAGGTCAATGAGGACAAACGTCACGAGCAACCAACGGGAAAAATTGCGGAACCCCAGATACAGCACCCCAGCAAAAATGAGGGTCGCCACCCCAACGGCCAATGTGACCGCTTGAAATTCATCCGCTGCCTTATAAATGCGACGCGGATCATAAACGGAGGTGATGAGGAATGTGCCACCCCAAATGATGGGCACAACGACAAACAGAATGGTTGGTATGTCAATCGCAAGTACGGGGACAAGAAAAGGGAAGGTGGTAGGCAGGTACGGCCGTGCAGCCTTGGCTAATAACAAAGCAAATAACGTCAGCCCTAAATCCAGCAAAATGGAAACAACAGCATAATTCACTGTGTGTCGTCGCAGCATACCTTCCTCCGTTCATTTCCCCAAATTACACATGGTACTAAACTCCTACATTCTCAGGGGAATCTTATCACAAGGCGAATACCATGCAATCAACGCCACTTAATGCAGTTACAGCTTTTGTGTCTGCTCCGCTACCCCTTCCACAAGGCAAACCAATGTGGCCTGTACCACATAACTCAATGCTGCGGTGGTCGGTCTGACAATGGCAATTGGCATACTTCATAAAACAGACGTTCATATGCATCTGCTACGGACGTCCACGTATAATGGGATTGGGATCGTTGCCATGCCAATTGGCTATAAGCGTTCACTAAATCAGGGTTCGTTATCAGGTGGCTTAATACACTTCGCAAATGACCACCACCAGCCTGACCATCATAAGCAAAACCAGCTTCCCCAATAGTTTCCAGATTTTCTGGCGTGTTATGAGCGATTACACAATTCTTAAAAGCCATTGCCTCAACCAATGCTGGATGCGTACCGCCAACTCCAGAGGTTTCCACAAAAATGAGCGCATTAGACCCTAATTCAAGATAGCCTTTCCCAAATACATAACCAGTAAATATTATCCTCTCATCACCCTCAGCGAGCTTTTTGAGGGATTTGATATATTCTTCAGCGTAAGGGGCATCGCCAACGATCACACATTTCAGATTTGTGTTTAGACCGCGAAAAGCTTCAATAAGATGGTGGGCACAATTTTCAGGGACTAAACGACCGACAAACAGAATATATTGATTTGGTTGCAACCCAAACGCAGTCAGTGTTTCTCCTGGAGGAATAATTTCCACATCAGAACCGTAGGGAATATACGGAGGTTTGTTGTTAAACCGATCTAAATAATACCCTTGTACAACCTGCGAATCAGTTAAATATTGTGTTGGCAATTTTGTTGCCAGATATTCGGCGAATTGGATATATTTCTTCGCAAAGGTAGGCCATTTTTCTCGTTTCCAGTCCAATCCATCTACATTGAGCAATGTTTTAGTTCCTACCAGACGTGGAATCCAAGTAATCGGACTGTTACCAGCAATAAAATAAAGAGCGATGTCATATTTGTGCCCCAAGGCATGGAGGGACGACAAGAACGAGTGAACAATGGTGTCCAGGTATTTGTTAGTTACCGTGGGGAGTTTTACTAATCTCATTCCTTTATAAAAGTCACCTTCATAAGTTATGTGATGGGTTCGGCAGTAAACGGTGACTTCATGGCCGCGTTCGACCAGTCGTTGACCGAGTTGCTCAACGCAAGTTTCAAAGCCGCTGTAACTGGCGGGGATGCCTCTGGTACCTAACAAAGCGATTTTCAATCTATCACCTCATAGTCAGTATGTTGTTCAGTCAGTACGGGTTTTGATCGGACGAGCAGGCACACCGGCCACAACAGAGTTGGTTGGTACATTTTTTGTCACAACGCTGCCGGCGGCAATGACTGAACCTTGACCAATGTGCACACCATCTAAAATAATGCTGCCTGCACCGATCCAACAATCATCTTCAATAACAATACCTTGTCGGCTTTCACCTTGTAATCGAATCGGGCTTCTGCTGTCACTATAGAGATGGTTCTCAGCATGCAGGCTGACCCGTGGTCCCATGAGTACGTCGGCTCCGATCTGGATACCGCCTTGCGCCCCGATAAACGAATAAGCGCCAATAGCCGAATTATCGCCAATGGTTAGTCCAACACCCAGATTTCGAATGACCCCGGTGCATTGGATGGTAGTGAATCTGGCAATGGTGACGTTGTTCCCTAAGATTACACCATCACGCGATAAGGCATCTATCGTAACATAATCCTCAATGACAACGCTGCGTCCTATGGAAATAAGCTGAGCTTGATATAAGGAAACAGCCTTGCCAATAAACAGCTTCCCATCGCAATGTCGCAACCATAAACCACGCAAACTTCCCCGCAACAGAGCAATGCCTCGATAACACAAAACTTTCATAAGCGCATGTCCAGAAAGGTTCTTATCCAGCATATAATTCTGGTCATGTTTCAAGTTTTGGATCACTCTTTCAACAAAAGCAGAAAACGCCACAATCTTTTCACCTCTCATTGCGCAAGGCTATCATTGCTTCAGCTACACGCTTTGCACTTTGACCATCTACCTCAAACAAGTAGTGATGGACAAGCTCTTGACGACCAAAAGCATAAGGGTCTGTGCCTTCAAATTGTTGGTAATGATAAATATCTGCCAAAACTTGACATAATTCAGTGGCGTTTGTGACTTTGGCGACTGCACTAGACTGGGCATACAATGGATCAATAGCGGAATCTCTCTCTTGGAGAACAAGGACGGGCTTGTCAAAAGCCATTGCTTCAATGCCAACGGTCGATCCCTGAATAATAACCGCATCAACGATATTTAACATATTATAAAGAGGCTCCTGCACTGATGAAACAACTACGCGCTCTCGCTCATGCACTTTATCGGAAATCCAGGTTAGCTGCTGAATTCCCGGGTGTGGGCGAATGATCAGATGACACCAAGAGAGATGCTCTAGTGCCTCTAGCAGTATTTGCAAAACACGATCGTTTGCAGATTTTGGGATCGGGTCCATCGCCCATAATAACCAAAATTCATTCATTTTTAGGTTTAATCGCGTACAGAGAACCTCGCGCGTTAATGTGAGAGGAGTATTCACAAGGGCATCGAGACGTGGTTGCCCCGTAATCACCAAGCGGTCATGTGCGACACCTTGATCAACCATCCACTTAGCACTCATCTCACCCCAAGCAGCAAACTTCGTTGCGTATAGTGGCACATATCCCCACTCACCCATAGTAGCCCCATGCTGGATTACTAATGAGGGAACCCCGAGTTGATTAGCCACCAAAGTGTAGAGGCGTCCTCCGTGATGCGCATCGGTAACTAATAGCAGTGAGTTTATTGCCCTTTCGATAAATAGTTGTTGCGCACCAGCGATCTCTATGGCTACCAGTGGAAAGACCCATTTAAAGAGATGCTGCACTTTATCCTTTGCCATTGCACCCAAATATTTTCCTTTATACTGTAGCGCCTGTGGTAGATATGCTTGATATGCCCGGTAACGATCTAAAAATAATTTTTGCGTCTGCCGAAAGCAATAAATATGTTGCCAGAGGAAATCTGTTTGATAGATTACTTCACGGTTACTCCGTACAGCACGTTGTTGATGGCGGGGATCTAGTAATAAGATGCCCGCAGAAGGGAAAAATTCTAAAACTGGGAAAACCGAATCTGCTAGATAAGCAGCAGGTTGTTCCAACAAGGCTAATACATCTATCACCGGGTTGTTTTTGTCATATGGAGTACGTCTACTACCGTATCTGAACTTACTGAAAATAAGCGCAAAAAGACGAACATAGCGATCAATGTGCTTTTCCTTCAAGTGTTGGCGCACAGTTTCCATATCCATCTTCCTCCGATTTTTTACTCGGGAAGCGAAGGAAGGTTGGAGACATTTAATATGGGCTTCTGTTTGCCAAAAGCCTTGTAAGAGTTGGGCGATTTGTTTATTTTTAGATGTGGCCAAATATATTTCATCCGGTTTTGTCAAATCTAAAACTCGTTTTAGCGCTTCAATCTGCTCAAATAAATCTCGCCAGTAGTACCACAGCTCAATCTCCAATATCTTGCCAATTGAAATATCTTGGTACAAAGTGTAGTCCTTGTTTAGAACTGTGTACCATTCTTGAGTAAATTTATAAGCTTGCTCCCAAATGCTCCATATATCGTCAGTGGTGAGGAATGACTCAATGGTGGAGTCTCCTTCTCCTCTAGAGCTATCCAGATTATAAATGTTAGCATGGAGATAATTAGCCCACTTGTTTACTTCATTGGCTTGAAAATGGTTGTTGGCAATGATGATTCTTTTCATGTTTGTGCTACTTTACGTTGTGGTGCAGTTTTAACTACCCGTAGCCGCACACATAGCTGATATAGAGCAAAGACAATGATGATTGGTAACAGATCAAACATTAATACCAACATAACCCCACTGGCTGCAATACCAATGATAGAGGTGGAAATTAGTGAGACAAAAATCAATCGGGCAATTGTGATGGTTTGTGAATTTATCAGGCGGCGATATGAAGCACGTAATGCAAATCCCAACAGGCTCATTCCTACAACGATACCAGCCCACCCGAAGTTTGCATAAAACTCTCCAACAATTGTGGGGTCAACCGGACCAGGAGAACTTAATATCAATCCCATGTTTTCAACCAGCCAATAGCCAAAATGTTGTTGCGCGCCCGGAAGCAAAACTTGGGCGCTAATAAGATAACTGGTGCCATAAAGGTAAGAGTGATCTTCAGGGAAAAAGCGCACTACCAAGTCCAATACATATAGATAACGGACAAAAATAGACCAAATTGTGCGTCGAAGCATGAATTCAATATCTGCTGGTGTTTGAAAAAACTGTCCATACAGACGATAAAAACCTGCTGCACCAAGCAGAATGATGAGTGCGAAGATCAACATACCTAAGCTTCTTTTAGGTATGTGCGCATAACGGATGAAGTGATAAACAATAAACCCACTTAACATAACACGAACGGCTGGCATGCGATATCCCACACCTACCAAAAGAAGTGAGGTAGTGATAAGCAGGCCACCTGCTAGCAACAAAAAATGCACTTTACGACGTTTGGCATTCATGCCTACCAGGAAAGTTGTGCTAACGTTAAGAAAGGCAAAGCCTGCAATCAACAGGTATCCTAAGCCACTGACGGCTCCAACACGCAAGGTTTCAGCATTTTCTGCCAGGAATGGAATTGTCCCCACACGAGCATAATAAGTCAGAAGGAAGAAGAATCCAATAAGAAAAAAAACCCAAGCCCACCAATATTCCCGTTGGCTATAGGAATAATCAACCATAACCAAGCGCTTTAGCCTGAGTTTGTGATGCGGACTTGCAAGCAGATCGGCAAAGAGTGCCCCTCCCAGAAAAACAGTTAATCCTAATAACACTGCTGCCAGGGTTGCTGCGTGCAAATCAAGGTTAAACCACTTAGTTCCTATAATCCCTACAACAACGAAGGTGACGTAACTAACTATAAACATTATCACAGGATCGATCCAATTGGCCAGGTTGTAAAGACGATGTGAAACAAATAACAACAGAGAGCAAACCAGTAAAATAACCATCGCCCACAACAAATCGGCGTACCCATTTAGAGATGTCAACAAACCAGCAAGTGTGGCAATGAACAACACAAGATATCTTATTGATTTTTTGGGCATTATTGGCCTCTTAAAATCCATCTTCCTACACCAATGAGCAAGCATGTATAAAAGATATAGGAAGCTGCTGTGCCCAATGTTATCCCCTGCAATCCCCAACCTGCTTTAACGAGCAAGAAGCTGAAGATATAACTAACTACTATCGCGGTTGTCTGCACAACAAGGTAATACATTTGCTTATTTACAGTATTTAGAAAATTAGCTACTCCACCCGCTAATGGAATGAATGAAATCCCAACAAGCAAAATACGTGCTGGTCTAATTCCGATAACATAATCCGGTAATATAGCGTGAACTAAATATGGCAAAAGGAAGTATGTTGCCAGGATAACAGGAAGGGTAACGGCCGTTGCTATAAGCGACTGCTTGATTACTAAGGGCTTTAACGAGCGAATGTTGTGCGTTTCTCCATAGCGAAATGCCATCCGAGGATACATCTGCTGCCCAATGATCGCCGGGAATAAGCTCAAAACGCTGACGCACAATATTGCTAAGGTGTAATGCCCTAGTTGTGATACTCCTAAATACTTCAGAACGATCCAGCGATCAATAGTCGTAAACACACTGTATAGCAATCCCGCTAACATAATGGGAAAGCCAACCTTGATTAAAGGTTGTATTTTGGCCCAATCCATAGTAATAGATGGGCGAAAAGAAGTTGTTGAGGCGATTAGGACACACAGAAGCACGGCCGTGACTGCCTGCCCAACCACATAACCGGGCACATGCCAGATATAGGCCAGTGGTAGCGCAAGTAATGGTAACAAGATGGCGAAAGCAAACTGCTGTATGCTCATCAGGTGGAATCGGATCAAGCACTTGAGTCGCATCTGAAAAAACTGATACATCATCCAACTGGCAAATAACAATCCCATCCAGCGCAACGAAGTCTGAAAGCCTGGCTCTACCAGGGAAGTAAACGAGATCAATGTAAGTACCCCCCCCCCACCAACTGTCACCAGTAAGGTGAACCAAAAGCTGCTGTGAATGAGGGATTCTGCAATTTCAGGGGCTTGCCGTCCCATGTAGATGGGAACATCCCGATTCATCCCATTAGGAACCCCTAGCGTCACGATAACGCCATACAAGAGTAGTAGATTGAGTGCGTTCCAGATGCCAAATTCGTCCGGCCCAACCCAACGGGCAACCAGCAAATTGACTCCGAGGCGCGAAAATTGGAAAGCTATGGTAGCCGCTGCAAAAAACAGGAATTCACCAGCAAATCCATTTAACTGTTTCCTGGTTTCAGGTAATATTTGCCGAGTTCTGTAGATGGGTATCACTATTTTGCTCAAATTTCTGATTCCTAAACGAGTGATGTTTTTTTGTAAACCCGCATACCGCTATTAGTTTTTAATGCGCCCTATAAGCTGACAAAAACAAAAATGGGGAGACAAGGTGACTACTTTTTTCCATCGTCAACCTGTTAACAAGACCATCTTCCCGATAACTCATACACTGCCACCCCCTCAATTTCTGGCGCCCTTTGCCAGTCTCCGCCTGTTAGCGATTCACCGGCGATAATTTGATTGATGAGTGCGGCAGCCAGTTCGGCCGAACGGCCGTCATACGCCGTATGTACCGAAGCACAATATCGTTTCGTCCGCTCCCGCACATCCGGTTTACAGGTTGCCAGTTCTTGCAGCGCCACTACCACCGCCTGTGGGCTATCATAATAGGCGGCCAGGCCATTACGATGAAATCCATAATAGTCTAGCTTTTGCCCCAAAAAATCATAGTAAATGGGGTATACATTCATCAGGGCGGCTTCCAGCAAGATGTTGGAATCGCCGGCCAGGACCACATCCATACGGCTGAGGAAGTGGAAGGCAGGTTCGGTACGGCCGTCAGAACACTCCCATCCAACCTGCTGCGCCAGATTTTGCCACATCTTGCGCCGCGTGTCACCGGGGTGCGGTCGCAGAATAAACTGTAAACCCGGTAGATTTTGTACCAGCGTTTCCGCCAATGCAGCTACCTCGGCCAGACCATTTTGCGGGTTCACACAAATACCGGCCACAGCAGCCTGCCGCCGCCGATTTGTTTGCCCGGCATACGCATCAAAACGGGGCAGCCCTACCAAAAATACCTGCGTGGCCGATGGGCCGCAGGCGGCATATTTTTGAGCCGCATCGAACCCGTCCAACAAGGCGAAATCAAACGCCAATGGCGGAAACCGCTCTGAGACCGAGGCGTGTTGCAAATAGATCGTCGTGATCTTCTCTGCCTGTGCTGCCCGTAACATTGCCCGTGTCCACAGCATGTGGTCATTGGCCATAATCACCACCGCCGGCCGCATCCGCCGTAGCAACCGGCGAACCAGAATGTAATACCCATACGCTAACCAATACATGTCGAACACATACCGGAACGGCCGTCGCGCCACACCCCACGCCCTGATATAACGCGCCAGGGCCAACGGGAAAAAGAAAAGTGACCAGACATATGCTGGTAACAGCGGTAACTGGTGGTCACCAAACCCATCAATACCCAACAGATACGCACCGTTAATCTCTTTTGCCAACGGCCGTAGCGCCGCCGTCTGGTTATTGGTGCTGACAAAAAACAGGGGCGCCTGGGGTGTAAGGGGCGGCATACGCCCGCTTTGGGGGAGCTGGCGAATCAACTTGAGCATACGCCAGAAGAAGGCGCCGATACGCACAAAAACGCCGGGCCTTGGCTGCCCCACCTGTGAAAGCAGCGTCATATCCATGTTCTGTGGCCGGTACAAATAAACCAGATCGGTCACATCGAGTGACAGCGCGTCACGGATAATCTGCCAGATTCCAGACAACTAAATCTCCTCGTCCATCGTGACTGGTAGCTGGTAAAAGCCACCGACCACTATCTGATTTCCTCAAAGCGCGCGGGCATATTGCCACAATGCGCGCAGTTGGGGGCGGTTGCCCGCTAAAAAAACGGCCAGGCCGGCCAGACTAAATACCAGGTATTGTTCGGTCAGGCAGCCGATCACGGCCAACACCACAGCCATCACACTGCCGATGGGCATGACCTGACCCCAATAATCCCGAATGCGTGGTCGCTGTTGCAGCAAGCGTTCGCCCAGCCATGCTTGCAGGAAGGTAAATACGGCCGACCCTGCCAGAATAGACATCGCTACCCATAACATATTCAGGTTAAGCCAGGCCGCAGTAAAACCCAAAATGAGTACAACCACAACGGCCAACGTGGCGATGCCGGCTACTTTCATTTGCTGCTTGCGGGCAATTGCGACCGAATTGTAGCCAAATGTCACCGACAAGACTGCCTGTGACAATAAGAGGATGATCAACACGCCTACACTGGCGGCATATTGAGGCAAAATAATAACCAGCAGCGGGGCGGCCAAAATCATGCCAAACACCACCAGGAACACGGCCGTGCCATACACCACATTCACCCGCCACACCGTTTGCCGCACCGCTTCATCCGGCAGGCCCAAGCGCGTTTTGGCCAGAACCACCGGGAACATAATCCAGGCGACAGCCCGCAGCCCCAGCAGCGTAGCATTGGCCAGAGCATACGCCAGGGAAAAATAGCCCATCATCTCCACGGAATAGGAAATACCGATGATCGTCCGCCCCGCCAAAATAATGAGCCAGAAACTCAGGTTATAGACCAGCAGCGGAATGCCAATTTTCAGCAAATGCCGGGCTATAGGCGTATCCCACATCAGCCTGACGGGAAAGGGCGCGCGAACGGTATACAGCAGCACGCCAATCACATTTGCCAACACCATTGCCGCCAGCGAAGCCATGATCAACTGTTCCCGGCTAACGAAAAAAATGATCGTCAGAGGTAATGCCGCCAGGATAAGCTCATAGGCGGCAATACGCCCCAACTTTTGGTAGACGCGGTAGATGTTGGCATATACCTGGTTCACATGTGTCAGACCGGTCAACAGGGCCATAACCAGGGCATACTGGGTGAATGAATACCTGGTAAACAGGGGTATCTGAAACTGTTGCACAAGCAAACCCGCCAGCAATAACCCCAGAGAGATCAGGCAGGTCGTGGTCAGCGCAACGGCAATCAACCGGGTATGGTTTTGTTTGTTATCCGGTTCGGCCACTGCCAGTTCCACATTGATGGCATATTGCAGCCCCAACCCGGTATAAGACAAATACTGGCTGACCAACATCAGGAAGCCCCAGACGCCGAACAAAATCGGCCCCAAAATACGCGCCAGCCAGATGCCGCGAACCAGTTGCAGCAGATAACTCAGGTAACGGTTGGCCGTAAAAAGGACGGTGGGCTTTTTCAGCAACCGGCGCAGCGTGCCCCAGAGTTGGGTCACCTGCGCTGTGGTGGTCTGTATCATCAGCTTATCAGGCAACCATATCCCATTGCACGGGCGTACCGGGGGCCACATCATAAGCGGCGCGCCGGCCGATGATTTCCGCCAGGTAACGGGTGTGCAGCCCATGACCGGGGCGAATGGAACGCACGTTTTCGGTTGTGAACGGTTCGCCGGCCTTGACATCTTTTACCACAAACAAGGAGCGGCGAAATACCCGGCTGGCCTGTTCTCGTGCGGTAACATCATACTGCACCTGTCCCAAAGCCTTTTCGGCGGCGCGAATGGCCTCGACCATCGCTTTGAATTCCTGGGGTTCCAGCGAGAAGGCGCTGTCTGGGCCGGGCACATTACGGGAGAGGGTAAAGTGCTTTTCGATGATGGCCGCACCCAGGGCTACGGCCGTGACCGGCGCAGCAATCCCCAATGTATGATCGGACAAACCCACCGGTACGCCATACGCGGCTGCCAGGTGGGGGATGGTGCGCAAATTCATCTCTTCCGGTGGCGCCGGGTAAGCACTGGTGCATTTGAGCAACGCCAGTTGGGTATTTCCTTCCTGGCGAATGGTTTGCACCGCCTCGTCAATTTCGGCCAACGTGGCCATGCCCGTAGACATGATGATGGGTTTCCCGGTGCGGGCGATACGCCGGATAAGCGGGATGTCTACCACTTCAAATGAGGCAATTTTATAGGCCGGCACGTTCATGGTTTCCAGAAAGTCAACGGCCGTTTCGTCAAAAGGCGTAGAAAACAGATGCAAACCCAACTCTTGGGCCACCGCCTGCAATTTGGGCTGCCATTCCCAGGGCATGTAGGCATCACCATACAGGTCATACAGAGTACGGCCGTCCCACAACGTGCCTGACTTGATCTGAAAATAGTTATTATCGCACTGAATGGTAATTGAATCTGGGGTATAAGTTTGCAACTTCACCGCATCTGCACCAGACTCTTTTGCCACCTGTAGTAGCGTTACGGCACGTTCAAAATCCTGGTCATGATTGGCCGACATCTCCGCAATAACATAGGCGGGATGTTCTGCTCCAATCTCCCGTTCGGATATTCTAAACATGGATAAATTCTCCTACTATTTCACCTTATCTTCAGTAAGGGTATAGACATATTTCAGACATTGCTGCCCGGCTGCCAGACTCAGCCCTTCATACAAAAAGCCAGCTCTGGAAAAAATGGTTTGGGAAGCCTGATTTTCAGACTTAATATAAGCCACCAGTTTGGTTAATGATAAAATTGTGTGTTGGAAAGCAACAGCTTCACGCAGCACGGCCGTGCCCAGACCCTGGCCGCGATACTCTGGAGCGATGTTGATAGAAACAGTACCGGCTTCATCTATGCGTACCTGCGCCACGCTCATCCACCCATCACCCACCCACATCTCAATGATTGTTAACAATGTGCCGGATTGTGACAACACGACCGTAAACCAGCGTTGATGTTCTTCCCAGGAAATAGGAGTCGGATGGAAACTCATCTGGCGCGTCAACGGATCATTGGCCCACGCAAATAAACGTGCCATATCTGCTTTTGTCACCAGACGGGAGCGCAAAACAACCCCTGAACATAGAGCCTGACATACACGATCAACCCCGCGGCCCTCAACGACCGCTCTAGCTTTATGGCTCAACATCTTTCGCGCCTCAGGGGAATTGCGCAAATGACCAAGCTCCGTTGTTATTCTTTCGGTGGTAAGGTGGTGAAACCAGCCCAGGTTTATCCCAGCGCCCTCTGTTGCCAGACCATCTGCCAGAAGTGCCTGATTTTCTGCTAATACAATGAACAATGAAGGCAGTCCCATGAAGGCAAGTTCCCAACAAGTGCTGCCACTGGCCGCAATCGCCAGGTCTGCCCAGGCCATCAACTCCGGCATATTGAGTACATTCTGGCGGAGGTGAAAGCGGGGATCATCGCCCACGGCCGTTGCCAACTTATGGTAATGAGGATTCTGCCCACCCACCACGATGACGGCTTCCCACTCACCCACTAGCTGCCGTAATGCCTCAATAACCTTCAGGGTCACATTGTCCGAGTCGCTCCCGCCCAGGGTAACCAACAGGTGGCGGGCCACCTCAGGCATTGGCCGCTGCCAGCCACGCCAGGGCCAGAACTCTCGCCGCAAAAGGACAAAAGAGGTACCCAACAGCAGACGGGTATATGGCTCTCGCGCCTGGTATAAACGGGCCTGGGCATAGATGTTTTGATTCAATACCAGATCGGCGTAATAGTGATCGGCGTGGGCATTATCATCAATAAACAGCAATGAGAATCCCGCATCCTTGATCTGCTTCTGGTAAGCGCCGCCGAAATGATAACCGTCCACCACAATCCACCAGGCATGGTGTTGCCGGGCTAATACGGCCGTAGCCGCCGCATCCCCTTCACTGCCAGCCTCCACGCCAACCAGATGCGCCACTTGCATCCCCTCTTGCCGCAGCCGCTCCTCAATGGCGGTCGTTTCCCAGGCCAGCACAAAAAGAACTTCGCCGCCCTTTTCCTGCCAGCCTTGTGCCAGTGCCAGGCAGCGCATCAAGTGCCCCGTGCCCATTTGCGTGCCACCATCGGCGCGGATGAGGAGGGTGTGGCTCATCATCACCCCTGCTGTAATTCCTTTTGGGCGATGTGGGCGTTAATGGCCGCTAATTGTGGCGCTTCGGCCAGCAATTGTAGAACCTCTTGCCAGCCAAAGTCCTGGCGCGGCGCAAAGTGTTCGTAGATTGCCTGCACCAACTGCCAATCTTCCACTGTATCTACTGTCCACCGGTAACGGCCGTAATCTTCCCCCGCCGTTACACCCACCAGGCGAAACAAGTAAGGGTTCTGGTACATGTAGGGGGTCACATGCGCCCGTTGGAACGGCGCTGTCGCCGCTTCCCAGGTCTGGCCTAAGGCCACCATCGAAAATACTTCTGTGTCCAACCCTCGGGGAAAGGTACGCGCCAGCGTATTGCTGGCATAATCGGCGCCAGATTCTTGAAAAATGCCGATCACCTGGTCAATGATCGCCGGCTCAATCAAGGGGCAATCCGAGGTAATGCGCACCACCACATCGGCCTGGTATGCCTGTGCTGCCCGGTAATACCGGTCTAACACATCTTCCTCACTGCCGCGAAAGCAGGCCACTTGCAGGCGTTCACATTCAGCCACAATCGCAGCATCGGCTGGCGACAGTGTGGTGGCTACAACGACCTCATCCACCAACGCCGCCCGCCGCGCCCGCGCCACCACCCACGCCAACATTGGCTGCCCGGCAATATCGCGCAGCGCCTTGCCCGGCAGCCGGGTGCTGCCCATGCGTGCCTGGATAATGACTACCGTTTTGACTACTGTCTTGGCGGCCGTTTTCATGCCCGGTAAGCCTCTACCACTTTGCTCACGGCCGTGATCACATCCTGCACATCCTCATCGGACATTTGCGGGAAGATGGGCAACGACATGATTTCGGCGTAAGCGGCTTCCGCCGACGGGCACAGGCCAGGCTGCGTACCAAACCGCTGCCGGTAAAATGGATGCAAATGTACAGGAATATAATGCATATTCACGCCCAGCCCCTCGGCCCGCAGCGCCTGGAATAACGTGTTCCTGTCTACCGTTAATTGGCTCAGATCAAAACGCACCACGTACAAATGATACGCATGGGAAACTTCCGGGCGGGTGGTGAGGGGAGAGACGGCCGTTAACCCCGCAAACGCCGCATCATATGTCCGGGCAATCGCCTGCCGCCGCGCCACCCAGCCCGGCAGCTTGCGCAGCTGGCTTAACCCCAACGCGCATTGAAAATCCGTCAGGCGATAGTTGTAACCCAATTCCACCATCTCATAAAACCAGGAACCCTGCTCGGCGCGCTGCCGGTGGTCGGTGGTAATGCCGTGATTGCGAAACACCCGCATCCGCCGCGCCAGTTCAGCGTCATTGGTGGTAATCACGCCGCCTTCGCCGGTGGTAATGTGTTTCACCGGATGCAGGCTAAAGATACTCAAATCGGCCAGCGTGCCCACCGGCATTTCCCGATACTCTCCGCCAATAGCATGGCAGGCGTCTGCCACCAGCTTCAGCCCGTGCCGGTGCGCCAGGGTATACAGGCGTTCATAGTCACACGGCTGTCCGGCATAATCCACAGCCACAATCGCTTTGGTGCGAGCCGTGATTTTGGCAGCGACATCGTCTGGGTCAATTAGCAGGGTATCGGCCTGCACATCCGCAAACACGGGCGTGCCACCCTGGTAAACCACACAATTGGCGCTGGCGGCAAAGGTCATGGTCGGGGCAATGACCTCATCACCGGGGCTAATATCCAGCGCGTGCATGGCGGCATGAAGCGCCGCCGTGCCATTGCTGACGGCCACCGCTTCACGGGCGCCTACAAAACCGGCAAAAGCGGTTTCAAATTCGGGTACGTTGGGGCCGGTAGTCAGCCAGTCAGAACGCAATACGGCCGTCACGGCCGTGATGTCATCCTCATCAATCCATTGACGGCCGTAAGGCAACATCGTCTGCCGCACCGGGGTTCCCCCGTCCACGGCCAGCTTAGTTTTCATCAATCATCCTTTGCAGCGCCGCCGGCGCCAGCCACTCACTATTCGTGTCACTGCTGTAGGAGAAACCTTCGGGCAACAACTTACCTTCTTCCCAATTGTCTTGCGCCCACCACGGATGCGCCGGCTGGATCACAAAACGATCCGCCAGTTCCACCGATTGCCGCGCTTCATCCACCGAAATCATAGATTCGTGCAGCTTTTCTCCTGGCCGGATGCCTATCATTTCAATCTCACATTCCGGCGCCATAAGCCGCGCCAGGTCCATAATGTTCATACTGGGGATTTTGGGGATAAACACCTCACCCCCATGCATCATTTCAATAGAAGAAATGACAAAACGCACCCCCTGTTCCAATGTGATCCAGAAGCGCGTCATGCGTTCATCGGTAATGGTAATCTTGCCGCTGGGGCGCTGTTGGCGGAAAAGGGGGATGACACTGCCCCGGCTGCCCACCACATTGCCATACCGCACACAGGCAAAGCGTGTACCTTCCCGTCCCCGATAGGAATTGGCTTGCACAAACAATTTTTCGGCCACCAGCTTGGTAGCGCCATACAGGTTAACTGGCGCCGTTGCCTTGTCGGTACTCATCGCCAACACTTTTTGCACACCACAATCCAGGGCCGCCTCAATCACATTTTTAGCGCCCATCACATTGGTCATCACGGCTTCAAAAGGGTTATATTCACAGGCCGGCACCTGCTTCAAGGCCGCCGCATGAACCACCACATCCACACCCTGCATGGCCCGGCGCAGGCGCGCCTCATCCCGCACATCGCCGATAAAATACCGCAATGAGGGGTGATCGAACCCGCCGGTGCGCATTTCGTGTTGTTTCAGTTCATCCCGACTAAAAATAATCAGCTTTTTAGGGTGGTACTCTTGCAGCATCACTTCGGTAAATTTCTTACCAAAGGAGCCAGTGCCACCGGTTATTAATACAACCTGCTCTTGCCAATTCATGGTTTGTCCTCTCGTAATTGTTCAATCTGTTCTCTCACAGCTGTGTCTGCCGGATCCAGGCGATATACAGCCTCATAGGCAGCCAGGGCTTCTACTTTTCTGTCGGCGTCCAGATAAATATCGCCCAAATAGCGGTAAGCCCATTTTAAGTGAGGAGAATTTATTAATTGCCAGGCATCAATAATCTGGTTAATATGGGCGACCGCCTCATCAAGATCCCCTTCCGCCCAATAAAGAGCGTAGCCCATCCGTAGTTGTGCCCAATCATGTTTTGGATTCAAAGCCAGCGCTTGCCGGTATTCCTGCAAAGACAAAGCCGGGGATTTACCTTGCCAGGAATAAATGACGCCTCGTTCATAAAAAGCATGAGCTTTGCGCAAAGGGTCGCTAAACTGGTCGTTGGCTAATGCCTGGCTATACATGCGTAAAGCACTTTCCGAGTTTCGATGTTCTGGAACCCATTCGTAGATGACCCCCTGCTGGAAATATGCATCACTGCGCAAAGGGTGCAAAAAATAGGGCTGTTGCACGGCCGTTTCATAAGCTGCCAGAGCCTCATCCCACCGTTCTTGTTTCTGGTAAGTCAACCCCATATAGTACCAGGGATCGCCCTGTTCGGGAGATAGAATCACTGCCCGTTGATACCAAACCAGCGCTTCATCATATGCTCCCTGTTGGGCGTATAAATCACCCCAAGTTATTAATTCCGCGTCCATTCCGGTGACATGCTGCCACACAACTAAGGATTCGGCGTCTTGTAATAGGGCCAAATAGGTGTAACCCAATTGACGCCATGCGGCCTCATCATCTGGGTTTATCTGCACAGATCGCTGAAACAAATGTTTTATATTCTGCATGGTCTCCGATCGCTTCGGTTCCGGCCAGGTAAGGGCCTGATTGAACAAAACAAACCCAACATTGGTATAAAGGGAACTGACAATAGTCTGTCCATGCCACAATCCAAACAGCACCATCAGCATAATGGTTACCACTATGGCAGAAGGTAAGTTAATTGGCTTGTCCATCATCAGATGGTCTGGTGATCTCTAGCTGTTGCCACCAGACCAATCCTAACAAGACGGCCGTCGTCAGCACACCACCCAAAATTGCCGCGCCTAATATCAACAATCGGCTACTGTTGGCCGGACTTGTGGGCACACCTGCCTGACTGGCCAGCCTGACGCCACTGCTTGTATCTTGTGAAGTAATACGTTTCTCCTCCACCTTGTGCGCCAGCGCCATGTAAGCCGACTCGGTGACAGTCTGATTGCGCAAAAGGCGGTTATATTCTGTATTAGCCTCCTCTCGTTGTTGTTGCAGTGCCAACATGTACGGCTCTATCGCTGCCAATTCTGCCTCAATTTGCCTGGCCTGGGCCGCCAGGGTTGCCAATAGACTATCCAACAGTGCCAGTTGCTCATTGCGGCTGGCAGTGGTTAATGTGGCGCTATCAGCCACCTGTAGTTGTATGGGCACGGCCGTTTCCGCCCCAAATGCCTGCAACTGCAATGATAACGCCGTTAGCTGGTCGGCTAACGTCACTGGTTGAGTATTAGCCGTTGCTAATTGGTCACGTAGTTCCTGTACCTGCCGGGTCAGTTGTCCATTGCGGCGTTGGGCCGTCAGGTATTCACTTTGGGTGATGGCGTATGCAGCCAGGGTATTGCTGATAATCTCCGTCCGATTGATGGCCTGAAAGGTGATCAGGGCTTCTTCAGCGGTTCGCAGCTCGGCTTCGGCTGCGACCAGTTGCTCTTCAAAAAAAGAAACTTGCTGGCTGCTCTGGCCTGTGTAGACCTCATTGGCCCAATTGACAAACACGGCGGCCCAGGCATTAACCAGGGCTGCCGCTTCTTCCGGTTTCTGGGAAGTGGCCGTTAATTGAATGATGGATGTATCATCACCTGCTTCCGCGCCAAGTCTGCTTCGCAATTCCTGAACAGTATCTACACCCGCAATCGGCCGTTGTTCTAATAAAGTTTGCAAGACCTGATCACTTAACGCCAATTGGGGAAATGCCCGCAGTGGCTGAGTCGTGGTGGTCTCGCGGATACGCAGATCAAGCTGTACCACATCACGTGGGGCCACCACTGCTACCAGGGCTGTCGCTTCGTAAACAGGCGGGCTGAAGGACGTAACAATAAAAGCTACAATTGCGGCTAACACCGCCACCCCCACAATCCAATACCAACGTTTTACAACGGCCTCGATATACGGCCGTAAATCAATCTCCTCTTCCACACACACACTCCATCTGCATAAAAACCGGCGATCCGTAATCGGTAATCCGTAATCGGATTACGGATTACCGATTACGTCTTATATCTCTATCTCTTCCCCGTCGTCTTCCACATCCTCTCCCATCACCCGGTCGCGCAGTTGGTTCACCTGAAATTGCAGCGAATAGTTGAGCATGGCCCAGACACCCTTCCACGTCTCCGCATCCATCAAATCCTCGCGGGTGGCCCCTTGCAGCATTTCCATGATGTTCTTGGCTATTTCCGGCGTCAATTTGTCTAATACTTGCTTCACCAGATTGATGGTGGTATCCGGCTGCAAGGGGGTGGGCAGCGTTTCATTCATCTTGTCCTTCAACTGCCCCGCCTGGAACCGCGCCGAATAACCGGCCATATAGGCCATGCCCTTCCAGGTATCAATGTCCATCAAATCATCGGTGGTCATGCCTTCCAGGCTTTCCAGAATGCCCAACTGCACATCGGGGGCCAGCCGGTTCAACCCGGCGCGAATGTAGGAAAGGAAAAACATGGGCGAATAGGCGTCGGCCCCGGCCTGGGGAATAGCAGCCCGTAGTTCCGTCACCAATTCATCCAACTCTGCCAGTAGCTCTTTTTTGCGCGCCAACAGTTCAGCCTCGGCGTCACTCATCGGCGGCACGGCCGTGTCCATCTCCTGTTCCTGCTGTTCATCACTCATAACCATTTCTCCTAACCAAAAGCTGGCGGCAATTATCCTGTCAAACTCACTTCCAGGCAATCTCACCCCACCACCCTATCACTTCATTCCCTCATCACGCCGCAGCCACCAGGCCACCATCAGCGCCACCAACGCCACCCCTGCCGAAATAAGGAATGTCTCTGCTAACACGGCCACCGTCACCCGCATGAGTCCATCCGTCAACGCCTGCTGGTAAACGGGATCACTCAAGGGCAGGTTGGGCAGTTCTATCGTGCGGCGCAGCAGGTGAAAACGATGCAGCCCCCAGGCCGTCAGCCCGGCCAGCCCCACGCTCATGCCCATCAGCCGCAGCACGATCACCAGGCTGGAAGCCACACCCCGTTCAGTTGCCGGGGCGGCGTTGATCACGGCCGTACCCACCGGCGCCATCACCAGCCCAAACCCCATGCCCACAATGACCAACTGCCAGGCCATCTGCCCATAAACCGTCTCCACCGACCACGTCCAGCCCATCAGGCCAAAACCAATGGCGCACAACAGCAGGCCAACGGCCGTGACCGGCCGATACCCCCACCGCTCCGTCCCCCGCCCGCCCACATACGCCATCACCGCCATCGCCAGCGTCATGCCGCTCAACAAAAAGCCGCTGACCACCGCCGCCTGCTGTGGCTCAAATTCCAATACATTCACCAGCAGCGGCACATTCACCATGGCAATAATCAAAATGAACCCCACCAGAAAATTGATCAGCACTGCCGGACTGAAATTGGGGCGGCGGAAGAGAGAGAGGTCTATGAGAGGGGGTGTTGTGTGATGCGTGACGTGTGACGTGTGATCGGTTGACGGATAACGGCTTACGGATAACGGCTCACGGCTTACGGATAACGGCCTACGGCCCAGCCGCCATTCAATCCAGATAAACAAGCCGAATGTGACGGCCGCCAGCCCATAGAAAAAGGTGGTGTTGATGGGGGCGGGTTCGTTGAGGGCGGCGAATCCGCCCGCCGCCTGCACGTCACCGCCGCCCAACAGGGCTACATTCAGGGCAATGAGACAGATGGTGAGCACGGCCGTGCCCGCCCAATCTATCCGCGCCCGGTGTGTAGGCCGGGGCAGGTCGGCCAGCGCCCACCAGGCCAGGACCAGGGCCAGCAGGCTCAACGGAACATTCAGGTAAAACTGCCATTGCCAGCTTAAATACCTGATCAAAAACGCACCGTAGAGAGGCCCCCACACCCAACCCGCCGTATCTACCGCCCCCAATGTGCCCAACGACCTGGCCCGTCGTTCCGGCGCATACACATCACCCACCACCGCCATCGCCACCGGCACCATAGCCCCACCGCCCAGCGCCGTCAGCACCCGCCCGGCAATAAAGGCGTTCAAGGAATCGGCCAATGGCAGCCAGATGGAGCCAACCAGGAATAAAACCAGCGCCCCCACATACACCACCCGCCGCCCCACCAGATCACTCAGCCGCCCCACAAAGGGCATGACGACCACATAAGCAATCAAGTAAGCGTTGACAATCCACGCCGCCCGGTTCAGTTCATCCGGCAGCGGAATTTCCAGATCAAAAATGATCTGCCGCAGCATGGTGGAGACAACGGTCAGATCATCGGCGGCAATAAAAACGCCAAAGGCGACAACGGCCAGGATAACAGCAGGGGAACGGCGAAGTGGAGGCACGTAATTGGGTAACTGTGTAATTGGGTAATTACTCAATTACAAGAAAAAATCTTTCAGGGCCGCCGACACATCGGCCACGATGATGTGCCAGTCGGTGTCGGGGGTGCGGGTGAGGGTGAGGTCACGGCCGTCAATGTGCAGTGTGGCGATTCCTTCAATCACCGCCAACGCCTGGGCCACGGGCGACCCCTCTTCCATCGCAGCGACCGAGGGGTACAGTTCTGGCTCCCCTTCGGCCAGTTTCAAATTGGTATGAATGTGCAGGTGACGGCCGTCGTCACTCAGTTCCGTTTCAATTTCAATATATTCTGACATACTGTCCACTCCATTACCTGTGTCGCCCCAAATTATAACAAGGAATGGAGTAGCCCGTAATCCGTGATACGTAATCCGTAATCCGACTTCGGATTTCCGGCTTCGGACTTCGGATCACCGATTACCGATCACCGATTACCGTCCCTACACGGCCGTCTCTCCCCCCACCTTTGTCTGCTCCATAACCCGCGCCTCACGCCACAACTGCATCCGAAAACGCACCAACTCTTTGAAGGCACGTACGATAACGGCCGGTTTGGCCCCGGTGGGGCTGCCCGCCACCCGCGGCCGGTGGCCGTGAATGGGCACCTCGGCAATGAAAAAACCGGCCCGTTTGGCCCGCACCAGAAATTCGGCGCTAAACGTCGCTCCCCCGGACTGCACCTCATCCCGTAAATGGTCTACCACCTGGCGGCGCATCAACTTAAAAGCACAGTCAATATCCCGCGCCGTGTAACCGAACAACAAAGTCACCAGGCTGCTCCACCCTTTGCCGTTCAACCGCCGCATCAACGGGTCACGGCGCGGCTTGCGGTAGCCAACTACCAGATCGGCGCTGGTTAATTGCGCCAGCAGCTTGCTAATTTCCTGTAAATCAAACTGGCGGTCTGCATCCGTGAAGAAGATGAGTTCTTTGGTGGCGCTGGTCAGGCCCGTCCACACGGCCGTACCATACCCCTTGTTCCCCTCATGCTGCACCAACCGCACCTGAGGGTGTACGGCCGTCAGCCGCTTCACCACCGCCGCCGTGTCATCCCGGCTGCCATCATCCACCACAATCACTTCCAGGTCAGCCACCAGCGGCCCCACCACGCGCAAGGTGTCCGCAATCATCGCCCGGATATTCTCGCCTTCGTTATACGCCGGCATAGCTACAGTTAGACTCGTCACGCAGTTCTCCTATCAAATGATGAGAGATTAGAGGCTGGAGATTATCAAATCTCTAATCTCCAATTGCCAATCTCCATTGTCAGTTATACACCCGTTCTAGCAAAAGGTCGTATAAAGTGGGCAATAAGTTACGGCCGTAACCGTTTCGACATCAAAAAATAACCGTCCCGTTTTTCAAACCCCACCTTCTCATACACCGCCTGCGCGTTTGCATTATCGCGCTCCACTTCCAAATGCAGCGCCTGAATATCACGCGCCTGGCAAACGCTTTCCGCAAACGCCAACGTCTGGCGGCCTACCCCCTGCCCCCGGTAGCCCTCCTCAATATAAAGCTCATCTACAAACGCATCCCGCCCGCCAAATTCCAGGCTAAAACCCCAGGTCAGCACAATGTACCCCACCGGTTTCTCATCCGCGCATATAAGCCAAATGCCACCCCAATCCTCTCGGTTCATTAGCAGTTGCAGCCCCAGCCGCGCTCGTACCGGGTCGGCCACCGTGCCATCATATTCATTTAAGGCCACGTGAAAACGAACCAGCGTTTCCACATCGGCCAATTCAGCCTGACGAAAAGTTGTTTCCATGACCGCACTCCTTCAGCTAGTTGCCTGATTTTATCCCATCTGTTGACGTTCTGCCTGCCCACCCGTGACAATCATCATATGCCTCACGGCGCTCCCCGGCATACACTATGCTTAAAAATGTGTCAGGTGTTCAGGTGTCAAGTGACCTGACACCTGGGCACCTAAACACCTGACACCTTTAAGGAAATTGCTATGACTACCATTGGTATACCCAAAGAAGTGCGAGACCTGGAACGGCGCGTGGGTCTGACGCCGGCCGGTGTATTAGCCATGAAGCAGGCCGGGCACACCATCTACGTGCAGGCAAATGCCGGCGCCGGCGCCGGTTTTAGCGATGAAGCCTACCGGCAAGCCGGGGCGCAGATCGCCTATTCGGCCGGCGAGGTCTACGGCCGTGCCGACATCATCATCAAAGTTACCCGTCCCTGCGCCGACGAACATCCCCTGTTCCGTCCTGGGCAGACCCTCTTCTCCTTTTTACACCTATCCGTGGCCTCGCCAGACCTGCGGCAGGCATTGGAGAGTCACGAAATTACGGCCGTCGCCTACGAAATGATCGAAGAACCCGACGGCAACCGCCCCGTGCTGCGCCCCGCCAGCGAAGTAGCCGGGCGCATGGCCCCCTTGATCGCCGGGCAATTGCTCGGTAGCTACCAACCGGGATTAGGCGGCGATGGTCTAGGCATTTTACTCAGCGGGTTAGCGGGTGTACCCCCGGCTACAGTCGTCATCGTCGGCGCTGGCGTTTTGGGGCGCAATGCCGCCCGCGCCTGCATGGGCATGGGCGCCGAAGTGACGGTGCTAGACCAGAGCATTGAAGCCCTGCGCATCATTGATAACCGTTTTGAAGGCCGCGTCACCACCATGTTCGCCAACGAATATAACCTGAAACGCACCACCGCCTTTGCCGACGTTCTTATTGGCGCCGTTTCCATCCCCGGCCAGCGCGCGCCCATCACCATTAGCCGCGACATGGTGCGCAGTATGCGCAAAGGCTCCGTCATCATGGATTTCTCCATTGACCAGGGCGGCTGTGTGGAAGGCATTCGCCCCACCACTCTGCGCGATCCCGCCTATCTGGCCGAAGGTGTGATCCATTATGCCGTGCCCAATATGACGGCCGTTTACGCCCGCACCACCAGCCACGCCATCACCAACTCCGCCCTACCTTACCTGCTCGCTGCCGCCGATCACGGCCTGCCTGCCGCCTTTGCCGCCGTACCGGCGCTGACCAAAGGCGTCAATCTGCTGCAAGGCAAAATAACCAGCAATCCGTAAAACGTAAATCGTGAACCGTAAGCCGTCTTCAGACTTCGTCGGATCACGGATTACGGATTACGCATCACGACTATAGACATCGGAGAAACCATGACTTGGGAAACCATTTATCGTAAAAAAATAACCGACGTGCAGACCGCCCTGAGCGCCATTCAATCTGGAAATCGTCTGTATGTGGGCGGTGGCGCCGGGGTACCGGTGGCCCTCACGCAAGGTCTGACGGCATGTGTGCCCCGGCTGCAAAATGTAGAGTTGACCCACATCCTCACCTTCGCCAAAGCACCCTATGTGGAACCGGAATACCAGCACAGCTTTCGCGTAAATGCCCTGTTTATTGGCCGTAATGTGCGCCGTGCCGTGCAAGACGGCCGTGCCGACTTCACCCCCATCTTCCTTTCCGAAATCCCCGGCCTCTTTCGTAATGGCATCCTGCCCCTGGATGTGGCCATCATTTCCGTCACCCCGCCGGACGAACATGGCTTTTGCAGTTTTGGCGTGGAAGTAGGTACTACCAAACCCGCCGCCGAATCGGCCCGCATCATCATTGCCGAAGTCAACCGGCAAATGCCCCGCACCCTCGGCGACAGCTTCATCCACGTCAGCCGCCTGCACCACATCGTCGAAGTAGACTACCCCCTGCCCGAAGCGCCCCAGGGCGACACCTCCGAAGACAACCTGAAAATCGGCCAGCACATTGCCGGCATGATCCCCAACGGCGCTACCCTGCAAATGGGCATTGGCAGCATCCCCGATGCCGTCTTGCGCAGTCTGACCCATCATAAAGACCTGGGCGTGCATACGGAGCTATTCTCCGATGGCGTCATAGACCTGGTGGAACAGGGCATCATCAACTGCGCGCACAAAACATTCCACCCTGGCAAAATTGTGGCCGGCTTCCTCTTTGGCAGCCAGCGCCTCTACGACTTCATCCACAACAACCCACTCATTGAAATGCACCCCACCGACTACGTGAATGACCCCTTCAACATCGCCCGTAACGAAAAGATGGTGGCCATCAACTCGGCGCTGCAAGTAGACCTGACCGGGCAGGTGTGCGCCGACTCCATCGGCCCCCGTTTTTACAGCGGCGTGGGTGGGCAAATAGATTTCATTCGCGGCGCGGCACGTTCCAAAGGGGGGCTGCCCATCATAGCCTTTCCCTCTACGGCCCAGAGCGGCGCAGTCAGCCGCATTGTGCCCACGCTAAACGAAGGCGCCGGCGTGGTGACGACGCGCAACGATGTGCATTATGTGGTTACAGAGTTTGGGGTGGCCTCCCTCTACGGCAAATCCATTCGCCAGCGGGTACACGAACTGATAAACATTGCCCATCCCCAATTCCGCGAGGAACTGCTGACAGCCGCCAAAAAAATTGGATATGTGTAGAACAAGTGCCAGGCACAGGGCATAAAGCCCTGGTCTGCCTGATGTGTTCTACCCTGTGCCTGGCACTGCTTCCAACTCAATGGTTCTGTATAAAATCTAGTTGCAGCAGGTTTTCGTTACAGGTGGCCCGCGTTTGTACGCGGTATACCTGTGACACCACCGTACCGTTGAGGGATTCCAACTGCACGTTGTAGTCACGTACAGTGGGAGAATCAAAGAGGAACAATTCCCAACCGGACGGCCCATAAACGGGGGCGCTGCCAGCCATCACCCGCTGGTCTATGCCACTATCCCATATGTGGACGATGTAGGTGCCCGGCGTAACCGGCCGCCGGTTCAAGTCCAGCACGACGCCGGCAATACCCATCCAACGACAGCCGGCGGCCCGGTTTTCCAGATAACGCGGGCTGTCATCGGTGCGGGTGAAGAGGTACTGCGCCCGTGTGGGGCTGGGCGTGGGGCTGGGGCCAGGTGGGGTGGCAGTGGGCGTGTCTGTGGGGGTGGGGGTGTGCGTGGGCGTGGGGGTGCGGGATGGCAGTGTGGGCACAATGGAAGGGGTGACAGACGGCCGTATGGTGCTAAACGGAATAGGCGTCACTGTGGGGTCTTCGGCAATGGGCGTCCAGGTGGGGGCCAGCGTGGCAATTTCCGGCGTGGGGGTGAGCGTGGGGAATTGCGCTACCGGGGCCAATGTGGGCTGGCCTGGTTTGACCTCAAGTTGAGATACATCTATATCTTCTACCGACGGGGAGATACGCTGCAAAATGTCGTTGTAAACGGAATCGGCGCCAGGTACCACCAACACGTAACAAACCACCCCGCCCAACAGCAGCGCCAGCAGCAGCAGCAGCGCCGCAGCGACATTGGCCAGACCACCCAAACATCCGCTTTGTTTAGGCTGTTGTTTGCGACGTGTCATTTTTATGACCCTGTGTCTACCAATTGTTCAATGGTGGCATTTTCCCATAATCCGGCCAACCATTCGGCCAGGGCTGCTTGCAACAATTGGGCGCGCATGTCGGTGGTCAACGGCCGTGCCGCTTCCCGCTCCACCAACTGCAAAATGTAATACGTGGTAAGGCCATCGCTGCCGGTAATGGGCAAGACGGCCGTCAGTTCGCCGGGGTTTTGCAGGGCAAAGGCCGGCTCTTCCAGTTCTGGGATGGTGAGCGCACCCCGCGCAAACCAGCCCATATCCCCGCCATTGCCCGGTTCCAGCGAGAACTGATTGGCCAGAAAGGCAAAATCATCCCCGCCCTGGGCGCGCAAGAGCAGTTCATTAGCCAGCGCCGCATCGTTGACGTGAATATAACGGGTGTGTATTTGTTCGGCCGTTTGTGGCACCTGGGCGGTGGCCCGGGCAATCATCTGTTCGGCCAACAATCCCTGGCGAACCGCTTCCTGGAACTCTTCGATGGTGTACAGATTGGCTGCCAGCCAATCATCAAAATTCCCTTCGGCGCGCAGGCTTTCAATTTCCTGCGCCACCTGCTCCGGGGTGACGGTAATGCCCTGGGCAGCGGCGGCCTGCTCAATGAGCGCCTGCTCGATGAGGGCATTCAGCACCACCGCCCGATAGCCACCCTCTGGCGCGGCCCCTAGCTGGTTGGCGGCCTGCTCATAGCGGGCCAACTCTTTTTCATAAGCCGCCAGGTAAACCGGCTGCCCATTGACGCGCGCGGCCAATGGTTCGCTGGGGGTGGGGGTTGGGGGCACGGCCGTGTCCGTGGGGATCACGATGGGGGTGTTGGCGGCACTCATTGTTTCTGGGTCGGGGGGAACGGCCGTGCCCACCGTACTGTCCGGTATCGTTAACACAGGTACCGTCGTCGGTACCTGTTCCGTTTCCCGGCAGGCAGCCAGTAAAGCTGCCAGCAGCACGATAACCCCATGAAGGACTTTCAGAAGTTCAACTTTTCCCAAAAAGTTGAATTTCTTTCTTACTTGTTGTGCCATCACAACAAAATTATGACACAACCACCTTATGTTGACAACTACGGGGAAAAAGAGGGGTAATGGGGCATTGCGCCTCCAATTACCCCATTACTTAATTACTCCCCCAGGGGAGGCAATTCGCTGCGGCCAAGCAGGCGGCGCATCTGGCGCGTCAGGCGGTTAAAGCGGCCCTCGCGGTAACATTCCGCCAATAACTGTGCCAGGTCGGCCAGATTATCATATTCCGCAAATTCATCCCCCAGCCCGTCACGGTATTTGGAAAGCCATACAAACAGGTCAGCTTCAGTTCGGCCGGGAAAGTCAGCCAACAAGTTAGAATCGTGAATGATTTGCACGGTAGGCAAATAGACCATCTCATACCAGGCGACCACCGCTTCAGAATAGGGCATTTCTTCGCCATCAATAGCGGCCAATTTTTGGCGCAATTCCTGAATTTGCATCAATAATTCGGTGTAGCGCCCTGGTGTGGTAAAACAAACGGTGTGGTCGGGGATGAAAGTATCCAGCCCGGTCTTTTGCATAAAGTTGCGTTCCCCCAACTGAATAAATATCCGATCCAGATCGTCGTTTGGGTCAATTTCAATCTCTTCGGGATATTCCCAGACGTGTGCCTCGATGGTGGGAATTTGTAGATGGCGGGCCACGGAAACGCGGTGGTTGCCATCGCGCACAAAGTAAACATTGCCCACCTGATACACCTCAATAGGCGGCCAACCGGCGGTGATTGCCAGGGCGTCCACCTGCACCCACCGTTCCCGTAAACTGTCGGAAAGCGGCAAGAAGTGGCGGTTAAATTCCCGGTAGCGCCCCACGCTGCCCACAATCGCGTTAACCGGAATTTCCTGCACACCCTGATACAGCGGGTTTTGCCAGCGTAGTTCACTGCGAATAGCGTCAAAAGGTAGCAGGCGGGTATCGCGCCCGGTCAACCGGGCGGCGGCTTCATGTAGTACAGCCTGCCGTCTGGCCCGGTCAAAACGTTGCCAGGCCTGTGCTCGTGTTTCAGTTAATTCGTTCATAACGGGCACAGTGTAGGCAGCGGCAGTAGGGATTACATCGGACACGTTGCCCGAAACGGCCGTCTCATTTGTTGTACAGTGTGGACAGCCCGTAATATCCGTAATCCGTTATCCGTATCCCGTAATCGGACTTCGGTTCACGGATTACGGCTCACGGTTCACGGATTACGCCCTTGCCGGACACGGATAATTAGGTGATCATTAGCATATGATAGGAAACATGCAATTTCACCCTGAAGTACAGGCGGCGCTGGCCGCCGGGCAGCCGGTGGTGGCGCTGGAAAGCACGTTGATTACCCATGGGCTGCCCTACCCGGATAATGTGCAAACGGCCGTAAATATGGAAACGGCCGTGCGCACAGGCGGCGCGGTCCCGGCAACCATTGCCATTTTGCAGGGCGTGATTCACGTGGGGCTGACGGCCGTGCAGATTGAGCAGCTAGGGCAGTTGGCGGGCACGGCCGTGCGTAAATGCAGCCGCCGCGACCTGCCCCTGGCGGTGGCCCGCCGCGAACATGGGGCCACCACGGTGGCGGGCACGATGATCGTGGCTCACATGGCCGGGATTGAACTGTTTGCCACCGGTGGTATTGGCGGCGTGCATCGCGGCCATCCCTTTGACGTCAGCGCAGATTTGCTGGAGTTGGGACGCACGGCCGTGACGGTTGTATCCAGCGGCGCAAAATCCATCCTCGACCTGCCCGCCACCCGCGAAGTGCTGGAAACACAGGGTGTGCCGGTGATTGGCTACCAGACGGCAGAGATGCCCGCCTTTTTTACCCGGCACAGTGGGCTGCCGGTGGACGTCTCGGTGCAAAACCCGGCAGAGGTAGCCGAGATCATAGCCGCCCGGCGCAACCTGGGGCTGCAAAATGGGCTGCTGGTGACGGCGCCCCCACCGGAAGCTGACGCCTGTGACCCGGACGAAGTAGAAGCAGCCATCGCCCAGGCCACCCGTGAAGCCGACCAACAAGGCATTCACGGCCCGGCGTCTACGCCCTGGCTGCTGCGGCGGGTGGTGGAATTGACCGACGGCCGTAGCCTGCGCGCCAACACCGCCCTGCTACGCCACAATGCCCAGGTAGCGGGTGAGATTGCCCTGGCTTTCAGTAATTGGGCAATTGCGTAATGACGCAATGACGCAATCATCATTTCTTAAGATAAAGATTAAGGCCAGTGGTTAATATGTACTATTACGAGAGCGCATCGTGACATCTTTTTGTTGTAACCGAAATCGTTTGATTATAATTCCAAGCTAACAGCCTCGTAGAATTGTCACGAGCAAATGCGCATGACCAAGAAACTCCTGGCAAAGATCCACAATGAGTTCAAGCGCCTGAACACACTGACGTTAGTGGTGGCAGGAGTTGCCCTGTTCCTGCTCGTTGGCGTGTATATCCTCCTTTATTTGTATGTCTTTAATGTAAATCCGGCGGGTTGGATTCCCGGTCTGGTGGTGGCCGTGTTGGTGCTGGTGCTGGTTGGCGGTGTGGTCTATCTGCTCATTGATAATGCCGACAGCCGGGTGCGAGATGTAGCCGGAAAGAGCATTGACAGCGAATTGCAGCAACTACGGGCAGCAACCAACCGCGCCAAATCCTTGCAATCTATGGCCTCGGTTATGCGGGCCACGTTGAGTTTTGAACGGGTGGTGCAAGAAGCCATGGAGGTATGCAGCCTGGCGATGGAAGAGGCAGGCGTGCCGCGCAATTCATTGGTGGGGGCCGTATTTTTGTATCACGGCCGTGAACTTATCCCCGTGGCCACCCGCCGTTTTGCCAACATTGACGATGGCAAGAGCATTAAAGGGCAGCAGGGCGCCGTCGCCGAAGCGTTGAACAATGCCGAAATGGTCTTGATTGAATCCCCACGTACCGATCCGGAACTGCGCCAGTTTATGGCTTTTCAGAACTGCGCCAAAGCGGTGTGTATTCCCCTGCGCGCCGGGTTCCAAATTTTTGGGGTAATGGTGATCGGTTCCAGCACACCCATAAAATTTGAACAGGAACAGTTTGATCTGTTTGATGCCGTGGCCGACCAGGCGGTAATTGCCCTGCAAAACGCGCAGCTTTACCAACGGCTGGAAGCAGAAAAGCAGCGCATTATTGAAGCGGACGAAGAAGCGCGTAAGGAATTGGCCCGCGATTTACACGATGGGCCAACCCAAAGCATTGCCGCCATTGCCATGCGCATTAACTTCATTCGTTCCTTGATGACCAGGGACCCGGAATCGGCGCTGAATGAGCTGGAGAAGGTGGAGCAGCTTGCCAAACAAACCAGCAAGGATATTCGCGGCATGTTGTTTACATTACGGCCGTTGGTGTTGGAAACACAAGGGCTGACGGCCGCCGTGGAAACGGTTATCACCCGCCTGCGTGAAAATGATAGCCTGAACATTAAACTTAGCGGCGGCGAAAATGGCGACCTGCTAACCGAATCGGCGCAAAGTGTGGTCTTTTCCATTGTGGAAGAAGCGTTGGGCAACGCCCGCAAATACGCCGAGGCGGATCTGATTCTGGTGCGCTTCTGGCGGGAAGATAATCTGTTTGTGGCTATGGTAAAAGACAACGGCAAAGGGTTTGATGTGCAAGACGTGAATGCCGATTACAGTTCGCGGGGCAGCCTGGGCATGATCAATATGCGGGAACGGGCCGACCGTATTGATGGCTCTTTGAAGTTGGAATCCGCACCGGGGCAGGGTACCACTGTGACCCTGGTGGTGCCGCTGGATAAACACGGCCGTCGCGTGGCGATGAGATAGAAAGTTGGTATCTTCTCTATATCTCGTGGAGGAGTGCGCATCCTCAGATGCGCATCTGAGGATGCGTACTCCTCTCACCTCCATTCATTGAGATGATACGAAAGTTGTTTCGTAATCCATCTGTGGCGTTGGCGGCGCTGGCGCTGCTCAGTCTGGCGGGCTATGTGCGGATGGCATTTTGGTTCCCGCTGGCCCCGTTTTACCGGCAAGTGCCCCTGGCCGATGTGCGCGATTTTACACCGTCGCTGGCGGCGGGGGCGGCTTATGGGCTGCTGGTGGTGGCGCTGTATGGGCTGTATTGGCTGGCGTTTCGGCTGACGCAGCAGGGAGGACTGCGGCTGCGGGTGGGTTTTGTATTGGGCACGGCCGTACTCTTTAGCCTCCCTCTGTTGTTTACCTATCCCATCAATGCCACCGACGTGTTCCGTTATCTCATTCACGGCCGTATCACCTCCTTCTACCACATCAACCTCTACCTGACGCCGCCAGACGCCTTCCCCCAAGACCCCTTCCTGCCGCTGGCCGGCGAGTGGGCAAGCGAAACCTCGCCCTATGGCCCGGTGTGGGAGATGGGCGCGGCGGCCATTGCCCGGCTAACGGGTAATGATTTGTATGCGGGCCTGCTGCTGTTTAAGCTGGTGGGGTTGGCTGCTTTTCTGGCGTGTGGCTGGCTGTTGTGGCTGCTGCTGGGCAATGCGCCACCGGTGCGGCGGACGGGGCTGACGCTGTTGTGGGCCTGGAATCCGGCGCTGCTGCTGGTTTTTGTGGTGGATGCGCACAATGATGCCCTGATGTTGTTGTGGCTGTTGTTGGGGTATTGGCTGTGGCGGCGCGGGCATCCAGAAGTTGGTCTGCTCGTCATGTTTCTGGCGGTTTTAACCAAGCCGATTGCCCTGCTGCCCTGGGTCTTCTTTTTTCTGGCGGTCTGGCGAGGGCTGCCGGTGGGAGCGGGCAGGAGCAGATTGGTATGGGTCACGGCCGTAACCACCCTGCTCCTCACCTTCTTCACCTTTCTGCCCTTCGGCTCTCCTTTTTCGCTGGTGGCCCGGCTGGCGCGGGAGGCGGCCAATTACCCCGGTTTTTCGCCGGTGACGTTGATTTTGCTGTTTATCCCTGAATGGGGCACGTTGACGATGGAACAGTACAACCTGATCCTTAACCTGGGGCGGCTGCTCTTTTTGCTGTTGGCGGGTTGGCTGGTGTGGCGGACGTGGCACGGCCGTAGCCCCCTGCGCGCCGCCGCCGACATCTTCTTTGGCTACCTCTTCACTGCGCCCGCCTTTCGCATCTGGTATACAGCCTGGCCGTTTCCCTGGCTGCTGCTGGATGAAGGGGAGGGACCCAGGGAGGGGTTGTCCTATCGGCTGCGGGTGGGGCTGTGGTTTCTGCTCACCGGCCAACTGTCGGTCATCATCTACAGCCATCTACATCATTACCGGCTGGATGAAGCCAGTTTCCCCACCCATTTCATCGGCGTCCCCTTTACTTTCGGGCTGCCGTTTTTACTGGCGGCCCTTCCCGGCAAATTGTGCGTGATGCGTGATGCGTGAGGTCTCTCCGGTCACGCATCACGCATCACGTATTATGCTGCCGCTGCCGCACATAAGCCACATTCAGATACGCGCCAAAGAGGAAGATAAAGCTGCTCACATACGTCCAGGTGAGAAAGACAATGACCGTTGTCACCGAGCCGTATACCAGATTGGTGCGGGACAGGTAAATGTCAATGATGGATAGAAAGCTATCTTTCACCACCGACCAGGTAAACCCGGCGATCAATGCCCCCGGCAGCACATCGCGCCAGGAGAGCCGCCGATGGGGCAAGAAACGGTACAACATGGCAAACAAGCCAATGCTGACGGCCACTGTCCATAATTCGGTAGTGTAGGGGCGATACGGCCGTAACTCTTCCGGGTAAAATGAATTGATAATGGCCACCACCGTGCCCCCATACAATGAGGCCAACAGCACGGCAATCCCCAAAAACAACACCATCAACATTGCCAATCCGCGCTGCCGGAAAGCCGACCGCGACCAGGTGAGTTCCACGCCCCATACCCTGTCCATCGCCCGCGTCAGCGCCGTGAAGATGTTGGAAGCCGTCCACAATAAAATGAGGACGGCAATACCGGTGATGGGGGCGCGGGCATTGACAATGCTTTCAATGTTTTGCCCCAACAACCCCTGCAAACCGGGTACAACAAACTCCAGCCGGTTCATAATTTCTGACTCGACCACAGAGGGGTCTACCCACAGGCTGGCGATGGCCACGGAGAGCAAAATGAGCGGAAAGAGAGAAAAAAGAGTGTAGTAGCCGATAGAGGAAGCCACCATGCCGGTATCAGAACCAAAGGTTTGCTGCAAGGCGCTGCCGGTGATGAGAAGCCAGCTACGGCCGTACTCCCCCATCCAGCCCGCCCATTCACTACCAAGCTGCCATAATCGTTCGCCTTGTTTGCGCCACTCCAACATAGGCAGGAAGTATACCCGCCACCCGGTAAGAGGCACAAACGCGGCCACCACCGTAGATTGGTTCAATCTGGAAGATTGAACCAATCTACCCCGCCCTCTCACTCAACCGGCGCAATCTCAATAGTCGTCAGATTGACCCCTTCTGCGCCATCGGCCAGTGGCAGGCGCGCTCCCGTTTGCCAGTTGTAAAAACCGGTGTTCAACTGATACACACCCGGCAGCGCATCCGCCGGGATGGGAATGGCGACTTTATGAATCACAGTGGCGCCAGCAGGCCAGTCCGTCATAGGGTACAGCGTGCGGCACGGCTCGCCATCATCCTGCCCCCACAGCGGGCCACCGCTGGCCGGGTTAAATTCCGTGCCCACTAGATGGGTATACGTGGTCAGGCCGGCATCAATCACACCGCCGGTTTGATAATAAAGCGTCAGATGAATGGTTTGTCCCGGTTGGAACACGGCCGTAGGCAAATCATACCCCTGCAACTGTATCTGGCCGCCCCAATCGGCGGCCCGGCTCAATAGCGGCTGCGCCTGCACCCCTGGTTCCATCAGCGCAGCATATCCCAGATGATACGGCCGTCCCGCATCCCACTCTTCGGCCACAAAATCCATCCAGGGGAAATCGTCTAGCAGCTCCACCAATGACGGACGTCCCGCATCCGGGAAAAAGGCAAACAGAAAATCATGCCCCGCCACCTGCGGACGTGGCGGCAGCACCAGGCAGCCCAAACCTTCATAAGCCACAAAAGCATCCATCAACGCCCCAACCGGCTGCGGGCCAGTCTCATCCGGCGGCACAAAGTAAAAATAAAGAGGATCGGCCGGCCAGTTATTCCACAAATAATCATGCACCGCCGGCGCATTTTCCGGGGTAACCGGCAAGTAGCTGGTGCTTTTGCCATCCCCCTCACTGGGCGGCCAGGAGATTCTTTCACACGTCTTAATTTGCGCCGCCGTCACATTCTGGTGGGCAACCACAATTTTCTTATCCCCCACAAGCTGCAAACCCGGCTCAAAACAAGCCACATACCCCGCCGGTGGATAGCGATCATGCGCCATCCGCCGCGCCTCATCCTGAACGACCGGGTTGTGGGCGATCACAGAATCATTCAGCCCATGCGTATCAATAATGGCGGTGGTGGGCAAAACCCAGCCAGGCACACCCACGCCGCCGCTGACGATGATCGGATAGGTATCCTCATCCAGCCGCAAGCCCAGCTCCCGCGCCGGAAACCACTGCAATTGGTATTCGTGAAAAAGGGCATGTTCCTGGACGCGCACCCCCACCTCATGGTCAATAAGCCAGGCCTGCACATCGTCGAATGTTTGCATGTACGGCCGTATCCACACCGGAAAACGATGGGCAATGGGAATATGGATAAAAAACTCCTCCTCCTCTTGGTGTACGATATTCGTTTCCTGCCAATGCACCCAGGGAATAGGCCAACTGGCTAGTGCAGGTTGGCCTAAAAGAACCAATAGTTATGCCTCCAGGGCTTTGCCTTGATAAGTCCAGCGAAAAGGCTTGGCCATCGTCTCATTATAATAGGAGATGAAAGCCAGGACTTTGTTAATCAAATCGGATATAGAGGTAAAGTTACCTCGCCTGAGCAGCTTACGGGCGAGAATGCTAAACCAGATTTCGACCTGGTTCATCCAGGAGGCATGGTTAGGCGTGTAATGAAAAACGATGCGATGGGAAGGGTCGGAGAGAAAAGCAGCCCGGGATTTCATCGAATGGAGAATGCCAGATTGACCCTTGCCCCCCAGATCATCAGCAATATCGGATTCTTCAGCTACGAACTTGACCAGGGATTCAGAACAGTGGGTGTTGAGGTTATCAACGATAAAATGCCATTTAGGGATTTGAGGGTCAGCCGCGACTGTGGCTTGGACATGATTGAGGAAGTCGGTTTCGTTGCGGGTAGGCCCATAGGAAACAGTGCCAATCTTGCCGGTGGCAACCATGAAGTTGATGATGAACGAGTGGGTGCCATGGCGAATGTACTCAAATTCCTGGTACTCGACATAGCCCGGCTTCAGGGGCAGGCTGTCATGTTTGCGCTCCAAGGCTTGGACGCCAGTCAGTTCATCGGTGCTAACCACTGCTTCTCCTTGTTCCATCAGTTCTGCGGCCTGCTGATAAAGGCTATTGATGTCAGTCACCTTTTCATCAAAGCGTTCATCAACGACAGATGTCAGCCAATAGCGAACCAGATGCGGCTTCAAGGCCCCTTTTTTAGCAGCCGCGCCGCGTGGCGGGGCGAAATCTGGGCCACGATGCCTCGTTTCACCACTTCATCGGCTATTTCCCGACCCGTCCAATGGCTGATGGGTCGCTCCCATTCTTCCGGCTTCTCACAGGCCATTTGCTGGATTTGGCATACCTGGTCGGCTGTGATTCGAGCCCGCCGCCCCGGTCGCGGCAGGTCTTCTAACCGTTCCTCAATACTCAAGTCGGCTAAAGCTATGGGCTGTAAATCCACCCACCTCTGTCGCCAATGGCGCACCATATCCCGCGAAAGGCCCATCTCCCGCATCACCTGGCTGTTGCTTTTGCCTTCCCCTAAAGCCAGGATAACCCCTGCCCTTTTGGCTATTTGTTGGCTAACATTGTGCCGTCTTCTTAATTTTTCCAGACCGGCTTTTTCTTCTTCACTTAACTTGATAGCGATTGCTTTTGGTCCTGGCATTCTTTCACCTCACTCATTTGTTATCAAGCCAGGAGCTTACCCTGTTATCCCGAATTTTTCAATCTGTCGGCCCATTTGCGCCGCACTGCACTAGAATAAACAACCCCAGGTACATCACCGCCCCCACCGCATGAAATGAAAGCCGGTTAAGCAACCACACAGCCGAAACGAAAATCAACAAAATCAACTGGCTGTAGACGCGATACTCAAAATGATCGCCACCAATAATCAGCGTGTAATAGGCAAAATGCGCCAATACCGTACCCACAATGACGCTGTCCATCACAAACCGGCTAAAAATGAACGTTTGGTAATCAGACACCACCTGCCAATGGGTGCGCCCGGTACGCAGCGCCTGAACCAGGAACAAAACCGCCAGGATCAGCCAAAACCACAAGGCATATTCCACCACAAATGAAAACAAATAGCGCAAACCACTTTCCGGCCAGGCAGCCACATATTTGGCCGCATAGGTGTTTGGCAGCCATGCGCCATATTTCTGCTTGCGCCAGAGAAAATGAACAACCACAATCAGCAGCGGCAGCAGCGCCAGTAAAGCGCGCGCCTGAAACCGTTTGTCTTTTACCTGTTCGGCAAAGCTCAACCCCGCCAGCACCAGAGTAGCCGCCACAAACATCAGGCCATCGGGGCGAGATAAGATGATGAACACGGCCGTAATCACCAACAACAGCAGCCAGCGCATCGTCTTCTGGGGCAGGAACAGCCCGCAAAACACCCAGGCCGTTACAAAAAAGTTAAACATAGCCATTTCCAGCCCCGAACTGGCCCAGGCCAGATAAGTGCGATTGCTCAGAACAGCCAGCAAAACCAGCGCCAACAAAGGCAGGCGAATTTTTTTCAGCGCCGGGCGCAGCGGCATCAGCAGCAGCATGGCCGCGCCCAGCACCGTTGTCCCCAGCGCAAAAACAAAGGCCACCACGTTGGCCGCCACCGGCGGCTCAATCCCCGTCAACCGCCAGATGCCATCCAGCAGCGCCACCCATAAAAAGCTGGTATAACCCTCAACCGGCCGAAACGGGGGCGGATTCCACGTATAGCCAAACCCCAAATAGCTGTTACTGACGTAGCGGAAAGCAATATAAGCATCATCCGTCAAAAACCAAACAGTCCGCCAACCCCAATATAGCCCCACCCCGGCCAGGAAAAGAATAAGCAAAACCATCGCCCCATGAATCCCTTCAAATGGATGATGTGCCATAGACAGCCGCAATCTCTTCGTCATAAGCGGCGGATTATAGCGTTATCAGAGCCATAAGCGCGGATTGGTGCAATCTTTAAGAATGAACCAATCTATGGTACATTCCCGCCCCTATGAACCATCCACCAACCATCCGTGCCCCCAAGTGGCACATCGCCCCGGCCATGCCCGCCGCCACGCGGGACGCCCTGGGGCACATCCACCCCGTTTTGCGCCAGGTGTTATACAACCGGGGCATCACCAGCCCCGCCGAAGCCCAGGCCTTCCTGGAAGGGCGCTACCTGGGCAAAACAGACCCGTTTTTACTGGCCGATATGGACACGGCCGTCGCCCGGATCCAACGTGCTATCGAAAACGACGAAACCATCTACGTCTACGGCGACTTCGACGCCGACGGCGTAACGGCCACCGTCCTGCTCACCCAGGCGTTGCGCGGCCTCGGCCTCTCCCGTCAACAAGCCATACCCTACATCCCCGACCGCATAGACGAAGGCTACGGCCTCAACACCGAAGCGATCAACAAGCTCAAAGAAAACGGCGCCGGCTTGGTCATCAGCGTAGATTGCGGCATCCGCTCCATCCTGGAAGCGCAGCACGCCCAGGCCATCGGCCTGGACATGATCATCACCGACCACCACAGCCTGGGCGCCGATCTGCCCCCCGCCCTGGCCGTCATCAACCCCAAACGCCCCGACTCTGCCTATCCCGAAACCATGCTGGCGGGCGTGGGCATCGCCTTCAAGCTGGCCCAGGCCCTCCGCCAGGCCATGCCCAGCCGCGCCCAATTTGAAGACGCCGACCTGCTCGATCTGGTGGCCATTGGCACGGTGGCCGACCTGGCCCCGTTGCTGCATGAAAACCGCAAACTGGTGGCCGACGGGTTGGTGGCGCTGAACAACGGCCGTCGCCCCGGCATCCGCGCCCTGGCCGAAGTGGCCCGCCTGAAAATGGGCAGCCTCACCGCCGAATCCATCGCCTTCGGCATCGGCCCGCGCATCAACGCCGCCGGGCGGCTGGCCCACGCCTACGACGCCGCCCGCCTGCTGGCTGCCAGCAACCAGGTAGACGCCCGCCGCTACGCCAACGAACTGAACCAGCTTAACCAGCAGCGGCAGCGCCTCACCAGCGACCTGGGCGACAAAGCGGAAACGATGATTGACCCCACCGACCCCATCCTCATCACCGCCGACAAGGATTACCTGCCCGGCATCGTCGGCCTGGTAGCCAGCCGCCTGGCCGAAAAACATTACCGCCCGGCCATTGTCATGGAGCAGGGCGAGGAAGAGAGCCGGGGGTCTTGCCGTTCCATTGACGAATTCCACATCACCGACGCCCTGGACGAAGTAGCCGACCTGCTGGTGCGGCATGGCGGCCACGCCCAGGCCGCCGGGTTCACCATTCGCAATGAAAACCTGCCCGAATTTATAGAACGGATGCGGGCAATTGCCGCGCGGCAGCTAGACGGCCGTGACCTGGCCCCCACCCTCACCATAGACGCCGAAGTTGAACTAAATGACGTGGATTGGAGCCTGTTTGAACACCTGTCCGGGCTGGAACCAACCGGCACGGCCAACCCCACTCCCGTCTTTGTCAGCCGCAACGTGGAAATCATCCATCACCGCCTGGTGGGGCAAGACGGCGCGCACCTGCAATTGCAGCTCACCAGCAGCGAAGGCGCGGGCGGCGGCTACAAGGTGCTGTCGGCCATCGCCTTTCGCCAGGGCGCCTGGGCCAACCACCTGCCCCAATACATTGACATCGCCTACACCCTCAACGTAAACGAGTGGAACGGCCGTCGGGATTTGCAGTTGATGGTGCAGTCAATTAGGGAGGCGTGATGCGTGAACCAGATGTTCACGCATCACGCCTCCCAAAAAGGAAACCTATGAAAATCCTCGTCACCGGCGCCGCCGGGTTTATCGGCAGCAATCTGGCCGAGAAATTATTGAAACGGGGGGAGACCGTTGTGGGCCTGGACAACTTCAACGACTACTACGACCCGACCAAAAAGCGGGCCAACGAGGCCCGCCTGAATGCTTATCCCGCCTTTTGCATGGTTGAAGAGGACATTCGCCACCGGCAGGCGATGTTTGACCTGTTTGAACATGAGAAGTTTGACGCCGTCGCCCACCTGGCAGCCATGGCCGGCGTGCGCAACGCCGTGAAATACCCTGACCTCTATGTGGAGGTAGACCTGAACGGTTCGCAGCACCTCATGGACGCGGCACGGGCCACCGGCGTAGGCAACTTTGTGCAGGCGTCCACCTCCTCTGTATACGGCAATACAAAACAGATTCCGTTTGTGGAAACCGACCCCTGCGACCGCCCCTTGCAACCCTACGCCGCCGCCAAACGCGCCGCCGAAATTCTGGCCTACACCTATCACTATTTGTTCCAACAAAACATCACAGTGGTGCGCTTTTTTACGGTGTACGGGCCAAACGGCCGTCCCGACATGATGGCTTATCTCGTCGCCGAAAGCGCCGCCAAAGGGGTAGAAATCCCCCTTTACGACAATGGGCAAATGTGGCGCGATTGGACCTACGTGGAAGACATTACCGACGGCGTAGCCGCGGCCATTGACCGGCCATTGGGCTACGAAATCATCAACTTGGGGCGGGGCGAACCCACCCTGCTGGCCGACTTTGTGAGCTACATTGAAGAACTGGCCGGGAGAAAAGCCAACGTCGTTTCCAAACCCCGCCTGGCCGCCGATTTTGTCCAAAACTGCGCCGACATCAGCAAAGCGCGGCGGCTGCTCGGCTACAACCCGCAGGTCTCCGTGCGCGAAGGCGTCGCCCGGTTCTGGGAATGGTACGTCGCGCATTGTTTAAGTAATTGATCCACCAATAGAGCCATGTCATTCCGAGCGAAGTCTTCGGAGCGAGGAATCCCTAATCCTGCCTATGGTCCGCCGCCACTTGCCACCCCTCTTGTCGTGGACGCTGTTGTGGTTTCTCTTTTTTGCGCCGCTGCTGCTGGGGCGGGCGCGGCTGCCCAACAGTGACCTGTCGGGGCAGTTCCACGCCTTTGCCATTTTTCAGGCGCAAGAGATGGGGCACGGCCGTTTCCCCATCTGGTCGCCCGGTAGTTTTGGCGGCTTCCCCTTCGCCGCCGACCCCCAATCGGCCGCCTTCTATCCCCCGCGCTGGCTGACCATCCTGGCCGCCCGCCCCTGGGGCATGCCCTTTTATGCCCTGGAAGCCGAAGGGCTGCTGCACATCTGGCTGGCGGGCATTTTCACCTATGGGCTGGCAGCACACATCACCCGGCGGCGGGCGGCGGCGCTGCTGGCTGCCATCGCCTTCGCCCTGGGCGGCTACCTCACCTCATACCCCCTGCTGCAACTGGCCGTGTTGGAAACGATGACCTGGCTGCCGCTCGTCTTACTGCTGCTGCGGATTGGCGTTGCCCGGCCGCGGGCCTTGCTGGCTGCCGGGCTGGTGTGGGGGCTGGCCTTCCTGGCCGGGCATCCACAAACGTTTTTGCACCTGAGTTATGTGGCCGCCGCCTATTATCTGTTTCTGGCAGTACGGGCGCGGTGGGCGTGGCGCTGGGTGGTGGGCCTGGGCGCGGTGGTGGCGGGCACGGCCGTAGGCATATCCCTCGTCGCCGCCTTACCCACCTGGCACTACCTGGCGCTGACGAGCCGCAGTGATACCGGTTACGCCTTTGTCGCCTCCGGCCAGCCACTGCTGCTGAATCTGCAAATCCTCCTGCCCGGCCTGCTGGCGCAGTGGTCGCCGGAGTACGTGGGCGCCACGGCCGTAACACTGGCCGTGGTAGCTTTGTACGGCCGTCACACCTTGTCTCCGGCTGATCCCGCCCGCAGTGAAATCCTCTTTTGGGCCGGGTTGACGCTGGTGGCCGCCTGGCTGGCATTGGGTGACAACGGCATCCTCTTTGAACTGGCGTACCGCGCCACGCCGGGTTTTGCCCTGTTCCGGCAGCAGGAGCGGCTGATGGGGGTGGTTAGCCTGGGGCTGGCGCTGCTGGCGGCGCAAGGAGCGGCGCTGTGGCTGGAGCGCCCGGCGGCCACGCGCCCTATCTGGCGGCGCACGGCCGTGACCCTGGCCGTCTTGCTGCTGCTGGCGGCGCTCATCCTCTGGGCATTACCCCCGAAGTCACTGGCCGATTGGGCCTTAGTCTGGCTGCGGGCGGGGGTATTCACGGCCGTGACCCTGGCGCTGTTATTGGTGATAGTCAAACGCCCTCGCCTGGCCTGGCTGCTGCCGCTGCTGTTGGCCTTTGATTTGTACGCGCCCATCACCCAGGCCATGGATTGGCAGGCAGAATCCCCCGCCGTCTTCTGGCCGGAACCGGTCTGGCTGGCCCCCTTGCAGGCCGATCAGCCGGGCCGCATTGATTCACGCGGCCTGTTTCACGCCAACCTGGGCGAAATTTATGGCCTGGAAGACATTCGCGGTATCAGCCCTTTGCAGTGGCAGACGGCCGGCCGTTTTAACAGCCTGCCCCGACTGACGCGCTGGCGGCTGCTGCACGTCACCCACGTGCTGGATACCGCGCCCGTGGAACCCGGCATGGTGGAAATTGCCCATTTTGAAGAGAGCGTTCTGCCCGGCGAAACACGCCAGGGCGCACTTTTTCGCATCCCTGATCCGCTGCCTTATGCCTGGATGATCTATCAGCCACGCCTGTTCCCCGACGTAGAAGCGGCCTGGCAGGCGATGAAAGAGCCAGATTTTGACCCGGCCACCCAGGTTATGGTGTCTGCGTCGCCGCCGGGTTTAGAAACCATCGTCGCGGCTGATCCCGCGCCTCAGGTGACGATGACACGGCCGTCGCCCTCCATTCGGCGCATCCAGGTGCAAACGGCCGTGCCCGGCATCCTGGTCATCAGCGAATGGGTGCAGCCGGGCTGGCAGGCAACCGTTAACGGCGTTAAAACTCCCTTGCTCACCGTCAACTACGGGCTGCAAGGAGTATTACTGCCCGCCGGGACCCATGAAATTGAACTGCGCTACCGGCTGCCGGGGCTGGCGTTGGGCCTATGGGTCACGGCCGTGACCCTGCTCCTCGTCTGCCTGCTCGCCTGGCGCTGGCAGCCCACCCCCACCACCCGCTCCCTTAGCCCGGCGTTTGCGCCGCCCTCACCCCGGCGTCTGTGCCGCCCTCACCTGCTTACCCCCTCACCCCAGCGTCTGCGCCGCCCTCACCTGCTCACCACCACCGCCCTACTCCTGGTCGCCTTCGCCCTGCGGCTGCATACGCTGGGCGCACAGGCGCTGCGCCCGGCAGAAGCGGCGGCCTTTTTGCTGGCGCGGGGTGATGCTCTCCCGGTGGCCGTGGGTGAGCCGCTGTCCCCCTGGCTGATGGCCGGGTTGGGCGGCTGGCTGCGCCTGATGGGATCGAGCGAATGGGCGCTGCGGCTGCCCGCGCTTTACCTGGGGCTGCTGCTGCTGCCACTCCTGGCGCAGTTGGGGCGGCGCATGGGCGGCGCCGGTTTGGGGCGGCTGGTGTTGCTGTTCACGGCCGTGTCCCCTTTGCTGGTATGGTTGAGCCAGGATGGGACGCCCGGTTATGCCTGGAGCCTGCTGTTTATCACGGCGGCCGCGCTGCTGTTGGGGGATTTGGTGGCCGGTAAACGGACGGGCCGGTGGTGGTTGGTGTATGCGGCGCTGGCGCTGCTGGCAGTGATGGGGCACGGGCTGGTCTGGGTGGCGCTGCTGGCGCAGGGGTTCTTACTCTGGCTGGCGCGGAAACGGCCGTCACGCCGCCTGTGGCTGGCCTGGTTAACCTGCGTCCTGGCGGCGGGCGGTATGGCGCTGTGGTTGGGCTGGCCGTTGGCGGAAAACGCGACGGCCGTGCCGGAAATGGCCGCTTACCTGGGGCAATTGGGGCGGGCGCTGGTCTGGGGTGATGGGGGGGGTAGGTACGGCCGTTGGCTTTTTCTGGCCGGGTTGCTGCTGATTTTGTGGGGGGCGCGCCGCTGGTGGCCGGTGCAGCCGGGTTGGGTCGCCTTTCTGGCGGCCTGGCTGGGCGGTGTGGCATTGACCGTGTACTTGTTGGCGCTGCGCCAGCCGTTAATGCCAGCGGCGATGGTGGCGCTGGCGGCTCCGGCCTGGTTATTGCTGCTGGCCATGGGCCTACGGGCGCTGGCGGGTGATGCCTCCTCCAGGTTGGGCGTCTCTGTTTTTACCACAGAGACACAGAGGCGCAGAGGGAGAGAGGTGGTGGCCTGGCTCATTGGCCTGGGGGTGCTGGCGGCATCGGTGGCCGGTTTGGTGCGGTTGTATGGGCAGCCGCTTTACGGCCGTGCGCCGGATTTACGCGAACTGGCGCGGCTGGTGCAAACGGCCGCTTCCCCTGGTGACGGCGTTATCGCCGCGGGTGTGGAGATGCTGCCGTTGGCCTACTATCTGGCCGACACGCCAGTGGAGATGGTGTTTGATGGGGCGGATGCGACCTGGGCACAGCCGCACGGCCGTGTCTGGCAATTCTCGGCGGCGGCGGCTGATGAGGATCCGGCAGCGTTATGGCTGGCAGCTAACGGCTTGTGGGAATGGCAGGCAGCGGCAGGCGATTATGCGCTGCAAAGTTACCTGTTGGGTGAGGGGCTGGCGGCGGCGCTGCAACCGCCGGAAGCGATGCTGCCGGATGCGGACGGTGAACCGCTGCTCTGGCTGCGGGGGGTGTGGGTGACGGTAAACGGCCGTCCCGCCCTGTTTGGCGATTCCCTGACGGTAACGCCGGGGTATGTGGTGGCGGTGACGCTGGCCTGGGAAGCGGCGCAGCCGGTACCGGTGCATTTAACGGCGTTTGTGCATTTGCTGGCGGCCGATGGCTGGCTGGTGGCGCAGCATGATGGCGTACCGGGCGACGGCCGTCACCCAACGAATGAATGGCCGCCCGGCGAGATGATCCTGGATCGTCATACGTTCACCATCCCGCCTACGGCGCTGCCCGGCCCACTGCACCTGGCCGCGGGATTGTATGAGACGGAGACGGTGACGCGGCAGGTGTTTGCCGACGGCCGTGAGGTGGTGAATGTGGGCATGGTGGTGGTACGGCCGTGAGGGTTTAGGGTAATGAATACTTTGTCCAGACAGGGGTCAGATCACACTGGCAGTGAGCGGTGAGTAATTCGCGGAAGGCGGCAGCGTCCGCGCCGCCCCAGCGGTAGGTTTGCACATAATCGGCCAGAAAGGTGACAAAAGCAGCCTGCCCCATCGTCTCCGCCAGGGCCGCAAAGAAGAGGGGGGATTGGCCCTGCGTCATGTTGTAATAGCCCAGATTGGTGTAGACGGCAGCGGGCAGATCGAATGGCCCATAAGCTGCCTGGGCGCGCGTTTGCCAGCGTTGGTTAAGGTTGGTCACGGCCGTGTCATTGTCCCCGTAGGCATAGTGGCTGGCATAAGCCGCCAGCCCCTCTGCCAGCCAGGGGTTTTGCAACTGGCTGGCAGCGGCAGGTGGGATAAACCATTGGCTGGCGGTTTGCAGCATAATCATTTGCTGACGGCCGTCAGGGTAATACAAAAAAGGGTCATGGGCCAGCAAAATCACCCCCGGATACGAAGCGCCCTGGTTGGCATGGGCCAGAGTGGGCACGTTGATGATGTCCAATTCTGTATAAGGGTACGCCCCAAAAAGCCGGTTGTACTGCGTGAGCGCAGTTTGGGCCAGGGTCAAAGCTTCCTGGGCATTGCCAAGCTGGTTGGCCGCAAACGCATAACTATTGACGTTGGTTTCACCTACCTTGCCGCTGACGGCAACCTGGAAACGGCGGCCAACGGTAAGATGAAACGCATGAACGGGGCCGGCGGCGATGGTAACAATTTGCCGGGTTGGCCGGCTGCCTGCCAGTTCGCGCCCGGTGACAATACCGGAGGCAACAAGGCTGCGGCTGTCTGGCGCGTTGACCCGCAGGCGATAAAAACTGGGGATGGCCGGGAACAGTAAGTTTTGGGTGGGCAGCGTCATATCCCACCCATTTTCTGGCCGGTAAACGGCCAGGGTGGGGTTGAACTGCACCAGGTGAATTACTTCCGGGGGCAAGGTCTGCGCCGGGTTACTGCGCCACTCAAAGGCCATTTCTACCACCACCGTTTCACCGGGCAACAATGGCCGGGGCAGTTGAATCTGCACATGGCGGGATTGATTCAACAGTTGCGGTTCAACTGGCCGGTCATTCACTTCCACATCATAGACGGCCAATGATTCCCCCTTCTGGTTGGGGTAAAGGTGGAAGACGAGGTTTGTCAGTGTGTCAGGGGTTGTATTGATGTAGCGGAGTTGCTGACGGCCGTCCATATGCCGCAGATCATCGCTGATAGTAACATCAATATGGTAAACCGGGGCAGCAGCCAGCATATCCAGCGCGTCTTGTTGGGAAACAAGCAGACCGGCCTGGTAAGGCGCCGGTTTATCCCAGGCTTCGTCGAACAATTTCACCATGCCCGGTGGATCAACAAACTGCTCATTGAAAGCCGGCGCCGGGTTATTGGCGGCGCTCAGCCCCAGCAGATAGAGGCCAAAAAAGAGAAAGGCAAAAACGGCCGTCACCGTACCCAATGTGGAAAGCACGTGCATGGAATGAAAATGAACAAACGCCCGGCGGCGGCGCCGGTTCAGACCAGGTTTGATAGACCCAAAGCGCATCCGGTCAGACGGCCGTGAACGCCGTATTTCATCTGCCAGGTCAGTAGCAAAGCGTCGCCGCTGCATTTCCGCCATTTGCAGGCGCGCACGGCACTCACCACAGCTTTGCATGTGGTGGTTCATCGTCTCGCGCTGGGCATCGGTGAGCGCGTGATGAATATAGCCTTGAACATCACGGTCAGTAAAATGAGTCATTTTTGGTCAGAAACCGGGTTTCTTGGAGAAACCGGGTTTCCCTCTATCTGCGTTTTGATCTGGTCATACGCCAGGCGCACGCGGGATTGGGCAGTGGGAATGGGGCAGCCCAGGATTTCGGCCATTTCGCGGTAGGTGCAGCCCGCCCAATAACGCAAGACAATGGCTTCTCGATAGCGCGGTTTCAGGGTTTGGATAGCCTGCCAGAGTTGGGTATGGGTCTGGTGAACGGCCGTGATCATTTCCGGGTCAGGTCGCTCATCCGGCACATCTTGCCCCTTTTGCAGCCACTCACTCAGTGAAAAACTGGGCAGCAGCTTGCGCCGTCGTTTGTCACGGCAGCGGCTCACGGTGATGGTATGCAGCCAGGTAGCAAAACCGGATTTCGTATGATCATATTTGTGAACGTTCACCAGCGCATACGTCAGCGCGTCTTGCGCCGCTTCTTCGGCGTCCTCGTGGTGGCCCAACAATCCATAGGCAAGCCGAAACGTCTGGTCGCGGAACTGGTTATAAATGAGTTCCGCGGCCCGTTCATCCCCTTTACGCCAGCGTTCCAGCCAGGCAGTGAGCGTATCGTTGTTAGCCATTTTGGTTATTGCCTGTCAACATTTGCCCCATTATACGTGAGTTGTTCCCGGTTTGATCACCATTCTATACTGCCAACGGTCATAAACTGACATTTTGTTTTCGGTTGCAAGTCGCAAGTTGCAGGTTGCAAGTCATTATTTCCAGAGTAACTTGCCACTTGCTACCTGCCACTTGCCACCAGATGAAATGTAACTTTATGGCCTTGCTGAGTATATATTGGGAAGGCACATCTGGTTTGTCTTGTGAGCCTGATCCAACTTCTTTATAATCAATCTCCAGGCATTTATTTCGCCGGCAACAGGTAACAGGATGGACCAGATACACGCCCGCTTAGAAGCCACTCGCCAGGAACTACTTGACCTGGGCCTGCGAAATCCCCTCGTTAACTATCACCCGCTTAAAGCCAGAAGCCTGGAAATTGTCCACGAACAGCCGGTAGAGATTATGCGGTTACTGGTGGAGGCAGCGACGGTGTTTACCTTTTTGCCTCAGCCGGAAACCGTCGAGGACTTATTCGACCTGGCCGGGCAGCCGACCGCCGACCCGTCTACCGACAGCCAGTTGCAAACGCCATACAGTTCTGCTGAACTGCAAAAACGGCTACTGAACAGTTATTACACGGCCGTTGCCGTCATCGAAGAACAAGGCGTCAACATTCTCTACCTGGCGTTGGGCATGTTGCACTGGCGGGAAACAGCAAACACCACGCTATGGCGCCGCGCCCCATTGCTGTTGATCCCCGTGTCGCTGGCCCGTGACAGCGCCGACAGCCGCTTTTATCTGACTTACACCGGCGCAGAAATTCAAGACAACCTCTCCTTGCGGCTCAAGCTGGCGGCCGATTTTGGGCTGGCCCTGCCGGAACTGCCCCCGGCCGATGTGCCCGATGTGGCCGCTTATTTTGCCCAGGTTTCCCAGGCCGTTCAGGCCATGCCCGGCTGGTTGGTGGACGACACGGCCGTGAACCTCGGCTTCTTCTCCTTCAGTAAACTGCTTATGATGGCTGATCTGGACCCGGCAAACTGGCCGGTAGATCGGCGTCCGGCCCATCACCCCATTTTGCGGGCGCTGCTGCACCCTGATGGCTTTAATGAGACCGGTGGAATTTCCGATGACGCTTTTTTGGATGACCTGCTGCCACTGGCCAACAGCTTTCAGGTGGTAGACGCCGATAGTTCCCAAATGCAGGCAATACTGGACGTGAACAACGGCCGTAACCTGGTCATTCAAGGCCCCCCCGGCACCGGCAAATCCCAAACCATCACCAACCTTATTGCCGAGGCGTTGGGGCAGGGCAAAACGATCTTGTTTGTAGCCGAAAAGATGGCGGCGTTGGACGTGGTCAAGCGGCGTCTGGATGAAATTGGTTTGGGTGATGCGGCGCTGGAACTACACAGTCACAAATCTACCAAACGTGGCTTTCTGGCAGAACTGGCGCGTACTTTGCAACTGGGGCAGCCGCAGGCAGACGGCCGTTTGCAAAACGGCCGTTTCCCGGCCCTGGACGCACTCACCCACCTGCGCGCCCGGCTCAACAATTACAGCCGCGCCCTCAATGAACCTGTTGGCGACAGCGGCGTAACCCTGTATGAAGCCTACGGACGTGCCCTCCAGCTTCAATCCCGGCTGGCCGACTTCGCCCCCTTGCCCACACTCAATCAATCGCTGATGCAAAACTGGTCAAAAGAAACGGCGCAGGCACGGCTGGCGCAAGTGGCGGCGTTACAAACCTGCTTGCAGCAAATGGACATCCCGGCAGCTCACCCGTTAGCGGGCAGCAGGTGTCAAGAGTATGGCGATACGGCCGTGCCCATCATCCGCCAACACAGCCAGGATGCTCTGCACGCCCTGGCCCACCAGCTTGCCGCCAGCGCCGAACTGGCGCAGCATCTGGGCACGGCCGTGCCCCTGACCCCGGCCGATCTGGACAAACTCCTCTTCGATGCCCGCCACCTGCTGTTAGCGCCTGCGTTATATGCCGTGGATATACACGCTGAAGCCTGGCGCACCCAGGCTGAACCGCTGCTGGCGGCACTGGAAGCTGGACAGCAAACCGCCCGCGCCCATGCCGAATTTGACGCCTGGCTCATCCCGGAAGCGTGGGCGCAAGATGTACTGCCCATTCGTCAGGGGTTGATGGCCGGGCCAAAGTGGTGGCGTTCTCTCTCCGGCCGTTACCGGCAGGCGCGGCAGCAGCTAACCGGGCTGTGCCGCCGTACAGTGCCTGATTCGTGGGAAGGGCAACTGGCGCTGGTGGATGCCATTCTGGATGTGCAGCGAGTACGGCCGTTGTTGGCACACATGACGCCGCTGTTGGCCGAACTCTTTACAGTGCGCTGGCAAAAAGAAGCGTCTGACTGGACCGACCTGCTGCGGGTGGGGCATTGGCTGGTGCGAATGCACCGGGACATAGCGGCCGGGCAGATTGATCCGGCGCTGCTGGATTATGCGGCGCGGGGGGTGCATGGGGATTGGCTGCGCCCGGCTATCGCGGTTATTGAAAAAATGCGGGGGGAGATGGTTACGGCCGTTGCCCATCTTTTCACCAATCTGCAATTTGACGAGAGTTTGCGCCTGGGTCCAAAACAGACATTTGCGGACGTCCCCTATGCCGAACAGCAAACCATCCTGGCGCAAATTCATGCCGCGGCCGAACGCCTGCCAGAGATAGTGGCATATAACCAGGCCGCCAACCAACTTCGGGCAGCCGGATTAACCGACCTGGCTGAAGTTGCCCATACCTGGGCACAAGGCCCGGCGCATCTGGCTGACCTGTTTACCCTTGCCTGGCTCACCAGCCTGATCGAAAAAGCCGCCGCCACCCATCCCCAGTTAGCCCAGGCAAATAGCGCCACACAAGACGAAACCATCCGCCAGTTTCAAGAGCTAGACAGAGAATTTCTGGTCGCCAACCGGGTGCGGTTAGCTCATAGCCACTGGCAACAACTACCCCGTTATGCCGCCGCCGGGCAGATGGGGCAGCTACAGGCGGAGATGGGCAAGCAGCGGCAGCATAAGCCCATTCGGGTGTTGATGCAAGAAGCGGGACAGGCCATTCAGCGCATCAAACCACTGTTTATGATGAGTCCACTTTCCATCGCCGCCTTCTTGCCGCCAGACAGCGTGGCTTTTGATCTGGTGATTTTTGATGAAGCCAGCCAGGTGCGACCGGTGGACGCCTTTGGCGCGATTTTACGTGGGCGGCAGGTGGTGGTGGTGGGCGACAGCCGCCAGTTGCCACCTACCAGCTTTTTTGAGCGGATTGTGGGAGAGGAGATTGGAGATTGGAGATCGGAGATTGCGGAGCTTCAATCCCCGATCTCCAATCTCCAATCTCCTGAAAGCATTCTCGATTTATTCTGCGCCCAAAATGCTCCGCAGCGCATGTTGCGCTGGCATTATCGCAGCCGCCATGAATCGCTGATTGCCATTTCCAACCGCGCTTTTTATGAGCGACAACTGGTCGTTTTCCCCAGCCCGGATGTGGGGCGGCAGGAGTCGGGGCTGCGCCTGCACGTCTTGCCGCATACGGTGTATGACCGGGGGCGCAGCCGGACGAACCCGGAAGAGGCGCGCCTGGTAGCCGAAGCAGTAATGGCCCACGCGCGGGCGCAGGTGGCGGCCGATGCGCCATTGAGCCTGGGGGTGGTGGCGTTTAGCGCCAGCCAGAGCGAGGCGGTGCGGGATGAGGTGGAACGGCTGCGCCGGGCCGACCCATCAGCGGAATCTTTCTTCGCCCACCGGTCAGAACCGTTTTTTGTGAAGAATTTGGAGAATGTACAGGGGGATGAGCGGGATGTGATTTTGATTAGCATGGGCTACGGCCGTGCGGCCGATGGCTCCCTGTCACTCAACTTTGGGCCGCTGAACCTGCCGGGCGGGGAACGGCGGTTGAATGTGCTGATCACCCGCGCCCGCCAACGATGCGAAATTTTTACCAATTTTGCGCCAGATGAGTTGGATGCAGATCGGGTGGCAGCGCGCAGCATTGCCGTTTTGAAGCAGTATTTACACTATGCACAAACTGGAAAATTGCCGCTGTTGGCGCCTGACCAGGCTTCTCGAACTGCGCCGTTTGAAGCTGTGGTGGCCGCTGCGTTACAGGCACAGGGGCACCGGCTGGCACACCGGGTGGGCGATGGGCCGATGCGTGTGGATCTGGCGGTGCTGGACGAGGCGCGGCCGGGATATTACCGGGTAGGGCTGGAATGTGATGGCGACAATTATCACCTGGCGCGTTCGGCGCGGGATCGGGATCGGATTCAAGCGCAGGTGTTGGCCCATCTGGGCTGGCGCGTGGGGCGGGTGTGGAGCCATGCCTGGTGGCATGACCCGGCAGCGGAGCAGGCGCGGCTGCTGGCGATAATTGAAGGGGAAAATGAGGCGATGGCACGGCCGTTTCCCCCCCCGATGCCCTTGCCCCGCTATGAGATATTGGACACGGCCGTTGCGCCCCGCCCCGTCCCTGATTACCAGACTGCTCAGATTGAACTTTCCACACGAAAAAGTTCCTTTCACAGCCGGTATCGGGAAAAAGCCGCTTTTCGGGATGAGGTGCGCCAGCAGTTGGAAACGGTCGTAGCGGTAGAATCGCCGATTCATATCCGGGAAGCAATGCGGCGGCTGTGGCAGGCCGCCGGTTATAAGGTGTTGAATACTTATGACGATCTGACCAACCAGATTGTGGCCGATGGGGTGGCGCACGGCCGTATACAGCGGCGTGGTGATTTTTTGTGGACGGTAACGGGGGAACGGCCGTTGGTGCGTAATCGGGCGCAGTTACCGGCGGTGTCGCGTAAGTTTGAATTCATAGCGCCGGAAGAGGTGGAAGAAGCGGTGCTGTTGGTCATTGACGACGCGGTGAGAATTACCAGAGAGGAGATACCGCTGCCGGTGGGGCGGCTGTTTGGTTTTCGGCAGGTGGGCGAGGGGGCGGCAACGGCCGTGCAAGCGGCGATAGAGCGACTGATTCAGAAGGGGTGGGTGACGGCCGTTGGGGAGCAGTTATCCACATCTGTTGACTTATTACAACAAAACTCTTGACAGTTGCGTGGTTTTGTTGTATTTTTACAACAAATAATTTGTTGTACTATCCCGCATCGGTGTAGATGTTTCCCAAGTAAATGAGATGCAATGAGTAAGGAAGATTTGCTGGAAAGTTATGCAGGCGTCCCGGAAGTGGCAAAACGTCTCAATGTTCATCCCGAATCCGTCAGGCGTCTCATCCGGCAAGGCAAACTCCCTGCCATCAAATTTGGGAACAAATGGCTGGTAGAAAAAGCAACATTGGAACAATACGCCAGCCGTTATGACCCACGCCCAGGGAACAAAGCAACATTGCTGTAAAGGGCGTAAACAGCCGATAAAGAACAAACCGGTCGCAACCGGGAAGAGGGTTTGAAGAAGGTGGTTTTTTCTTTATCCTGTCGTCTCATCGAAGTGCAGAAGAGGGTTTACCCATGCAAAGAACACCAGAATTAGAAAATGTAGCCTGCATTCGTGTCATCGGTGTTGGGGGCGGCGGCTGTAACGCCGTTAACCGCATGATCAAAGAAGGGATCAACGGTGTGGACTTTGTGTCTGTCAACACCGACAACCAGGCCCTCATCCTGTCTGATGCGCCGGTGCGGGTACGCATCGGCGAGAAGTTGACGCGCGGGTTGGGCGCCGGTGGACACCCTGAAGTCGGCGAGAAAGCGGCCGAAGAATCGGTGGATGAACTGTATGCCGTGCTGAAAGGCTCTGACATGGTATTCATTACGGCCGGTATGGGCGGCGGCACCGGTACCGGCGCAGCGCATGTGATCGCCCGCGTGGCCCGTGAGCAAGGGGCGCTGACAATTGGGGTGGTGACACGGCCGTTTCTCTTTGAAGGCAGCAAACGCTCCACCTCCGCCGAACATGGCATTGAAAAATTGAAAGAGCAAGTAGATACGCTGATTGTCATTCCCAATGATCGCCTGCTAGAACTAACCGACCGCCGCATGTCGCTGGCCGACTCCTTCAACATGGCCGATGACGTGCTGCGCCAGGGTATTCAAGGAATTAGCGAACTGATTACCGTGCCCGGCCTGATTAACCTGGACTTTGCCGACGTGAAGGCCATTATGTCCCAGGGTGGGGCCGCATTGATGGCCATTGGGCACGGCGAAGGCGAAGAACGGGCGCGGATTGCCGCCGAACAGGCGATTAGCTCTCGTTTGCTAGACGTAACCATTGATGGCGCGCAGGGCATTTTGTTCAATGTGACCGGCGGCCCCAGCCTGAGTCTGTATGACGTGAATCAGGCGGCGGCCATTATTCGGGAAACGGCGCACCCGGATGCCAATATGATTTTTGGCGCGGTGATTGATGAAACAATGGGCGATGAGATGCGGGTGACGGTGATTGCTACCGGTTTTGAGCGGACGTTATCGCGGCGCCAAATGCTACAACAGCAGTACGGCCGTCCGGCAGCCCCCCCCATCAGCCAATCACGCCCGCAACCGCAGCCACAACCTGTGGCCGTACCGGCCGCGCCACCCGCACGTGAGCCAGAACCGGAACCGGTTCAACCACGTTTTGCGCCTAACAATTTGGAAATCCCGGCGTTCTTGCGTCGGCGATAAACCCGTAATCTGCCATCGGTTTACAGATCACCGATTACAGATTACCCATTAACACTAACTACCTACCTTCGGGTAGTTGGACAGCGCTCCTTTTTTTGTTCGGTGGTTTGTAACTTCGTTGCAAATCACTACACATCCCCTCTGCACCGCTCCCCCTGTTTATGCAGGGCAGGGGGAGCACCTCTTTTTTTTACCCAATCAAATAGCAGCCACATCGCCCCACATAGTCGGGTGATAGTGATGGCTCTTGTGGCATCGCCCCACAATCGTTATGTTGTGTCGGGAAATGGGCTGAAAACTGGCTGGTCTGGCAGGCAACAAACAAATAGGTTGTGTGCCTGCCAGACCTTTATGGCACATGTGGCACGTATACAATAGCTGACCTTTTTGTCTTCTTTGCCTTCGCAAATAGGAGCAAACTATGTATACTCGACGATAGATGCATTTTAGGGGTTGATCGTCGAGAAATCGTCGAGAAACGGAGGTAAAAGAGGGACGATGACACAGAATTTAGCATCTGGCGCCCCCAAAAAACTTCGGTTGAAGTTATTGGGCACACCATCGGTTTTCATTGGGGAAGATCCGGTCACAGGTTTTGTTTCCAATAAGGCAACGGCTTTGTTATTTTATCTGGCCGCCACCGGGAAATCGCACACGCGGGAAACGTTAGCCGGTTTATTGTGGGGGGATAGCGATGAAGAGCGCGCGCGCAAAAACTTGCGCGATGTGCTGTTCAATTTGCGCCCCATTGTGGGTAATTATCTGCTTATTTCCCGGCAGACGATTGAGCTAAACATGGCCGCAAACCATGATGTGGATGTGGTGCGATTCACGACCATGCTGAAAGAGTTGGGTGATTTGGAAAATCCCCCCTTGTCCCCGGCTTCAATGATTTTGCTGCGGGAAGCGGTTGATTTGTACAGAGGCGAGTTTCTGGAGGGGTTTCATATTTCACAATCGCTAGATTTTGAGATGTGGGTGATAGAAGAAAGAGAACGGTTGCAGTTGTTGGCCGTGCAATCTTTACATATTTTAACGGAATACCTGACCCAACAAGGCAATACCGCTTTAGGCATCAAATACGCCGCTCGTTTGTTGGCGCTGGAACCCTGGCGAGAGGAAACACACCGGCAGTTGATGTATCTGTTGGTCTGGAGTGGGCAGCGCAGCGCGGCATTGGCGCAATATGAAACGTGCCGGCGTTTGTTGCGGGAAAATTTAGGGGTTGAGCCGGAGCCAGAAACGCAGCAGTTGTACGAAAGTATTCTACGTGGTGACCTGATTCTGGTGCATACTACATTGCCCGCCGGCGAAAAGCTGCTCACCAAAAGCGTGGCCCATAATTTACCGGCGTCATTAACCCGGTTTGTGGGGCGCGAGGCTGATCTGGCGGAAGTTGTTGACCGGCTGCTGGACCCTGACTGTCGGTTGATGACGATTGTGGGGCCGGGTGGGGTCGGCAAAACTCGCCTGGCGCTTCAGGCTGTGCAGCAGTTCCTACCACCACAACAGACAGCGGCGGTTTTTGCGGACGGCATTTACCTGGTGCGGCTGGCTTCTGTGGAGCAAATTGAACTGAACCGCAGTGTGACGGCCGTGACGAACTTTAACCCGGTGGCGGCGGCAATTGCCGATGCTTTGCAACTGACCCTGCGGGACCCGGAAGCGCCCACATCACGCATTCAAAATTATCTGCGGGAAAAAGAGATTTTGTTGGTGATGGATAATTTTGAGCATCTGACCGCGGCCGCCAGTTATGTGACAGCGTTGTTGGCGGCGGCGCCCCGGCTGAAGGTATTGGTGACATCACGCAGTCGTTTGAATGTGCGCGGGGAGCAGGTGTATTTGTTGGAGGGGCTGCCATTTCCAACCGATATGGCGGATACCCTGTCCTGGCAGGGATATAGTTCGGTGCAGTTGTTTTTGCAGACGGCGCGGGCGGTGCAGACCAGTTTTACCCTATCGCCGGCGGAGCAAACGGCCGTCGTGCGCATTTGTCAGTTGGTGAATGGATTGCCCTTGGGAATTGAGTTGGCCGCCAGTTGGGTACGGGTGCTTTCTTGCCAGGATATTGTACAGGAACTAGAGCAGAATTTGCGCTTTTTAAGCGCCACTATGCACGACGTGCCGGAAAGGCACCGCAGTTTATGGGCTGTCTTCTCTTACTCCTGGAATATGCTCACGGGTGCAGAACAACAAGCAATGCGGCAGCTTTCTATATTCCGCAATGGCTTTTCGCGGGAAGCGGCGGAGGCGGTAGCCGGGGTTTCTTTGCCGGTATTGTTGAAGCTGATAGACCATTCGTTTGTCCGGCGGGTGGCAGGGAGCATGGGCAAACCACGTTTTGAGATTTTGGAAGTGCTGCGTTTGTATGTGGCCGAACATTTACAGCAGAATCCGGGGGAGGGAATGGCCGTCCACGGCCGTCACCAGGATTACTTCATTGCTTTTTTGCGCGGGGCGGAACAACGGCTGCAAAATGAGGAACAACGGCTGGCGTTGGAAGAGATTGGTGAGGAGATTGAAAATATACGCGGCGCCTGGCGCTGGGCCGTGTTGCAGCAGCAGGTAACGGCCGTGAACGCAGGATTGTCCAGTCTGTTTGATTACTATGATATGCGCAGCCGTTTTCAGGAAGGGCAAGATGTGTTGCAGCGGGCCGCCGCCATGGTGGCGGCGCAGCCTGATAGCGAAGAAAAACAGTTGGTCTGGGGACGGTTGTTGGCGCGGCAGGGCTGGTTTACCTTCCACGTGGGGCGCTACGGGGAAGCACAGCAATTGTTACAGCAGAGTGTGGCGATGTTACGGCCGTTATCTTCTCTGCCCGACCTGGTTTTTTGCCTCAACTACCAGGGCGCCATCCATTATCATTTAGGCGATGACGCTCAGGCCGAAGCATTGTGCCAGGAAGGATTAGCCTTAAGCAAAACGGCCGCTTATGAACAGGGCATGGGAATTGCCCTGAACATCCTGGCTCAAATTGCCTATCGCGCCGGGGAGTATGCCACCGCCCAGGCATACAGCGAACAAAGCCTGGAAATAGTGACCCGGCTGGGCAATCCCTGGAGCCGCGCCTATTCCCTCTCCAACCTGGCTCAGGTTGCCTTTGCCCGCCAGGCGTATGACGAAGCCCGGCGGCTCAACCACATCATCCTGGAAATTCGGGAAGAGATGGGGGACGTGCGTGGTATTGCCATGTGCCTGGAAATGTTGGCGCGCACGGCCGTAGCCCAAGACCAACTGAGCGACGCCCGCACCCTTTACCAGCGCAGTCTGTATCTTTACCGGGAAATTGGCAACCAGCGCGGCATGATCTCCACCCTGGCCGGTTTGGGCCGGCTGGCCTTGCAGCAGGAAGCCTACGAAATGGCCTGCGCCCACTTTGCCGATGCCCTGCAACGCGCCTTCCAACTGAAAAACGTGCCCGACCTTTTTGCCATTGCCGCCGGTCTGGTGGGGGCATTATATCGGATGGGCCGCCGGGAAACGGCCGTGACGCTGGAAAAACTGCTGGCCACCGACCCCCTCCCCCTGCCCCAACTGGCCGACATGGTGCAAAAACTCCCCAAATAAAAACGGCGCTGCTTCTACAAGCAGCGCCGCTTTATTTTCCCCCTCGCAAAAATTACATTACGGTACCATGACGGCATCAATCACATGAATTACGCCGTTAGAAGCCTGGATATTGAACAACACAATGTTGGCGCCGCCTACATTGACCTGCCCACCGTTAAAATTTACCGGCAGATTGGCCCCATTTAAGGTAGGAATGCGGCTGCTGGTAGCCACCTGGTTGATGCTGAGCGAGTCACCGACCACGTGGTAAGTCAAAATCTTGGTCAAGTCCCCTTTGGGATCAGCCAGTAAGGCGTTGATGGTCTCTTCACCCAGAGCCGCAAAGGCCGCATCTGTGGGGGCAAAGACGGTGTAATCACCAGGGCTGGCAAAGACGCCGACCAGACCGGCTGCATCCAACGCCGCTACCAGTGTGTCAAAATTGCCATTGGCTACCGCAATCTCGGCAATACTCTTGGTGGGGTCGCCCAGTGGTGAAAGGTCCAGGGCATTCACCGGCGGTGGAATAACAGCGTCAATGACGTGGATAATGCCGTTGGAGGCTTCAATATCGGTCATAATAATCCTGGCCGTGACGCCATCAGGGGTGGTGATAATAGCGTCACCGCCTTTCACCGCCACGTCAAATGGTTTGCCGTCAAAAGCGGTTTTCAAGGTACCGGCGGCCAATACATCGGCGGCTTTCAAACTGCCGGGAACGACGTGGTACAGCAGAATGTTGGGCAGTGTGGCTTCGGGGTCAATGCCGCTGGCTGCCAGCGCCGCAAAAGCGGCATCGGTGGGCGCAAAGACGGTGAAGGGGCCGTCACTTTCCAGCGTACTTTTCAGGCCGGCCGCTTCCACCGCGCCCACCAACTGGGTAAAGTTCCCGTTTGCTTTGGCAATATCGTAAATGGTATTGCCCGACGCAGCGGTCAGGCTGCTGGTAGCCAGTACCAACAGCAGGGACATCACAACAAAAGCAGAAATTTTCTTGAACATGATTAACTCCTTTTTGTTCCTTTTTATTCAGACCTGGCAGGTTTTGTGTAACCTGTCAGGTCGCCGTTCAAATTGCGTTAACGATGTTCATTATCTGCTATCCCGCCGAATTGTGTACAATAGCTCATCACTGTCTAATAATTGTATAGTTTTTGCAAAGATTGTAAGCGGGTAATGCCACCCAAAAGCGTGGGTGGTCACTATACCTGTACTTAAAATACGCAGGTTGTCCTGGTTTTGTACGTGTTAACCTGGGGTTTTAACAGGGCGATTCCAAAGTCGGGTTTTGTTCGCTGCCGGGAAGTTCGCGCGCCCACGCGCGAACAAACGGTACCTGGTCAGGCCGTCCCCCCAATTAGGCATAAAGTCCCATTCACAAACCGCCATATGTCCGTATACTAAACATCACGCAAGGACACACAACTTTTTCTCCTTTTATAAGAGCCTCAGGACCCCCTCCCCTGAGGCTCTTCCCCTTTAAAATTAGGAATTATGAATTAGGAATTATGAAGTGGTTGGGGGTGTTTGGTGCTCACCCCTCACCTGCTCACCCGCTCACCTGCTCGCCAGAACACGGCCGTACACATCCCCACTGCCCTTGTCCATTTGCGACAACACAGCCAGCATGTCTGCGGCTGACAGCCAATGGGCGGCTTGCAGCCGGTGGCTTTCGCCGGGGGCATAGTTAAATTCATACGGCCCCAGTTCGGCCAACCAGGTGATGCAACCGGCGGCAATCTCGCTGGCTGCCGGGATGTACTCAAAAGACAGCGCGGGAATCGGTTGTGACAGGCCGTGCAGCACTTCCAGTTCATACCCCTCAACGTCAATTTTGCAGAAGGCAGGACGGCCGTACTGCGCGATTAAGACATCCAATGTGGTCACGGGCACCGTCACGGCCGTGTCCCAGGAAACCTGGGCAAAGGATGGGTCTCGCTGCACGGCCGTCATCCAGGCCGGCGACAGGGTGGTCACCGTGGGCGTGCGGCGGCTGATGTACAGCGTCGCCGCTCCCGTCTCGGCAGCGACGGCTTGCTGAAGGAGGAGGATGTGGGGGTGACGGCCGTACAGCCGGGCCAGCCAGCGCATCAGGTGTGGCTGCGGTTCGGCGGCAACGATGCGCGCCCCCAGCGCGGCCCACACCCGCAGCCGATTGCCCACATGGGCGCCAATGTCAAAACACAAATCGCCGGGCCGGATGAATGGGGCATAAAAACGACGCATACGGCCGTAACGCCCCGGTACGCCATAATACATCAACAGCGACCGCGCGATGCCCATTTGCTCCATCAGTTGTGTTCTGTTCACGGGGATAATCTTACTTGGGAGATTGATTGACGTGACGTCAATCAATCTCCCAATCTGCTTCTTCTCTAGTTCGCCGCCCACTGCATGGTGTAGAGATTGTAGTACCGCCCTTTTTGGGCCAGGAGTTGTTCGTGGGAGCCTTGTTCCACGATACGGCCGTGTTCCAGCACCACAATCTGGTCGGCGTTGACAATGGTACTCAGCCGGTGGGCAATGACAAAACTGGTGCGCCCTTGCATGAGCGTGTCCAGGGCTTGCTGGATTTGTTTCTCAGTGGTGGTGTCTACACTGCTGGTGGCCTCGTCCAGAATGAGGATGCGCGGGTCGGCCAGCAGGGCGCGGGCAAAGCTGACCATCTGCCGCTGCCCCACGCTCAGGTTCACCCCATTCTCGCCCACTTCGGTTTGATAGCCGTTGGCCATTTTGCTGATGAATTCATGCGCGCCCACCGCCTGCGCAGCGGCTATTACTTCCTCATCGGTGGCATCCAGACGGCCGTAGCGGATATTCTCCATCACTGTACCCGTAAACAGGAAAGTGTCTTGCAGCACAATGCCCAACTGCGTCCGCAGACTGGCCTGCGTCACCTGGCGAATGTCCACACCATCAATTTTCAAAGCTCCGCCGGTTACGTCAAAAAAGCGGGAGAGCAAGCGGATGATGGTGCTTTTGCCCGCGCCAGTCTCGCCCACCAGGGCAATGCGCTCGCCCGGCTCAGCGTGCAGGGTTAACCCTTGCAGCACCATCTCCTGCTCGTTATAGGCAAACTGCACATCTTCAAAATCCACCCGCCCGGTGATGGACGGCAGCGGCGCCGCATCCGGCGCATCCACCAGATCGGGCTGGCGATCCAGCAGGTTGAAGACCCGCTCGCTGGAGGCCATCGTCGCCTGGAAGGTGTTGTACCGCTGCGCCAGTTCGCGGATGGGGTCAAAGAAACGGCCGATGTACAAAATGAAGGCGACCAGTTGCCCGGTGGTGAGCGCATCGCCCAATACCAGATAACCGCCCACGGCCACCACCAATGCCGTAGAGAGAGCACCCATGAACTCAACGCCGGGGAAGAAAACGGCCGTCAGCCGTGAAGCCCGGATGTTGGTATCCAGAAAGGACTGGTTCAAATCGTCAAAATGGGCGGCATTTTCCGTTTCGCGCACAAAGCTTTTGGTGACGCGAATGCCGGAAATGGATTCGTTCAGGTAGCCGTTAATCAGCGAGAGCCGCTGCCGGGTGGCGCGGTAGGCCAGGCGCACATGCACTCGCCAGTAATTGGTGAGCAGGATCATAGGCGGCAGCACGGCAAACGTCACCAGCGCCAACTGCCAGTTAATCAGCAGCATGGCGATGACGATGCCCGCCAGGGTAAAGGCGCTGCGGAACAGACCGGTGATGGACCAGGTGATAAAATCTTGCAACACGCCCACGTCACTGATCAGGCGGCTCATCAGCCGCCCCACGCTGTAATTGTTGTGGAAGTTGAGCGATAAATTGTGCAGATGGCGGAAGAGGACGCTGCGGTAATCGGCCACCACTTTGCTGCCCACAAAGGCCATAATGCCGATGCGCCAGCGGTTGGTGAGCCATTCACCGACGGCGGCGAATAAAAAGAGGATGCTCAAAGAGCGCAGCACGTCCGGCGCATTGGCGCGGATGCCGTCGTCAATGGCCCGGCCCACAATGGCCGGCTGGGCCACCGCCAGCAGCGAACTGACAATCATCAAAAAGATAGCCAACACCAACTGGCGCAGGTAGGGGGACATGAAACCGAGCAGGCGGCGGACGAGACGGCCGTCATACGCCTTGCCCAGCAGATCATCCTCATCGCGCAGCAACGGCCGTATGCGTTCTTCCCGTTGCTCGCGCTCCTCGTATTCCATGCTTAGCCGCGACGGCAGCAAAATGCTGATCCAGCTTCGTTTGCGTTCAGTGGGGGATTGTGTAGTCATTATTTCTTGTTCCAATCGTTCCATGCTTGGCGTGGAATGATCGATCAGGGTGCGGAGCGCCAAAGCGGGCGTTATCAGTACCTGTCCAGGCCCAGGCGCTGCAAAATCGTTTGCATCTCCTCGTCTGGATAATGAATCTCATGCAATCGCTCAAAGGCGAAGCGTTGGCGCTGGTTGTCACCAGATTGTAATTCGGTTAGAAGAAATGTACGGTAATGGGTGAGGTAATAGTTCTCGAAGCCCAGGGCTTGTCCACATATTTCACGTAACTGGTGACGTTCCTCTGTATTTTCGGGAATACGATACAACCACGTTTCTTTGCACTTCCTGTAGATGTCTTCCAGAAACGGTGTCCACTCATCACCAATTGTCTCCTTGTAAAGTCTAAGCCAGTCACGTTTTCTGGTTACTATCCTTTCTGACTGGAAGGCTATGAGGCAGGTGGCGGCGAAGCCAATCATATGTACCAGCCCTTTCGTGCCCGGTACTTTCCCCCAGGCCGGGCCACTCTCGTCATCGTAGCCAAAAAATTCGCCGGTGAGGTCTGGATATGTCAATGGAAAGGACAAACCATCTTGCTGACGGATACGTGCGAACCGCTGAACGGGCACGGCCGTTACATTGCGTACATAGGCACTGAATTCTGGCTCACCAAAGCTATCCCGTATCTCTTCACCGTACAGCAGTTGCCCATCAGATTTAATGCCGAGTGGTTCGTGCAGCCAGTTCACATCATGAAGGAGCCTGGCCTCACTCAAGGGCGGGCAGTCAATGGCTATAGGGCTAATTAAGCGGCAGTAGTGACGTACCTGGCGCATCTTTTCCTCTTCGCCAGCCGTAAAATCATCTTTGAAGATTATCCGAATATCAATATCGCTTAATGGGGTGGCGCTGCCATCAGCGTAACTGCCCACAAGATAATAACTGCGAATACGTGTCGGAAAGGCAGCTTCAAAAATGCCAATGATGCCACTGATGGTGTCATCAATCTGCGACTGCCCGGTTGAATAAATCGGCTCTATAGAAGACATTGGTTCCTAGAGACCCTAAGGGTTTCAAAAACCCTTAGGGTCTGGTCTCCACTAGATTCGTAAATTCTTCTTGATCCCGTAGCTGCAAATCATAAATCTGCCGGTAAAGGCCGTCTTGGGCCAGCAGTTCGGCGTGGGTACCGCGCTGGACGATGCGCCCTTTGTCCAGCACCAGGATGCAGTCGGCGTGTTTCAACGTCAGCAGCCGTTGGGCAATGATGAAGGTGGTGCGCCCGGTCATTAGCTCTTGCAATGCTTCCTGGATGAGATGTTCCGTTTCCGTGTCCACGCTGCTGGTGGAGTCATCCAGGATGAGAATGCGCGGGTCTACCAGCAGGGCACGGGCGATGGCTATGCGCTGCCGCTGCCCGCCGCTGAGGGTGACGCCCCGTTCGCCCACCCGCGTCTCGTAGCCATCGGCAAAACCGGTGATGAAGTCGTGGGCGCGGGCCGCTTTGGCGGCGGCGACAATTTCGTCCATAGAGGCATCGGCACGGCCGTAGGCGATATTCTGGGCAATGCTGGCGCTGAAAATAAACGGCTCTTGCAGCACAATGCCAAAGTGGCGGCGCAACGATTTCACTTGCAGGTCCCGCACGTCACGGCCGTCAATGAGGACACGGCCGTCGGTCACATCATAAAAACGGGGAATCAGGCTGGTCACCGTGGACTTGCCCGAACCGGTGGGGCCAATCAGGGCAAAACGCTGCCCCGGTTCCACATGGAACGAAATGTCATGCAGCACCGCCCGCTCCCGGGCATAGGCAAAACTGACGTGTTCAAACGTCACTGCCCCTATACAGTCATCCAGCGGCGCTGCTTCTGAACTGTCCACAATTTCGGTGGGTTTATCAATAATCTCAAACACCCGGCGCGAGCTGGCCCCGGCTGTGGCTGCCAGGTTCACCAGAAAACCCAACCGCTGCACCGGCTGCCCCAGCATCAACACATAAGAGATCAGGGCAAACAGCGCCCCCACCGTAATCGTACCCTCCAGGGCCATCGGCCCGCCAAACCATAGCAGCAAGAAGATGCTCAGCGCCACCAAAAAGGTGAAAAAAGGCCAGTTGTTGGCCCACGTTTTAATCAGACCATACCGTTTCTCAAACCATTCGGTGTTGGCGGCATCAAATTTGGCCAGCTCGTGCGGCTCGCGGGCAAACGCTTTGACCACGTGAATGCCGGTCATGCTCTCCTGCATCACCGCCGAGAGCACGCCCATCTGCTCCTGAATCTTCTTAAACATCGGCTCCACCACATTGCCAAAACGCACGGCCGCGCCAATAAGCACCACCAGCGGCCCCAGGGCGATCAGCGCCAGGGGCACCGATTCCCAAAACATGGCGGCAATGACCCCAGCCATGAGCAAAATGACGGAGACGAGACCTTCCAGGCCAATGCCCACAAATTGTTCCGTCTCGCCAATGTCGCTGGTAGCCCGGCTCATCAAGTCGCCGGTGTGCGCCTGGTCGTGGAAGGCAAAGGGGAGGTGCTGCACGGCGTCGTAAAAGTGGCGGCGTAAATCGTAGGCCACACGATGGGTGAGCCATTCGGCGTAAAACAACTGCACGTAACCGACAATGGCGCGCAGCAGGGCAATGCCCAAAATGACGCCGCCGGCCACATACAGGGCGCGGGCGTTATCCGCCGCCAGCCCTTCGTCAATGGCCTGTTTGATGATTTGGGGCACGATCAGGTTAAAGCCGGTAGCCAGCAGCATGGCGCTGTAGGTGAGGAGGAGTTGTTTCCAGTACGGCCGTAGATACCCCAACAATCGCCGATACACAAAATCTTGTTTCATAAGCTACCCTGATATTAGATAATTATCTAGTGAACGGAGAGTCTACCTCGAAGCGGGTGATATGTCCAATTGTGACGGCCGTTAACAAATCTCGCTACTTTTTGATGGATAATCAAAATTTTTGGCATAAAATCAAAATTATTGTTGACAGCGCCAAAATTTTTGTGTATAGTGCCCACATATTTGACGGACGGAGACCCTAAGGGTTTCAAAAACCCTTAGGGTCTGGGAAACCGAGAAAAGGAACCCATGCGTAAACTCCTGGAAATGTGCCCGGCCTGCGCGGGCGAACTGATTGTGACCCAACAAACCTGTGTGCAGTGTGGCACCAGTGTTATTGGTGAATTTCAGCCGACTATCTTTTCTCGCCTCTCGCCAGAAAACCTGGCCTTCCTGGAAGTTTTTATCAAAAACAAGGGAAATGTGAAGGAGATGGAGCGAGAACTAGGCGAGTCGTACTGGGCCATTCGCAATCGGATCAATGAGGTTATTGAGCAGTTGGGGTTGGAAAAGAAAAACGTGGAACCGGCCGAAACCCAGGCAGGTATGAGCACCCGGCGACAGGAAATTTTGGCGCAGCTTGACCGGGGCGAGATTGATGTAAATACGGCGACGGAGAGGCTGCGGGGGGTGAAGGCGTAATCCGTGAGCCGTAATTCGTGAGCCGTGAGCCGTGAGCCGTGAGCGGTGGGCGGCATTCTCAATTGATCAGGTAAGTGAATAAGGGCAGGCAACGGCCGTCGCGCCGTCGCTGCCCGCTGCAAGGAGAAAACTAATGAACGATGAACGTAAAATGATTTTGACCATGTTGGCCGAAGGGAAAATCACCGCAGATGAAGCCAGCGCTTTGCTCGATGCGTTGGAAGTTAGCGAAAGCGCTTCTGCCGGGCCAGGCTTTCCACCCCTGCCGCCGATGCCGCGTATGCCCCGTCTACCGCGTATGCCCACCATGCCGATTATGCCCCCCATGCCGGGCCATGCCGGGCATCCCCGGCACGGCCGTCATCCCTTTATCAGTGACGCCTACGCCCAGGCCATGGCCGAGGCCGGGCTGGGTGATTTGCGCGATGATAAATTACACCAACTGCAAACCCACCACGTCTCGCCGGAATACGTGCGGAGGCTGCGCGAAATGGGTTTCACCGACCTGAGTGTGGATGATGTGGTGCAGTTGAACATTCACCACGTGCGCCCGGATTACATTCAAGCCATGCGCGATTTGGGTGTCCATTTTGATGTGGATGACCTGGTGCAGCTAGGTATTCATCACGTGCGCCCGGAATTTGTGCGCGAAATGCAGGAATTGAAATTGGGCGACCTGACGGTGGATGACCTGGTGCAATTGGGCATCCACAATGTGCGCCCGGCGTTGGTTCGTGAAGTTCGGGAGTTGGGGCTGACCGACCTGACAGTGGATGACGTGGTGCAATTGGGCATTCACAATATCCAGCCGGAGACGGTACACGAACTGCGCAAATTGGGATTTAAGGAATATGACGTAGACCAGATTGTGCAGTTAGGGATTCATGGGGTACGGCCGTCCTTCATCCAACAACTGCACCAGATGGGTTATACCGATTTGAGCCTGGACGATATGGTCACCTTTAGCATTCACAACGTCACGGCCGAATTCATCAAGGAAATGCGCGGTTTTGGCTTTAAGGGGTTGGACGCCGACACGCTGGTAGAGATGCGTATCCACAACGTCACCCCCGATTTCGCCGCTGCCATTCATGCCCTGCTGCCGGACGTGACCCCAGAGCAGTTGGTGGAAATGCGCATTCATGGCCTTTCCGCCAAACGCGCCGCCAAAGCCAAAGAAGCGTTGGGCGACGACTTTTCCGCCGAGGAGCTGATTGGCTGGCAGATACATGGTGAACCGGTCTGGTAAGCCGTGAGCCGTGAATCGTTGCCCGAATTGTTGTAGGCTCACCGCAATGCAAAATTTTGCCTGGTTCATAAGACAGGACTAGTCCTTTACAAATCACCTGCAATTGTCATTCCGAGCGTAGTCTTCGGAGCGAGGAATCCTTCTATTCGACCAGCTTTGTACTTTCAGGCGATGGCGTACAGGCACTTCAAGTACGCGCCTTCCGGGAAGCTGATGGGATGATCCAGGGGATGGCCGGTGCGTTCGATTTCTTGCAACGGCCGTCCCGCTTTCACCGCCGCCTGATGAATGGTTTGAAAAAAGTGGTCGGCCGCCACCTGGCCGGAGCAAGAGGCCATCACCAGCACACCGCCGGGATTGAGTACACCCGAACCAAGCCGCGCCAGACGGCGCCGTAAGCGGTTAGCGCCCGTTCCACCTCATCTTGCCGCTTGGCAAAAGCGGGTGGGTCAATCACCACCACGTCAAAGGTGCGCCGGGTATCGCGCAACTGCCGCAAGACTTGAAAGGCATCCCCTACCAACACTTCGTGGTCACAGGCGGTGACGGCCGTGTCGTCCTGATTGTGCTTGAAGTTGCGCAGCGCCGCCGCCAGCGCCGGCTGGCTCAGGTCGGTGCTGATCACCCGGCTGGCCCCGCCCCGCGCCGCATAAAGTGAAAAGCCGCCGGTATAAGCAAACAGATTGAGTACCCGTTTCCCGGCAGCCAGTTGTTCTACTCTGGCCCGATTCTCGCGCTGATCCAGAAAAAAGCCGGTCTTTTGACCGTGCCTCACATCCACCTCAAAGCGCAGCCCGTTTTCCCGGAAGATGACCGGCTCTTTGAGCGGCTCCCCGGCCAACAACTGCCCATTTTCCAGCCCATATAAATGCTCCGGGTAGCGTTGGGCAAACCGGCTAAGGCGCAGGATGATGCGGCGAGCGGGCTGCACGGCCGTTACCCCCTCCAACACCTGTACCAGATGCGGCAGCCAGGCGGTGGTATACAGTTTCACCACCATCGTCTGGTCGTACCGATCAATCACCAGCCCCGGCAGGCCATCGTTTTCGCCGTGAATCAGGCGGTAGCCGGTGGTGTCAGTGGTGGCGAGGGAGGCGCGGCGGGCTACGGCCGTGGCCACCCTGGCCGCAAACCAATCGGCGTCAATGGTCGCCGGCTCGCCGGCCTGCAAGAGGCGCACGCGAATGGGGGAATGGGGATCATACAAACCCACCGCCAGGAAACGGCGTTTCCGGTCAAAAACTACCGCCAGGTCGCCTGGTTTCCCGGCAAAACTTTGGCGGCGAATGGCCTCGGCAAAGAGCCAGGGATGCCCGGCGCGCACGGCCCGTTCGGCCGCCGGGCTGACGTGCAGGCTAATGCGCCGTTCGGCGGGTGCGGGCAAGTCAAGGGTGGGGTGCAAGGTCAATAGGGGCCGCGAATGTGGTCGTGGACGTTTGCCTGGTAGAAGGCGGCCAATTGCTGGTGCAGTTCGGGCGAGAGGGGTGGCAGTTGGGACACGGCCGTGTTCGCGGCCACCTGGCTGACTTTTGTTGCTCCGGTAATAATGGTCGTCACCGCCGGAAAGTCTAAAATCCAGCGTTGGGCAAACTGAGCCATCGTCATGCCATCAGGAACCATCGCTTTCAGTTCATCGGCTAAATCCACGCCGAGAGCAAAAGGCAGCCCGGCGAAGGTCTCCCCCACGTTGAAGGAGCCACCATCCCGATTGTAATGACGATGGTCGCTGGCGGCAAAGGTGGTGTCTTTGGTGAACTTCCCCGCCAGCAGCCCGGAAGCCAGCGGCAGCCGGACGATGAGGGCTACCCCTTGTTGCCGGGCTTTGTCAAAGAGGGTGGCGATTGGTTTTTGGCGGAAGATGTTGAAGATGATTTGCAGGGAAGCCAATCCTTCTTGTTCCAGACAAATGAGGGCTTCTTCCATAGATTCCACGCTGACGCCAAACCGTTTGATCTTGCCTTCTTGTTTCAGGCGGCGCAAATGCTCAAAGACCTCACCGCGCTGCAATTCAGCGGTGGGGATACAGTGGAGTTGGGTCAGGTCTAGCGCCTCCACTTGCAGGCGGCGCAGCGAGGCTTCGGTGTGTTGGCGCATAGCGGCGTAGGTGAAGTTTTCCGGCCAACCCGGTTCCCCGGCGCGGCCTAATTTGGTAGCCACAAAGATATTGGCCTGGCTCTGGCGCAAAAATTGGGCAATGCGTTGTTCGCTCAGCCCGCCGCCATAAACGTCGGCGGTGTCAAAAAAGGTGACACCCTGAGCGACGGCCGTTTCCATGATTTGCACGGCCGTGCGATCATCCACCGCGCCCCAATCGCCACCCAACTGCCAGGTGCCCAGGCCAATTTCGGATACGGCCGTTGTTTCATCAAATTGTCTCTGTTTCATCGGTAATTGTCTCCTGGTCGTTTTGGTTGAATGATACCCCACACGGACTATAATTACACTCGCTTGTGGACGTAGGGTGACAGCAGTTGGGGTATCATAATTGTGCATGAGGTTGTAGACGAAAGAATACATGACCATTGTGACATAGATGATGACGATGGCGACAAGGGGCAACTGTTTATCGGGTTAATAAGCGCCTATGGCTGAGAAGAAATTGCTGATTCTGTTTGGTCCACCGGCGGTGGGCAAGATGACGGTAGGTAAAGAACTGAGCGCCTTGACGGGTATGAAGTTGTTTCACAACCACATGACCATTGAACTGGTGCTGCCCTTTTTTGAATTTGGTACGCCGCCTTATTTGCGCCTGGTGGAAACGTTCCGGCGTATGATTGTGGAAGAGGTGGCTCAAAGCGACCTGCCAGGGCTGATTTTTACTTTTGTTTGGGCGCTGAACCTGGAAAGCGACCGCCGCTATTTGCAACGTATGGCTGATATTTTCCGGCAGCAGGGTGGCGAGATTTATTATGTGGAATTGCAGGCGACGCTTGCAGAACGATTAGCGCGGAACAAGACGGAATTTCGCCTGTCACAAAAGCCTAGTAAACAGAATGTGGTCTGGTCGGAGCAAAATTTGTTGGAATTGGACGCCAATTACCGGTTGAATTCGGATGGCGACCTGGTGGTGGATGGGCATTATTGGAAGCTGGATAATACGCATCTGTCGCCGGAAACGGCCGCACAGCAGATTGTGGCCCATTTTGGTTGGTGATCGGCGAAGAGGTGATCCGCGAAGGGGTGCGAAGGTTTTGTCTGTGGCTCCCCGTCTCAGTATCAGGTTCGGTAGAAGTTAACGGAGGAAAATATGGCGAACGCGATGGAAAAGGGATTGTTTTTGGAGGATTTGCGGGCGAAGATTCAGGAGAATGGGGAAGCCGTGACGCTGTTCCAGGCGTTGACGCTGGCGCAGTTGCAGTGGCAGCTGGAGCCAAAAGAGTGGAATATCCTGCAATGTTTTGACCATCTGAACCTGACCCATGATTATTACACCCCGAAAATTGAGGGGGCGTTGGCAGCGCCACAACCAGCATCAAAACGGGATGTATATGAGCCTTCGTTTTGGGGGCGCATTTACATGTATTTTTCCTTCAACCCCAAATACAGCTTTCCGGCGGCGGCGGAGATTGCCCCGGACACGGCCGTACCCCTGGACACCACCACCTTCAGCCACTATCTCGCCCGCCAGGAAACGTTTCTTGATTTTCTGGAACGGGTGGCGGAAGTAGACCTGACCCACACCCGCATTCCCATCGCCAGAGGAGTGCGGTTTAACCTGGGTGACTGCCTCAAAATCCTGGCTTACCACGACGCCCTGCACATCGGCCAGGCCCGGCGCGTCCTGGCCAGTGCCAGAGAACACAACGTCTGACGTCATGTGGCGCGGTCAAAGACCGGCCACAGCATTTGCTCACTGCCCACCGCTTACTGCCCACCGCTCACTGCCCACCGCTCACTGCCCACCGCTCACTGCCCACCACTCACTGCCCACCACTCACCTCAAACCAGACAAGCGTCGGAATCACCCGCGCCGCCTGCTCCGGTGTGGCCGCGCCGGACAACACGGCCGTGACCTGTTCCTCTGTGAAATAACGCTGCTCCGCCAGCTTAATCGGGCGGGCAAAGGGGAAAGCGATGCGCATGGGGTTGCCCAATTCGCGCGGCAAAATTTGCCAGTAACCACTGCTTTCGGCCACCGACGGCCGTGCCGGAATCAGGCGGAATTGGGCGCGCGGCGGCTGGAAGCTGAGGAAACGCAGCCACATCCATACCGCGCGCGGGTTTTCCGCCTGCTGTGTGATGAAATGGCCAGAAACGTGCAGCGGCGTCATGCCATCGAACTGGTTAGAGCCGGGGAAAAGGGTGACGCCAATAGGGGCCAGCAGCCGTTGAAACTCATAACGACGCGGTGAATCCACCCAGATGACGGCCCGGCGGCGCGCCGACTGCCAGTTGAGCAGGATATTTTCCCGCTCGCGGTCGGGAATCTCCGTCAGGTTGGGCATTTGCCCGCGCTGCCCGGCCATGTTTTGGTACCAGGTGAGGGCGGCACTAACGGCCGTGTCCGTCAACGGCCGTTCACAGCGAACAGCCGCCGGTTCGTGGCAGTCGTTTTCCCAGTTGTAAGCGTAGGAAAAGAGGACATCGCTGCCAGGGTCCAGGAAGCCCCAGGAGGGCTGGTCGGCAGCAAAGGGTTTAGAGGTGATGATCATATCCCGGTGCATTTCGTCCCACGTCCAGCGGGGCGATGGTTCCGGGTATTGCGCCCGCCGGTAAGCGGCCTTATCGTAAAACAGCACCGGCATTTCGGCGGCATAGGGCAAAAACCAGGTACGGCCGTGCCACTCCCCACCCTGCCAGATTTGCTCATAAAAATCGGCGGGGGCAAAGTCCGGGTCACTGTGGGCATAATCGGTCAGGTCTACGATCTGACCGGACGCCAGCAGCACCTCCGTCAGCGGAAAAGCCGCGCCATCAAAAGCCAGCAATTCGGTCGGCGAGGGATCGGAGAGGGGCACAATCTCCACCCGGATGTAAGGATAACGCAGCATGAAAAAAGCCGCCGCCGTTTCGTAATCGGCAATCTGGGCAATGTCTGGGGGCACGGCAAAGCGGATGGTGGTGGGCGTGATGTGGCGCTGCAAGCGGCGGCGCAATTCGTCCCAGAAGCGGTTGGCGGGCTGCCCGGCGGCGTCCAACGCCAGCAGACGGGGCGAGGGGATGTGCAGGCGGTCGGGCACGGCCGTGTCTGACCAGTCCGGCGTCAGGGCCAGCGTCAGCGGGCGCGGGTCGGCCACACAACCGGCGGCGCACGTCTCCGCGATGACGGCGGCCACAAAATCGGCAATCTCCTCCGCCCAGGGTGCATCCACCTCCATGTACTCTAGCTGCCCCCAACCTGTGTCCAGGCGGAAATTACGCCCCCAGTAAGTGGGGTCGGTGGCGGTGTGCAGCAGACGGCCGTTCACCTGCCTGAAAAAAGCGATTTGCTGGTAGCTTTCATCTGCATCGCCGGTTGCCCAGGTAATGTTGGCCCACAGCATTTCCCCCACCGGCATCACCTTTGTCACCTGCCGGTCGGCGCGGGCGCGGGCCACGTTATCGGGGTGCAGTTGGGCGGCAAACCAGGCGAGGTCGGTCGCTTGCAGGGAGAAGAAGAGGTCGCCATCGCCGTTTTGTACGGCCGTTTGCTCCAGATCCAGCGCCGCCTGCACCTGCTGGCGCAATTGCTCCTGGGCGCGGCGCAATTGCCAGCGCGCCGCCGCCCAACCACCCACCAGCAGCGCCAGGATCAAGACGGTCAGCAGCCAGAAATAGGGATTACGGCCGTGACGCCGCCCACCATCACCCCACGGGGCCGGGTCATCATCTTCATCTACCTGCCAGTCAAAATCATTCATTGCTGGTTGTTGGTGGCTGGTGATCACCCATCACTCGTCACTCGTCACTCGTCACCCGTCACCTGCCATCCACCACCCGGTTGGGTATAATCCGTTTCATTAAACCACAAGATCGAGGAATGTAAACCCATGGCTGGTAAGAAGAAAAAATTGTCGCGGCGGGAGCAAAAGCGACAAAAGCAGCAGCAGAAAGAGCGGATGCGCCGCCGCACCGGCTGGCAAGAGCCAGAGGCGCCGGAGATGAACTGGCAGTTGCTGGAGGATTTACGGCCGTTTCTCGGCCGGCGCGACCTGGAAAAAGGGTTACTGGCGTTGGCAGAACTGGCAGAAGACAGTGGTGAATTGGTAGATGAACCAGAATTTGAGTCCTTGTTTTTTCCGCCAATGGAAACGCTGATGCTTTTTGCCGAAACATTGGACGAAAACGACCTTACTGCTGAAGAATTCGCTGCGCTACCGGAAGAGTTGCAGATAGAAACGTTCTTTCAAATGATGACGCAAATTATGCCCCAATTGCTCACCGACGAATTCCGGGAAACCCTGTTAACACGCACGGAAACAGCCCGCACCCGTTTTCGAGACGAGGGCAACGAAGAGAAATTGTTGCAAACCAGTGCCGTACAGTTCGTCCTGGAAATGCAAGGGGACGAAGAGGATGAGATGTATCCTGGCCTGCTTTACATGATTGCCAGCAAAACGATTGACGTTGGCTCCGTTCTCATCGAGCCAGAAGACGGTGAGGAATTGAGCGAAGCGGAATTAGAGGAACATATTCGCTCTATTCCCGGTTTTCGTGCATATCTCGATGATAGGCTGCGGCAAGCCTGGCGGGAATTTATCGGTCAACTGATGAATGGCGAGATACAGTTGCAACTATTTACAGATGCAGAAATTGAAGAAGCCAGTATCCTGGTGGAAGAGGATGATGGAGCGGAGACAGATACTTTGGGCGATTACCTCACCCAGATTATGACAGCGCCGCGCCGCGTGGAAGTGTCGGATCGCCTGGAGGCATTGTTAGACGATTTGTCGGAGCAACTGGAAGAGGGTATGCCGTTCATACAGCAAGTGCAGGACAATTTACCAGACCTGCAACCAAACACTCCTTCGTGGGCGTTCCTATTGGCGGCGCTGATCGGTGAAATGCGCATCCATGATTCAGATGAATAGAGTCCTGGCCTGGCGGCATACGGCCGTACTCCTGCTCCTGCTCTTCACCTTTATGCACCTGCCCTGGTCGTTGGCGGCCCATTCGCCGGCGGCGCAAGCAGACGCTACCCCCACCCCTGACCGATTGGCGGCCCCGCCTACCGTAGCCGCGCCGACGATGGCCGACGATGGCGCGCAGCTTTACTGGCTGCACTGCCAGCCCTGCCACGGCGACCGGGGCCAGGGCCTCACCGATGCGCCGGATGATGACTGGCGGGCACAGTACCCGCCGGAGGAGCAATTTTGCTGGAATTCAGGCTGCCATGGTGAACGGCCGTATGAAAATGGCTTTATCGTCCCGCGTACTGTGCCCGCCCTCATTGGCGAAGGCAGCCTGGCAAACTACCCCACCATGCACGAGGTCTACGTGTTTATGCGGGCGGCCATGCCCCGGCAGGTCCCCGGCAGCCTGACAGACGCCGAATATCTGGCCATCACTGCCTTTCTGGCGCGGGCGCATGACCTCTCTGACGGCGTGGCGTTGGCCGAGGCCGATTTATCAACAATCATTCTCAACCCGGCGTATATGGAAGTGACGGCGGACAATGCGGGGGGTACGGCCGTGCCCTCTACCCCTGTTGCGCCGTCCCCAGAACCGGCGGCTGTGCCCGCGCGAACGGAATGGTTGGCCGTGGGGTTGGTGATTTTATTGCTATTTTTAGGAGGCGCATTATGGCTTCGACACGGCCGTTAGACAAACCCTCCCTCCTGGACACACCGGAGACGTACCAACTGCCCGGTTACGGCCGTCTGGCGTTTCTGAATGGCCTCTTTATCGGGCTGGCGGTGGCGGCGGGCTATTGGGGGCCAAAGCTGCGCCAACTGGCCGACCTGCCCGCTCGCTATGTGTACAGCGGCGTAGTGATTGCCGCGCTGCTGACCGTCCTGCTGTGTACGCTGGTGGGCTGGCTGACGGCCCGGTTGAACAAGGGGGTGGTGACGGTGCTGGCCTGGTTGGGCACGGCCGTGAGCATTACCCTCCTCTTTGGTTATCTGCCGGCGCTCACCTTCAACCGGCTGGTGTGGCTCAACGAAACCGCTTTCCGCGGCCTGCCCGTTTACCCCGTGCCAGACCGCGCCGCCTGGTGGGCTTTCCCCATCGCCGGGATGCTGCTCATCTTTGTCCTTTTTATCCTGGCGCTGCTGCAAGAAATACGGCTGGCGTGGGTTTATAATCAGCTTGGCCCCCGGCGGCGGCTGAGCGGGCGGGCGCTGTTGGCGCTGCTGCTGCCGGCGCTGTTGGCCGGTGTGGGCGCGTATGCCATGCCCGACCACATGGGCAATCCGCCGCGCCAGGCCATGGGCTTTGTCTACCGGGGCATTGAAACGGTGCGCGATTATGACGGGGATTTGTTTGCGCTTTCGCAGCAGGCAGGTTTCAATTACAACGCCCTCAACGGGGTGCGCCACCAGCTTGCCGGGCCATACACGCTGCTGGTGGGTGAAGTGGCGCCGGATGGTACAATTATCACCGTCGTGGCCCTGTTTGACAGCGGCGTCTGGCTGCAATGCCAGGTCTACGCCGGTGAGGGGCAGGCCATTTACCTGAGTTTTTGTACGGATGCGTCACGGCCGTATACCGATGGCTTCAACACCCTGCTCACCGGTACGCCGCTGCCGGATGATTGCCCGGCGCGCTGCATGCCCCAGATTAACGAACGGTGGCAGGCCTGGCTGCAAGCCCGCGCTCCCCGCTTTGGCGACGAACGGCCCGTCTTTACCCACCTGGGCCAACAGGGCAGTTACGTATGGATGCGCGCGGCGGCAGCCAATGGTGATTACGCCATAGAGTGCCTCTTTAGCGGGCTGCGGCAGGTGCAATTGCAGGAATGTGTGGAAACCCCAAAATAGAAGTTTGTCGCCGGCCCTGAAGTGCCGGCGACAAACCAGGAACATAACATGCACTCGTTTTGGATTTACGTCTTGCGCCGGTTACTGGTGATTCCGGTGACATTGTTTATTATGACGGCCGTGCTGTATGCGCTGATGATGATAGCCCCACCTAAGGAGCGAGCCACCCTTTACCTGCCACCCAATCAGCCACGAGTTATGACCGAACGACGCTATGAGAATGTGATCAATCATATTATTGCCGAACATGGGCTGGATGATCCCTATCCGGTGCAGTACGGCCGTTGGGCCATCAACCTGCTGCGCGGCGACTGGGGCTACAGCCCCACCTACGGCGCGCCCGTGCTGCAACTGCTCAATCTCTATGCCCCGGCCACGCTGGAACTGGCGCTGTATTCCCTGCTGCTGCTCATTCCGCTGGGGTTGGCGAGTGGCCTCATGGCCGGTTGGCGTCCGAGCGGTTTATGGGACCGGCTTTTTCGGACTGCCGCTTACGTCGGTGGTTCCATCCCTCCGTTCATTTTAGGGCTGTTTCTGCTCACCGTCTTTTATGCCGGGCTGCGCTGGTTTCCGCCGGGGCGGCTGACGGCCGTGCAAATCCTCCTGGGCGCCGGTGATTTTCAACGATACACCGGTTTTCTGACCATAGATGGACTGCTGAACGGCCGTACCGACATCACCCTGGATGCGTTTCGCCACCTGGTGCTGCCGGTTTTCACCCTGTCCCTAACGTATTGGGCCATGTTAGGGCGTATTACCCGCGCCGCTACCATGGATGAAACGGGCAAGGAGTACATTCTGGCGGCCCGCGCGCGTGGCCTACGGCCGTACCGCATCGTCTGGCGACACACCTTGCGCAACGTGCTGGCGCCCGGTTACACCGGCATGGCGCTGGCGGCGGCCTCGATTATCACCGGCGCTTTTGTAGTTGAGGTGATATTTAACTTCAAGGGATTGTCCGAATTGATTGTGCGCAGCCTGTACACCACACCAGACGCGGCGTTGGTGATGGGCTTTGCCGTTTACAGTGTCATGTTGGTTCTGCCCATCATGTTGGCGCTGGACATACTCAAAGGGCTGGCAGACCCCCGTCTACGCTCTGAAAGTGGCGGCGCAGACGACGCGCCGGGAGAGGTGTCCTCATGATTCAATGGCGTTATTTCTGGCGCCGGCGCTCTAACTGGCTGGCGCTGCTGCTGATCTTGCTGTTTGTGACAATGGCCGTGGGCGCTCCCTGGCTGGCCCCGCCCAGTGACCCGGCCAACCCACAGCCATTTAAGTCGGTAGGCCAGTCAATTCAGCGGACACCCCGCCCACCCTCGTCCGAAAACATGTTGGGCACCATTCCCCAAATTGCCGTCCTGCCCCTTTTTGGTGTGTCCCCCGGCCAGGACGCCTACTATGAATGGGACATCTATTACACCCTGATTTGGGGCACACGTTCGGCGCTGCGGTTTGGGCTGGTGGTGACGCTGCTCACGGCCGTGATCGGCATTACCATTGGCGCCTTCAGCGCCTATTGGGGAGGCCGCGCCGAACGGCTGATGATGAGCATCACCGACGCCTTTCTGGCTTTCCCTGTCATTGCCGCTTTATGGGTCATCCACCGTACCTTATTTAGCCAGGTGTTTGCCTTTTTCCCCGAACCGGAAACCTGGAGCTGGTGGGAACACCTGCTGGTAGAGTGGAAAATCAACCCTATTATGCTGACTCTCATCCTCTTTTGCTGGATGCCTTATGCCCGCATGACCAATACCACCGTCGCCCAACTGCGCCAGACGGCATTTGTGGAGGCGGCGGTAGCCCTGGGCGCTTCTGGTACGCGCCTGCTGCGCCACCATCTGCTGCCCAACGCCCTTTCCCCGGTCATCGTTTTGATGGCGCGGGATGTAGGTGGCATGGTGGTGTTGGCAGCCAGTTTTGTTTTTATTGGTTTTGGCGGGGATATTGCCTGGGCCATTATGCTGGTAGCCGGGCGCGATTTTGTGGTTGGGCGCAGCGGCAACCCGTTTTTTTACTGGTGGGCATTTGTGCCCATTGCCCTGGCGCTGACGCTGTTTTCCCTGAGTTGGAATTTGCTAGGTGATGGGCTGAATGAGGCCATGAACCCCCGCCGTTCTCGTTAAGGGCCACACCACCCGGTTTGTAGAAGGAATTATATGACCCAGCAATTTATCACTATCGCCGGCAATATCGGCGCGGGCAAATCTACACTCGTCAGCCTGCTCACGGAACGTAACGGGTGGGAACCGGTTTTTGAAGCGGTGTCTGAAAACCCCTATCTGGCCGACTTTTACCAGGATATGCCCCGCTGGAGTTTTCAGTCGCAGGTCTTTTTCCTGTCGCGGCGGCTGCGGCAGCACCATGACCTGCTGCAACAAAGCAACTCGATTATTCAAGACCGCAGCGTCTATGAAGACGCGGAAATTTTCGCCCGCAATCTGTATCGTCAGGGACACATGAGCGCCCGCGACTGGCACTGTTACTATGAGCTATACCAGACGATGGCGACCCTGCTGCGCCCGCCGCACCTGGTTATTTATCTGCGCACGGCCGTGCCCACCCTGCGCCAGCGCATCATCCAGCGCGGCCGCGACTATGAACAAAGCATCAGCGACGATTACCTGCACCAGCTAAACGAATTGTACGAAGCCTGGATTGACGGCTTCACCCTCAGCCCCGTCTTAACCATTGAAACGGACAACCTGGATTACGTGCAATACGCCGATCATCTGGACCAAATCTGGCAAAAAATCCTCCACCGCCTGCAAGGCCGCGACGTGTTGACGTTGTAATATGGTAGCGCCCTGATCTGGCTGCCAGCCAGATCAGGGCGCTACCTTTACGCTGTCGTTCCCAGCCGCCTAAGCCTCAGAACCATATGGCCCCAGGAAGCGGACGCCATCAAAATGGATCAAATGGGAAGGGTCATCAGCTACCCAAACTTCGGTTTCCCAAGAGATGTCAGCCAGGTGACGGGCCATTTCACTCCTGGTTTGGAAAGCGGTGACATAGACAATTTTGTCCTTCACCGGGGCAAATAACGCCTCTAACTCAAGGCGACGTTTAGGATTTACCGGGCCATGGCTGGTCACTGCCTCAATAAGCAACAGCCATTCCCTGGCAGGCTCATAGAGAACAACGTCCGGCATTTTCCCATGCAGGTCAACAACGACGCCTAAAGAGGCCAGCAACGCATTATCGAAGTAACCCCATTTGTCACCGGTGTCGCCGACATAAACCAGTTTCCCGCCCGGCGCAAATCGTGGGGCAAATTGTTCAATGATTTGTTTGATGAGCAGGCTGTGTTTGCCGGCTGACAAATTGATCTCTTGTTGGGGCGATACCTGCACTGGCACCAGATGAAGTTCTCTTTGCCGGGCATATCGTTCTTTGAGGGTCACGGCCGTAACCTGATATGCCGCCAGCCGCTCCTCCCAACTATCACTGCCATACTGCCGCAGCAGATTGAGAACTGCCGGTTCAATTTGATAACACCATTTGGGGCTGTTCACCGGGCGGGTCGGATCATCTGGATTTTCGACAACCAATGCCGCCTGAATGAATTGATGCATTGTCTGGCGGCGAATCGTTTCACGGGTATTAGGCGCATACTCAACGCCGTATTGTTCACGAATGAAGTTCATAATTGGCGTAATGCCCAACAGGGGCATACCGGCGGCAAACCAGGGTTTGTTCGGGGATAAATTTAACAAGGCCAGCAACGTCATGGCGGAACGTTCATTTTGTTGGCCGCGCGGCAGGCCAAGCGCCTGTAAAACAGCCATCGCTTCAGTTACCCGCTTCCTGGCAGCGACGGGATCAGGAGTATGTACGTCAGACATAATTTGCAACTCCGTTTCAATCAGGGCATCAATTATTTGCTGATCGGGAAAATCATCATGGTAGCTTTGCCCCCACCGTTCCAACGTTTCCCGACGAGGATAAAGCAGTGCGCGTAGATCGGTGGCATTAACCTGGGTATGGCCGTTGAACTGCCGGAAGTAAGTGTCTAGCAAGGTGGAATTGAGGTACAAAGCCAGGCCACGCGCCAGTTGTGGGGTCATGCCCTTATTCCAGGCATGAAAAACATTAACGTGATTTTCAAAGGCGACGGCCGTATCAACGGCCGTCACCCCCACCCGCTCTGGCGCATATACCGCCGCATGTACCCGCTTCGGCTCTTCTTTGGACGAGAAGCGGCGCACCACCACATAATACCCGGTCGGCAGCAGCCACTTTCGGCTTTCCGGGCGCAGCACAAAAGCATTGGGCTTCCGGTGGTTTGCGTCCGGCCACTGAATGAAACCGGCCTGCATGTGGTGGGGGTAAATCAGAGGAACCGTCTCCGGTTCTGGCTGCTGGCGCAGAAACGGTTCGGCGCGAAAGTCAACCACCCGCCCCGTAGATACATCCAGCCCCAAATCCGCCAGCGTGCAAGAAAACCGCTCCATGCGGTCGGCCACCTGTTGATCCAGGTCGCTGGTGGTGATATGGATAAATAGGTGCGGGTCATGGGCATTGATAACCCGATCATAGGCTACTGTGCGGCAAACCTGCGCCGTATCCTGCGGATTTTGGGAACTGGTAATCATCACATCCCGGCGGTTGGCAGTTTTAACGGCGTGAAAAATGATGTTTTCTTGCAGTACCTCATCCCCGGCAAATGTTTCGTCTCGTGATTCAAAAAGGTGGAGGTGGCGAAATGTCATCTGCTCACCAAACAGCCGCCGGAATGGTTTGTAATAAGGCCCATTGCAAAAACTGCGTGGGGTAATGGCTACCAATTGCCCCTCTGGTTCCAGCAAGGCGGCCGCCAAAGCGACAAAGGCGGTATAGAGATTAACTGTCTCCACACCGGCTTCCCGCAAACGGCGGCGATACGGGGAGTCGCTGTGTATTTTTTTGTAGGGAGGATTGAGAATAGCGCAGTTGAACTGGAGGCTGTGCCCCTCCAGCAACCGGGGACGTAGTATGGCGCTGGCGGCGTCTACAAAATCTTCCACTTTGATGGTGCTGGTGAAAATAATACCGGCCTGTTCACAGGCGGCGCGGCATGTTGCCAGTGTTTGCTGCAGGTAGGGCTGGAATTTTTGTTCTTGTTCGTAGGCGGTGACATGGAGGCGACACGGCCGTTGCCCGCACCCCAGCAGTTCATCCACAAAGGCGGCGGTGAGTACACCCACACCCGCCCCGGCATCCAGCAGGTGAATATCAGTGGGCAGCGTTTCAAAAAAGGACGCCATGAGCCGTGCTACCGGCGGCGGCGTAAAAAACTGACCGGCGTCCGCCCGCGCAGCGGCGCTGACGGCCGCATAAGCTGGCGCCCGGTATTGCTCGGCAACGGCCGTGATTGCCCAGGGCTGTATGGTAGCGGGTGAGAGGGGGTATGCAGGCGCTTTTTCCATATCACGCGCGGCGGTAGCGCAGATGGACGGCGCCCAGGTGGATTTCGTCGCCGTCTACCAGTTGGATGCCGTATTCCGGCACCTGGCGCTCATTGACAAAGGTGCCGCTGGTGCTGTTTTCATCAAAGAGGCGGTAATCGGCGCCTTCGCGCTGCAAATTGGCGTGCAGGCGGGACATGGTAATGTCGTTCTCAAAGGCCACCTCACATTGGGCCGGGCTGCGGCCAATACGAATGAGCGTGCCGTGTAAGGGAATGGGCGTCTCCATGCGGGATACCGATTCCAACACATCCAGATAACCGGCAACGGCCGTAGGCTGCGAAACCGTCCCCGCAACCGGCGCTGCATCCGTAATCGTTGTCGTTGGCCCACCCCGGCGGCGGGAACGGCGGCGACCCCCTTCTCGTTTGCCCAATAAGCCGGCAAACACCCCCCGCTGCCACAAAATGAACAACCCGCCGCCAATCAGCGCCGCCACCAATAAAAAGGTGAACAACTGCGCCAGAAAACGGGCAAACTGGTTGCCGCCATCCAACGTTGAGGGCACATCGCGGCGACCTTCATTAACGGTGAGCAGTACGGTGGGGCTGGTGGCGCGCATCCCCTGGCTGTCCAGCACCACCACTTCCAGCGTGTTGTTGCCATAGACCAGATTGTTCACTTCGGCCACAAATTCGTTCAGGCTGGCGACGGGGATTTCAAACGGCCGTGCTGTGTCATTATTCACAATCAACTGCGCCGCTTCGATGCTCCGCTGCTCCCCATCCAGCCAGGAAACCTGCGTTTTCAACCGCAGCCGTACCGGCTCTTCCAGATTGGGCAGTGACAGGGTGCGGGATTCGGGCGGCAGGTCAATGAGTACGCTGGGGATATTGAAGGGGATAGTGACCTGGGAATCGGCCGTGATCCAGGGGCGGTCTGCCAGGGCCACATTTACAGCGAAAGTACCGCCATCGAGGTTGATGGCCTGATAGCGGATACGCGCCTGATCCCGAAAACCGGCGATGCGGTTCCAGATGAGGGGCAGTTCGGCGGCATTGTTCAACTGCACGGCCACACCGCCGGTCGCCGCTGCCAGACCGGCCAGATAACTCTGGCCCGGCGCGGCGTTGCCGATGTCGCTGTTTTCCAGCCAGATGGTGTGGATGGGAATGCCCAGTTCGGCGGCGCGGCGGCTGACGTCGTCACCGGTGGCGCGGCTGAGGGCATCGGTGCCATCGGTCATCAACACCAGATGGACGGGCATATCGGGGTTGGGGCGCAGGTTGGCGCTGTTTTCCAACACGCTCAATGTGCTGTCATACAAAGCGGTAGCGCCGGCTACCGGGGCAAGCGGTTCGGCAAAAAGGTTGCGCACGCTGTTGTGGAAATTGGTGGGCGCCAACAGTTCCACCGGCTGCGAGGGAGTGATTTCGTACACGGCCGTATAATCCACCTGCTCCATCATATTGCCGGGGCTGGCATATTGGTTGATGGCCTCTTGCAGGGCGGGCAGTTGCCCGGCCACGCCGGTGGGAATGTCAATCAGAAAGATGGTCAGCGTACCGGTGCGGTGCGCTCCCTGGTAGTTGATGGGGCCAACCGGCTGGCCGCCGTGTTGAATGGTCAACGTTTCCCGCGCCAGATCGAGCGGATTGCCCTGGGCGTCACGGCCGTAGAGCCGCACTTCAATCGCCGGTAAACTCTCGGCGCTGGTACCGGTGATCGTCAGCCGTTCCACCGGCGACGGTTGGGCATCTTGCGCCCGCAGCGGCGCCGCCCCCAAAACCAGCAGCAATAGCAATACCCCTAAAAGGGGCCGGTAGTTGATAGTTGACAATTGATAATTAATAATTGATCGTTGCGATTTGCCCATTGTCACGCCTTTTTCTCACTGTCCCTGCTCCCTGGTACGTGCGCTGGTATAATATCAAACCGCGCCCATAAAGTAAACATAAAGCATGATGGGCGGAGGGGAATCGGTGAGCGGTGAGCGGTGAGCAGTGAGCAGTGAGCGGTAGTCCGAAGTCGGGCTTCGATATAAATGTTTGGCAGACAGGGTAAGATGAGAAAAGGGCTGGTATTGGTTTTGTTGTGTTGGGTGTTGGTCACGGCCGTGCCGGTGTGGGCGCAGGGTGTTGACCTGGCGTTGGGTGAACCGGATACGTCGGCCTTTCCCACCGTGCGCGTGAACATGCGTGCCGTGAATGCCGCCGGTACACCGCTGACGACGGCCGAATTGGGCAACCTGCGCCTGCGCGAAAACGGTGTACCCATCAGCGACTTTGACGTGCGCTACGTGCCTGTGGGCAGCGACATCGTGTTTGTCATAGACGCCGATACCACCTTGTTAATGACGGATGGGGACGAGGTGAGCCGCCTGGACGAGGTGAAAGAGATCATCGGTCGCTACGCCACCCGTTTTATGAGTCCGTCCGGGCTGGATCGTGTCTCGGTGATTGTGCCCAATCGCACCAATACCCGCAGTGAATTCCTGGTGCGCGATGCCACCACGCCGGAAGAGGTGATTAACGCGCTGGCGGCGTATGAACCGCCAAATCTGGCCGAGGCGGGGCCGGTAAACCAGCAATTGCTGGACGCCATCACCCACGCCGCCGACATCGGTGACAACGGCCGTTACCAGGCCATCTTCCTGCTGAGTGAAGCCCGCCGCCTGAATGAGTTTCTCGATTACCCGGCGCTGACGGCGGCAGCGCAGGCGGCCAATGTGCCCGCCTTTGTGGGCATTTTGGGGCCGGAAGCCAGCCTGGTGGATATTGGCAATGCCTCGGCGCTGGCCGCGCCCACCGGCGGCTTTCACCAGCACACACCCCGCCCGGAGCGGGCCGACGCCATTTTTCTGCGCTGGCAGCAAGAGAGCAACCGGCCGCAAATCAGCTACCGCTCGCTGCTGCGGCAAAGTGGCGTCTATCCGCTGACGGTGAATCTGGGCACGGCCACGGCCGTGACCGACCTGAACCTGACCATTGAACCACCCACCGCCGCCATTGCCCTGGGCCGCTCCATTATTCGCCGGGTGGGTACGGCCGAAGATACGCCGCTGGCCGAGTTACAGCCCACCATACAGCCGGTGCCGGTGCAGATCAGTTGGCCGGACGGCCGTGCCCGCCGCCTGACCGACGTGACCTTCCGTGTGAATGGCGTGTTGCAGCCCCAGTTGACCACGCCGCAGCCAGACGAAACCGGCATGTTGCTGTTGGAGTGGCCGGTGCAGAATGCCGATGTGGGCGTGTATGAACTGGCGGTAACGGTGACGGATGAATTGGGTTACACGGCCGTGTCTGAACCGGTGATTGTGACGGTGGCGGTGGAACGGCCGTTGCCGCCCACGCCCACCCCTGCCCCTTCGCCCACCCCGCCGCCCGCTGCCCAGGTCGCCAGTGAACTGGCCGCCTTGCCACAAAACACCCTGCTGACCGTCCTGGTGGGGCTGGGGCTGCTAGGGCTGGTGCTGGTGATGCTGCGCACCTATAAACGGTATCGAGAGCGGGTGCTGCTGGAAACGGCGCGCGCCGGGCGCCGGGCAGCCTGGCAGCAGGCACAGGCGGATAACGAGGACAGCGCCGCCACAACCCCTCTGCCACTGACGCTGCTGTGGTTGGACGAAACGGCCGCCGTAAAGCAAGAATTTGCCATCGAGTCTGACACAGTGACGGTGGGCCGGGCGGAAATGGCGGGGCAAATTACGCTGGCCGACCGTTCCATTTCGCCGCTTCATGCACGGGTACGCTGGCGTAACGGCCGTTACTGGCTCACAGACGAAGGCAGTGAAAACGGCGTTTTTCTGAACCATGAACGATTGGGCCTTAGCCCTCGTCCTCTGGCCGATGGCGACCTCATCCAACTGGGTCGCGTCTCCCTGCGCGCCCGGATTGGTGAGCAGGCGGAGGGGGAAGATGGTGAGCAGGTGAGAGGGTGAGCAGGTGGAGGGGTGTGGGGGTAAAGGGGTGATTTTTCAATCTCCAATCTCCAATCTCCCAATTACAAAGAGACAACCCAGACGGCAGCCCACCAAAGCCTACGCTAATAATGAATGAAAAATCATTCTTCATCCTTCATAATTCATAATTTTCACAGGAGATACTTTGAAACAATTTCGCGCAATTGTATTTGATATGGATGGGTTGATGGTAGACAGCGAGCCGCTGTCCCGGCAGGCGTGGGATGAATTTTTACGGCCGTATGGCGGCCATATCAGCGACGCCATGCAAAGCCAGATCATCGGCCTACGCGCCGACGTCAGCGCCCCGCTCATTCGTGAAGCGTTTGCCATTCCCCTGTCTGTGCCAGAAATCATCGCGCAGCGGGCAGCCATTTATGCCCGCATCCGGGCGCAGGGTGTGCCCGTGATGCCCGGCCTGGCGGAACTGCAAGCGGCCATTGCCGCCCGGAATATCCCCTGGGCAGTGGCCTCGTCCAGCGGGTGCCCCCATGTGCAGGAAATCCTGGCGCAGCTAGGGCTGGCAGAGTCGGTGTACGCTACCGCCTGTGGCGACGAGGTAGCACATGGCAAACCGGCTCCCGACCTCTATTTGCTGGCGGCGGCGCGATTGGGCATTGACCCGGCCGACTGCCTGGCGCTGGAAGATTCGGCCCCCGGCAGCCTGGCAGCGGTAGCGGCGGGCATGACGGTCATTGCCATTCCCAACGGCCACACCGTCGGCGCAGACTTCAGCCACGTCTATGCCGTGTACCCTTCTCTGCATGAAGTCACGGCGCGGCTGGATGAGATTATGGGGATTGTTGATGCGTGACGAGTAACGAGTGACCAGAGGCGCCTCACGCATCACACGTCACTCGTCACGCCATCCGCCTATGATTAACCAGCCCACCATCAGCAACGGCGACATCGCCCGCCCCACCTATCTGGAAATCAACCTGACGCAGTTGACACGCAATTATCGGGCTATCCAGCAGGCAGTGGCCCCCGCTGCCGTCTTGCCCATCCTCAAGGCAAACGCCTACGGGCATGGGCTGGTGGAGATTGCCCGCCAACTGGTTTCGCTGGATGCGCCTTATTTAGGCGTTGCTTTTTTGGAGGAGGGGATTATGCTGCGCCAGGCCGGTATCCCCACGCCTATCCTGGTGTTGGGGGGCATCATCGGCAACCAGATACCCATCTTTTTGCAGTATGACCTGACGCTGACGGCTTCTTCGGTGGAAAAATTGCAGCAAATTGACACGGCCGCGCAGCAAATGGGTGTGCGCGCCAGGGTTCACCTGAAAATTGACACCGGCATGGAACGCATTGGGGTGCATTATTACAGTGCGGCGGCGCTGCTGGAAGCGGCGCTGCACTGCCAGTATTGTGATGTGGAGGGCATTTATTCGCACTTTGCCAATGCGGATGCGGCTGATCTGACCTCGGCGCAGGTGCAGTTGGCCCGGTTTGAGCAGGTGTTGGCCTTTTACACCGAGCGGGGATTGCCGCCGCCGCGCCTGCGGCACATGGCGAATTCGGGCGGTATTTTGCAGCTACCGGGCAGCCATCTGGATATGGTGCGGGCGGGCATTTTGCTGTATGGCGTGTATCCCTCGCCGGAGGTGGCGCGGACGGTGGCGGTACGGCCGTGTCTCAGTTGGAAGTCGCGCGTGGTTTACTTCAAGGTAGTGCAGCCCGGCCATCCGGTGAGTTATGGCTCTGCCTGGCAGAGCGACCATATGGTGCGGGTGGTGACGGTACCGGTGGGCTATGGCGACGGTTACTTTCGGCGGATGTCGGGGCAGGCGGAGGTGATTATTCACGGCCGTCGTTACCCGGTGGTTGGCCGCATTTGCATGGATCAACTGATGGTCAACATTGAGTGGGATTCCGCTTACAACAATGACGAGGTGATTTTGCTGGGCGAATCAGAGGGGGTGGCTATCACCTGCCAGGAATTGGCGGATTGGGCGGGCACCATTCCTTACGAGATTTTGACCAACATCAACACCCGTGTGCCGAGGGTTTATGTAAAGTAAAAGCCCGGCTTTTTTGAAAAGCCGGGCTTTTTTTATCCCATAAAAGCGTTCACCCCCGGCCAGGAGGGAGAACCGGGGGTGAACACTTCTTTTGGCGACTTCACAGAGAATGATAACCGCCGAATCTAAGCCCAACCTGAATTGCTCATAAGCAAACTATTAGTAGCGTGTTGTCAGAAGTTCAACTTTTTTCCAAAAAGTTGAACTTCTGACAACACGCCAAACAGATGATCACGCAGGGGTTTAATTTGCCACAGGTTGGAGATGTGGCTGCCGGGCACCAGGCGCAACGGCCGTGCCCCAAACAGCGGCGCGTGGTGTTCCTGACGAAAAAAGAGATCTTGCGTCCCCAGCAGCGGAAATACGTCCGCCTGCTCAATGCGGTGGTAATAAGCCGTAAAGTCCAGGTGCGCCAATAATTCGTTGTGTGAGATGGTTAACGGCCGGGCCACCAGTTCGGCAATATCCCATATCGCCTGCCCCACGTTGGGCGAGGAAAGCATGGGAATGACCGCCCGGCTGCGCTGAAACGCGCCTTCATACAACAGGCTGGTAATGCCGCCCCAACTGACGCCCGCCACCACTGTATAGGCCGCCCCCTGACCGATGAAGAAATCTTGTACCAGTTCCATAACGCGCAGCGAACCGGCCAACATCTGGTAAATACTTTGCAGCGATTGGAAACCCTTATCCAGGGGGTCGCGCCAGTTGGCGTGGAATGGGGCTTGAATGAGGACCCGGTGCATGGGTGGCAGGAGGGCGGCACGGCCGTTGCCAAACAGCCGCCGCCAGGAACTATCATACGGATACTCACCCAACCCATGATGGTAAATGAGCAGCGGCGCGGCCGGGTCGGCCGCCAGATGCACTTTGACGCGACATTCAATTTCACCGTCAGGGGTATAGAGCCAGATGGGGTGGACGCCGGGGGCCGCCAGTTGGGTAATATCCGTTTTCACCCCATTCACCCCCGTGCCCGCCAGCACCGCCTCAAAAGAGAGCGCCGTCTGGTATGACTGTTCCAGCGACGCCGGAATACGCCGGTTCATGGCGTGCAGGGCAACTTTATCGGCAAATTCGGCAATATCCGGGCGCATAGGCAAAATGTATGGCAACGGCCGTGCCCCGGCAACTTCCTATTACCCATTCCTCAGAAACAGTGACGGGTGAGCAAGTGATCACTTGATCACTTGCCACTTATCACCGCTCCGCTACACTTCCCCTCCATGTCTCAATCACCTCGCACCAAACTTCTGGCACAGTTAGGCGTTATGGCTCTGGCCCGGCTCTTATTGAACACCGGGCTGCGCATGGTATACCCCTTTGCACCCGCTTTTGCGCGCGGCCTGGGGGTACCCATCGAAGCCATTTACCAGCTTATTGTTATTCGCAGTTTTGCCGGCTTTCTCAGCCCCCTGTTCAGCCCCCTATCGGAGCGGTACGGCCGTGTGCCCATACTCACCTTCTCCATGCTCCTGTTTGGGGCCGGCTGCCTGGTAGTCGTTTTCTGGCCCACCTACCTGGCCCTGGGCATCACCCTCATGCTCATCTCCGTGGCCAAAATCATTTACGACCCGGCTATGCAATCGTACATCAGCGAACGAGTGCCCTATGCGCAGCGAGGCAAAGCGATCTCCGTCACCGAGTTGGCCTGGGCCGGGGCGCTGCTGATCGGCGGGCCGCTACTCAGCCTGACCATTGTTCGCCAGGGCTGGCGCGCCCCGTTTTTCTGGTTGGGGGTGTTGGGTGTATTGGCTGCCGTAGTTGTCTGGCGCAGCATCACCCGCACCCATGCGCCCGCCGCCGGGGGCGCCGTCACACTGCGGCAAACAGCCAGCGTCATCCACCGCCACCGCGTTATCTGGGCGGCGATGGCCTACATCACCCTGACCATGACCGCCAGCGAAACGCTGCTCATTGTCTTTGGCGATTGGATGGAAAGCACCTTTGGCCTGGGGCTGGTGGCGCTTGGTTTTTCGGCTGGGGTCATTGGTCTGGCTGAAGCCACCGGCGAATTGAGTACCGGTTGGGCGGTGGATCGTTTTGGCAAGCGGCCCATCGTCATTTCCACCGGCCTGTTGAATGCCCTGGCCATGCTGCTGCTGCCCTTTGTTAGCGTCACGCTGCCGCTGGCGCAGGTCTCTTATTTTGCCGTTTTTTTCCTGTTTGAAATGGCCATTGTGGGCAGTGTGCCGCTGATGACGGAGTTGGTGCCGTCGGCGCGGGCGGTGGTGCTGTCGGCCGTCATTGCGGCGATGGCCTTGGGGCGGGTGCTGGGGGCCTGGTTGGGGCCGCAGCTATTTGCCGCCTGGGGATTTAGCGCCAATGGCGTAGCCGCGGGGGTGCTGATGGGAATTGGTGTTCTCATCCTGGCATTCTGGGTACACGAGTACAAAGAAGAAAAAAGGGGTGGTTTGTAACAAACCACCCCTTGCGGTTTATGGTTTCAGAACCACAGGTAGATAAATGTTATACGTCTCAACTACCTGTACCATCAGTTCATCGGTGTCCGTGCCACCGTCATTGTCAGTGATGGTCAGCGTCACCGGATAGAGACCGACGGCCGTGTAGGTGTGGTTGGGCGTCAACGTGCCGCTGGCGGTGTGGCCATCACCAAAGTTCCATTCGATGATATGGGTATCCAGTGTGCCGGGGTCGGTAAAAGCGCCGTTGAAGGTAACGGCCGTGTTCACAACCACTGTTCTATCTGGCCCGGCATTAACAGCGGGGGCCACATTATTTACCACCAGGTTTAACGACTCATAATACGGATTACCGGCGCTGTCTTGCAGCAGCAAGCCAACCGTATACGCACCATTGTCCAGATATTGGTGACTGTGGTTAAATACAGTCGGCGCCGCTGCATAATTAAACACCTCCGGCAGCGAACCATCATCCCACAAGATCGTCAGGGTAAAGGTATCACCGGCATCCGGGTCAACGATTGTGCCGTTTACGGCAGCCATGCCATTTTCATTGATCGGCGTGGTGATGCTGGGAGCAGCGGTGGCCGGCGGGCTGTTGTCAGGGTTCGAGGCTATCTGCAAACACCACCCGCTGCCAATGCTGCCGCTGTCGCCGCCGGTGTCATCAACCACGTACAGGCTCCACGTGCCGTTGGGGTCTGTGCCGTTGAAGGTGGACAGCGTCGTCGCCGCTGAGGCTACCGGCGCCGGGGCCGGGAAGGTATCACCGACCTCGTAGTTGGTTGGCCGGTAGCTGCCGGTTACCAGCGGCCCATTATCCGGTACCGTTCCGGCTGCGCTGTCATCGAAAATGATCTCGGTGTTCACAATATCGGCCGAACCACCGGCGTCGGACAGGATAATCAGATTTTGCCCCTGTGGCCCAACCAGCAAGATGTCAATGTCATCAGGCCAGGTATGGCTTAAGCCCGTTAACTGCACGTCCACATCCATCACCGTATTACCGGCGCCACTAACTACGATGTTTGATGGATAGGGCGTGGCCACGCCACTAGAGGGGATGCTGATGGCGCCCGTCTGGCAGTATTGTGCAGCAGTGACAAATACCCAGACAGGGGAGTTTGTACCCGCACCACAGGGGTTGGTCGCCCGCACCCGCCAGAAATACTGGGTCAAAACAGACAGGCCGGTTACGGTATCGCTCGTTCCCACAACGTCATTGCTATAGACGATATTGGTAAAACCTGTATCCGTAGCTACTTCTACGGTGTAACCAATGGCAGCAGGGATGGCGTTCCAACTAAGCTGAACGTTTGTACTCATGCCCAAAGCGCCGTTGGGGGGCGACGCCAGCGTTGGCGCTGGCGGCGTGCTGTTTACAACATTCAGCCCGACACCCAAATCACCAGAAGTAACGCCGTCGTTACCGGTGACTGTAATTGTGTAGTTCCCAGGGGCGGCGCTGGCAGTGTTGCCGATGGTCAAGGTGGTGCTGCCGGGAATCGCATTGACCGGGTTGGGGCTAAAGGAAACGGTGGATGGCGCGGGGTTGCCGGTGGCGCTCATGGCCACGCCGGTGTTGAAAGCCAGGCCCACAGAGATATTGTAAACGGCATTCTGACCGGCGCAGATATCCTGTGTGGTTGGTGTTGCCTCCAGGAAGTCGCAGCTTGGCGGCATATCGAAGGCCGGTGTGCCATCATTGATGTTGTTGCTGCTGCCCTGGCTGGCGCTAAAGCCCAACCCGCGCCCGGCAAATGCGTCCCAGATGGCGCATTGGTTAGCGCCGCCGGTCAGGATCACGTCTGCTTGCAGGATGGCGTTACGGCCGTCTACAAAACCGGGGCTGCAAGGCTGTAATTTCATCCCGTCCAATATCAACCGGATGGCCAGGTTATTACCACCGGTGTTCCAGTCTCCGTAGAAATCACTGTTAAAACCGTGTTTATCCACCAGGTTCCAATACATGTCCCAGGTCATCGTGCCCCAGATAAAACCCACCCCGTGAGGAACGGCCATACCGGGCAGGTTGGCATAAGTGTAATTGTTCTGGGCAAAGTCGGTGGAGTAAGGCGCCGGCCGGATGCCTTGCCCGGTCACGGGCTGCCCCAGGACGTAAGTGCCAATGCCCCGTGAGGTCGGCCCGGTATCGGTAGATTTGGCCGTCAGCACCAGGGCCAGCCAGTCGCTCCACCCTTCGCCCATCTGCTCCGAATTGCCCAGGCAGCTCACATTAGCGGGGCCGCCGGTCAGCCGGTTGGAGATGCCATGACCATACTCATGGACAATGATGCTGTTCTCCAGGTCGCCATCGCGGCGCGGCGTCGTCTGCGTCCACAGGTACATTTGCATGCGGGGACGTGACCCGTCGGCGGGGGTCAGGAAGTTGGCGTTGTTTGTGCCGCCGCCGTCTTGCCCTTCGGCGCGGACATCGTCGTTGCCCAGACCGCCACGGCCGTAGTTATTAACCTGGAAGTTGCCTGCTGGCTCAGTGAAACCATGCACGTAGAACACATCGTGGACGATGTTGTTCCAGTAGAACAGGTTGACGATGGCCGCATTCACGTAATTCAGGGGGTCCTGGGTCAGGTCTAGCGGCACCAACGCGCCGGTGAAGTCCAGGGTGGCCCCCCCATCGGGCTGTTCACCTGCCTCTGGGGTGCCATCGTTATCCTGATCCTGGTAGGCGCTGACGTTGTTGCCGCGCGTGATGGTGAATTCTGCCCCGGCTGCACCATTTGTATCGTGCCAGCCAAAGGGTGAAGCTATGGCATGGGCCGGATTGCTAACGATGACGCGCGGCCCATCATCGGGGTATTCGCTGGGCATGGCAAAAACTTCGTAGGAATTGGGTGGGGCTGCATTCTGGCGCTGGACGCTGGCGGCCGCGTGGGCGCTGGTTTCTTCGTGGACGCCGCCAATGGGACCTTCGCTCATGGCATGGCTATCTAGCTCGCCAAAGTGATCGTGGATGACCAGGTTCATCTGGTGCAGCACACGGCCGTTGCTGGCATCTATCAGCAGCACCCAATAATTCTGGGCATCCAGCGTCTCTATTTGCAGTTCCCAGGCCAGCCGCAGTTCAGTATCCATCTGAAAATATACCAGCCGGCCGGGGATAGCCATGGCCGATACCCCGCCGTCACTCAGCCAGGTCTGGCTGTCGGCGCTGTCACTTGTTTTGAGTACCGTGATTGGTTGGTCTGGACTCAGTCCCACAGCGGCGATGGCTGCCGCCGCCGCTTGCTCGACGCTCAACACGGCGCTGCGGCTGTTTACGGCGCCTGCCAGGTCGCTGACAAAGTCGCTGTACAGGTTGATAATCGCGCCGTCTTTGGCCACATGGGCGCTGAGATTGCCGTTGAACACCTCTTTGCCATCATACCGTTGGCGCATATAGATGTGCGTTGTGGCCGTGTCGGCATCGGTGTATTGGTCGGTTATGACCACATCGGCCAGGTCGGCCGCGCTCAGGCCCATCTCGGCCTGGTGACTATAGATATATGATTGCACAATATCAAGGGGATTGCCCGTGTTGGGGCCGGTTAAAAAGGAAACGTCTCCTGGATGACGGACTGACGATGTGGGGTTTCCCTGATTGTCCATTGGCATCTGGGTTGACCGGGCGGCTGCGGTGCTGGTTAAACTCACAATGAGCGCCAGACATAATACGGCAAAACCTAATGTCACTTTCTTTTTCATGCTAAATTTGTCTCCTACAGTGAATGAAATAGTTAAAACCAGAGGATCTCAAACGTCCCTGGCCAATACACTGCCAAAAACCAGGGCAACTGGCATTGACAGAATTGAAACAAACCAAAATTAAGATGGCTGGTTACATGGGCTTTGCAATATAAGAGGTTGCTCTCAGATAGCGATTGATTTGCAGGCAATGTGCTACTTTTACTCGATGTTACTGAAGGGCGTAGGGCATTCCTGTCCCGATGGGACGCACCCCCGTTTAGTTGGCGCCCCGATAGTTACTGATCCGGTTGGTTATGGTTCCATTACTACAGCCCGAACACTATAACATGGAATTTTCGGATGTAAAGAGGTTAAAACGTTGGGCTTTTGGCTCCCGCTAAAAGCCAAAGAGGGCAATGGTTTGCCATTGCCCTCTTTGATTCCCACTATTTCCCACTGAACCGCGCATTTCAGCACAAGTCATGGAGAAGTATAGGAGATTGGTCAGGGATTCTCATCGGTTAAGTTAACAGAAAGGAAAGTGGTCTTGTTTGGCAAAAGTGTACAGAGATGGGCAGTGCCAGGCAGGGGGCGGTTGATAAATTCCGTACAGCCCCTTGCCTGACACTACCTGTCAGGTGGGGTGGTGGGTAAATGTTGGCGAACCATTTTTACCAGGTCTTCCAGAGCATAGGGTTTTTGCAGGAAGGCGACCAGGTCGCCGTTAAAACCACGTAGGGCTTCCATTTCGTTATAACCGGAGGAGAGAATGACTTGCACGTGTGGGTCTATGGCTTTGAGCTGATTGAATACTTCTTCGCCGCGCAGGTCGGGCAGGGTCAGGTCTAATATGACTAACCCTATCTGGCCCTGGTAATGCCGGTAAGCGGCAATGCCGCTGGCGCCATCTACGGCCGTGACCGTCTGAATATGCTCTAACTCCAAAATATCTACCACCGTGTCACAGACGGCCGGTTCGTCGTCTACCACCAGCACCATGCCTGGGTATGTGGGTGTGGGGGTTGGGGGCACGGCCGTATGCATGTCCACCTGACTGACCGGAAATAACAGTTCAAACGTAGCACCGGCGCCGGGGGCGCTGACCACCCGCAGCCCGCCCTGGTGCCCAATCACAATGCCCAACACCGCCGCCAGCCCCAACCCGCGCCCGGTGAACCGGGTGGTAAAAAAGGGTTCAAATAGACGCGCCAGGGTTTGTTGGCTCATGCCCTCGCCGTTGTCGGCCACGGTGAGGCAGACGTAGTCACCCGGCGGCAGGGGCATGTTGGTGGTTTGCCAATACACTTCATCAGCGGCGGTAATGGGGCGCACGGCCGTTGCCAGCCGGAGCGTCCCCTCATGGCTGCCAATGGATTCGCTGCTGTTCAGCCCCAGGTTCAGTAGTAGTTGTTGTATCTGACCGGGATCGCCTTCGATCAGGGGCAGCGTGGGCGCCAGATCGAGTTGTAGGTGCAGGTGTGAACTGATGGTCGCCTGCAGAAGGTGAAGATTTTCCTGGATGAGATGGTTCAGGTTGATGGGTACGGCCGTAAACTGCCCATGACCAGAATACGCCAGCATTTGTTTGGTAAGGGCGGCGGCTCGTTCGGCGGTTTGTATAGCTTTTTGAATGTGGAGTACAGCCGGGCTGTCTGGTGGTAATTTGGCCACAGCCAGCGATGTTTGGGACAGGATGCCCACCAGGAGGTTGTTGAAATCATGGGCAACGCCGCCGGCCAGAATGGCCAGGCTTTCCATTTTTTGAGCGTGGTGTAGGGCGGCTTTGGTTTTATTGCGTTGGGTAATATCTCTGGCGGCGGAGACAACGGCCGTTACCATCTCTTGCTCGTCTTTTACCGGTGATAAAATATACTCTACGTCGCGCGCGCCCTGGCTACCCATCATTTGCACTTCCCCCTGGAGAGGCTGACCGTTACGGAAAATCTCTGCGCGATCGCCCTCTATCTGGGCAATGATTTCCGGTGGCAAAAACGCCAATTCCGCCATTGTTTTACCCAATACATCGGTCGCTGACAGGTGCAACGCTTGCAGCATGGATGGGCTGGCAAAGGTGATACGGCCGTCACGGTCATACACCACAAATTGATCCGGCGTGGTAGACAGCACTTCTTCAAAAATTCGGGCCTGTCTGACAATTTCTGCGGCCATGGCCCGCAGTTGGTCTTCAGACCGTTTGCGGTCAATGGCCGTGGCCACCTGCCCGGAAACAAAAAACAGCAATTGTTTTTCCCGGTCGGTATAGGCCTGCGCATCATGGTAACTTTGCACCGCAATGGCCCCAAACACCCGGCCCTGTGTTTGCAGCGGCGCTCCCAGCCATACTTCCGGCATGGCGCCAATGAGGCGCAGCTTTTGTTGCTCAATCAGGTAGGTGAGTTCGGGCCGAGTTAACAATTGAGGTTGTTCCGTTTCGATTACATAAGCCGTCAGCCCGCCACGGCCGTCAAACAGTCCGCCATCATATTCGTCAGCTTCATCCACAAAATAGGGCAAATCCAGCAGCCCGGATGGTTCCATAACCAGGGCAATGAAAAAATTGCGCACATCCATCAGGTCGCCCAAAATGGCATGGATCGCCTGATAAAGTTGCTCCAGGCTCAGATCGGCGTTGGCTACGGTGGCAATACGGTAAAGGGCCAACTGCACCGCTTCCGCCTGTTTGCGTTCGGTAACATCAATAATGCTACCTTCCAGAAACAACATTTTGCCCGCTTCGTTGAAAACCCCTTTGCCAAACTCTTCGACCCACCGCCAGCCGCCATTACGATGCCGCAGCCGGTACGTGATGTGAAACATACCGTCCTTTGCCTGCTCTTCCCGTTCCGGCTGAATGAGAGAAGTGTCATCGGGATGATAGAGGTCCCGAAAGCTGAGTTCACCGCTGAGAAACTGTTCTTTGGGGTAGCCGGTCAGGGTTTCAATGGCGTCATTCAGGTAAAGCATGTCAAATGTGTAGTTGTTGACGCACTGGTAAATAACGCCGGGCACGTTTTCCGTCAGCAGGCGCATCTTTTCTTCATTGGCGCGGGTTTGTTGAAAAAGGCGGGCGTTTTCAATGGCAACGGACAGGTGGTTGGCCAGGGCGGTCACGGCCGTACAATCATCGGCTGTCATGCTCCGGTCTGTCAGGTAGAGAAGGCCACGCACCCGGTTATCCATATACAGGGGCGCCAACACCCCTGGCATTCCCCCAAAGGTGCGCAAAAACTGTTGCAAAAACGGCCGTACCCGCTGCGAGGCCAATGCTTCTAGCAAGGAGGTGTTATCGGGCACAAACACGGCCGTGTGGCCTTCAATAACGGCGCGCTGCTCTTCTAACACGGTAACCGGTAGTTGAAAGCCAACGGCCGTTTGCCCCGCCATTTTTTCAAACCTGTGCAACACCCGCATCAGGCGAGGTGAAAACACTACGGATGCAATGGTTAGCGTGGTATATGTCTCGTCAAACCAGTTAATACTGCCTTGCAGATTCAGAGCCGTCATCTGTTCCCGGAACGCCTCGTAGACGGCCGTTTCGGAATGAGCGGCCCGCTGCAACGCGGTAGCCACCGTGTTCAAAACTTCCCAAAACTTGATGGCTGGCGCTCCCGAACCGCCCCCTGTTTTGCCGGTGCGCCATTTTTGCCACATACCATTGCTCCAATACATTTTCTATTACCTGCCCTGGGAGGGTTACGAAGTTGTTTGCCCATAGTGTAACATCAAGCCGATAGGATGCGTATTGGGCAAAAGGTCATCATCCCCATTCCCCCCCACAATCCGAAAAAATCTGTTATACTACGCAGGCAGGTTCACATAAAGCAAACCGCACCCTTTATCACTACTTATCAGCACAGAGGAGTTCCTAATGGCTACCATTCTGGTTATAGATGACGATGAACTGGTGTCTCGCACCTTGCAGCGTGTCCTGAAAACTTACGACCACACCGTCATGGTGGCAAACAGTGGCACCGAAGGGTTACAACTGGCCCACCGCCACCCCCCGGACCTGTTCATTCTGGATATTATGATGCCCGGCATGGATGGCTACCAGGTGTGCCGGCAGGTGCGCGGCGACCCGTTGTTGAAAGAAATTCCGGTGTTGTTCCTCACCGCCAAAGCCAAAGACGAAGACAAAATTGAGGGATTCCGCGCTGGCGCCGACGATTACCTGGTGAAACCATTCAACATGGAAGAACTGCAACTGCGTGTGCGCGCCATTATGCGCCGCATTCAGCCCAAGACCGAAGTTGTGACGCCACCGGTAGAAGTGGTTGCCGGGCAGGCTGTGCTGGATACACGCAGCTTCAAAGTGACTACCCCTCATGGCGTGGCCTTGCTGACCAATGTGCAGTTTGACCTGCTCTATCACCTGATGAGCCATGCCGACCAGGTATTCAACAGCCAGCAGCTTTTACAAGATGTATGGGACTATCCCCGCGACACCGGCAGCCCCGAACTGGTGCGCGCCCACATCAAAAACCTGCGTGAAAAAATTGAACCCATCCCCAACGAACCACGCTATATTCTTACCGTGCAGGGGCATGGGTATACGTTTACCACAACGCCAGAAGAGAATTAGAGATTGGAGATTGGAGAGTCAATCTCCAATCTCCAATCTCCAATCTCCAATCTCGATGTCAGCCACTCCCCCCATCTCAGAAATCAACCCACCTCCCTCCCATCTGCTCATTGTGGATGATGAGCCAGAGATTGCCGAGTCGCTGGCCGATTACCTGATTAAGAAAGAAGGTTTTGACGTCTCCATTACCAGCGATGGGGAACAGGCAATTTCATTTTTGGAATCCACCGTACAAAATCAGACGGAAATTGACCTGGTATTGCTGGATATGCGGATGCCCAACCTGTCTGGGTTGGATGTGCTGACGTGGATTCGGGAACACCCCGACCTGCGCTATACGCGGGTGGTGCTGCTGACGGCGGCTGCCGGCAGCAGTGAAAAAGTGGAAGCCCTGACGGCAGGGGCGGATGATTACATCACCAAACCATACCGCCCCCAAGAACTGCTGGCACGGGTGAAGACGATTTTGCGCACACAGCAGTTGGAAAAGCAGTTGCAGCGACAGGGGCAGCAGTTGGCCGGGTTGAATCGGCTGGCGCAAACAGTGGCGGCCAAGCTGGAGCAGGCGGAGATTTTGGAAACGGCCGTTGGAGGCATGCGTACCCTGGTAGAAGTGGAATTGGCCACCGTGCTGCTGTTGGAAGGGGGCAAACTGCGCTATAAAAATTTGCGCAACCAGGATGGGGATGTGCCGGTGACGGCGCTGCCCTCCATTCCCACAGATGAGGGCATGATGGGGTTGGCTTTTACCGAACAAACGGCCGTTTACCTGAACCATGCGCTCACCGACGGCCGTTACCAACCCACCACCGACGCCCCACCCAACTATGACGTACAGTCGCTTATCATCGCCCCGCTGTTGGTGCGTGGGCGGGCCGTGGGCGTCATGTGTGGGTATAACAAGCTTGACGGCCGTTTTTCTGACTTTGACCTGGACATCTTTAACTCGCTGGCCAGTTCCGTCAGCGAAGCGGTGGAAAACGCCTGGCTTTTCCAGCGCATCCGCCAGCGCCAACAAGAACTGCTGGAAAACCGTAATACCTTGCAGGCGCTCATTGACGGCATCCCCAACCCCATTTACACCATCAACGATGCGTGGGAACTGGTGGCAGTAAACAAGAGCAAGATAGATGAACTGCACGTCACCCTGGATGAACTGGTGGGGCGGGTATGTTATGAAGCGTTTTACGGCCGTGCCACCCCCTGCCCCCATTGCCTCATGGCCCACACCCTCAGCGAAAAAGAAGCCTGTCACTGGACGGTCAACTATAAAGGCGAAGACCACCTGCCCCGCGAATGGGACGTCAATGCCTACCCCATCCCCGGCAAACAGGCCAGTACCGCCCGCGCCGTCATCGTCTGGCAAGACCGCACCGAAGAACGGCGGCTGGAAAGCTCCCTGCTGCAAGCGGGCAAACTGGCTGCCATCGGCCAATTGGCTGCCGGCGTGGCCCATGAAATCAACAATCCTCTCACCGCCATCAACGCCAACGCCGAAATCCTCAAATTGACCATCCCGGTGGATGATGATAATTACGAATCGGTAGACCTGATACAGCAGGCTGGGGAGCGGGCAACCAGGGTCGTGCGGGGTCTATTAGACTTTGCCCGGCAAGAACAGTATGACTTTACTCCCGACGACATCAACAAATCTATTCGCCAGACATTGGCGCTGGTGCAATACCAACTTCTTACGGCCGATACCCAGGTAATACAAAATATGGCCGACGATCTGCCGCGCGTCATCGCCAGTTGGGAGCATCTGAAAAGTGTCTGGCTCAACCTGATCATCAACGCCCGTGACGCCCTGCAACAATTACCTCAAAACCGCCAGATTGAAATAACCACCCGGCTGGCGCCCGATCCCAATTATGTGCAGGTGTTATTCCGCGACAATGGCAAAGGAATGACGGCGGCAGAACTGGCTCATATTTTTGAACCGTTTTATACTACCAAAGACCCCGGTAAAGGCACCGGCCTGGGGCTGGCTACCAGCCACCGCATCATTGAACAACATGGCGGTGAAATTAACGTAGTGAGCGCCCCCGGAGAAGGGGCCACGTTTATTGTCCGGCTGCCGGTGAATAACAATAGAGATCAGAGGTTGGCGATTAGGGATTGACAGTGATCTCCAATCGCCAATCTCTAATCTCTAATAACCAATATGAGCAACCAACCTTCACATGGTGAAGTGAATATAAGTGATGTGCTGCGGCTGGCGCTGCCGCTGCAAACGGCCGTCGTTGCCGGGAAAGACCCTGCCCGCCGCAAAGTGGATTGGGTGGTTGTTCTCACTTCCTGGGACAATTTGCCCTTGCAAGCCCAGACGCACGACCTGATCATCTTGCCGCCCGCCTTGCAAGAGCGCCTCACCGATAAACTGTTTATCCCCAAATTACAGGCGCTGGCGGAACTGGACGTGGCCGGTATTTTGTTGTTTCAAGCCGTGTCTGAACAAACGGCCGTTGAAGCCACCCGGTTAGACATACCGCTGTTGGTCGCCCCGCCAGAAACATCTATCCGCGAAGCCAACCGCGCCATCGCTGCCTTGTTGGTAGACCGCTACGCCGCCACCACCGAGCGCGGCTTACAGCTTTACCGCACCCTGTCAGAAATGTCCCGCGAGGAGCAGGGCATTCCGGCCATGACCGATGTGATTGCCAAACTCACCGGTAAAATTGTGGTGGTGCAAGACAAACGGCTGGAAATTAAGGCGATTAGTGTGCCCAGTTCCAACACGCTGGATGTGGAAAAAATTGTTGAGGAGCTGACACAGCGGGAAGAACTGCCCGCCGTTTTACGCAACCGCAAAGCTGCTGCCCGCGCCCGCCAGAGCCACTGGCAGCAAATTTTGCCCATCGAAAATATCGGCCGGCTGGTCAGCCCCATTATTTCCGGCGACCGGGCGCGGGGGTATCTATCGGTGATCGGTCTGGCGGATGAATTGGACTTGCTGGATGAGCAGGCGGTGGAACATGGCGCAGCCGCCTTTGCGCTGGAAATGGCCAAGGCCAAAGCCGTGAGTGAGGCTAAAAAGGCGCTGCGTGGCGACTTCCTGGAAGGGCTGCTGGCGGGTACGCTGCCCCAGCGGGAAATTGAACGGCTGGCCAGCCGCCTGGATCATGAGACGAGTACACCCCACGCGGCCATGACCTTTGCCTGGGTGCGGAAAGATGCGCCTTCGCTGCGCCGGTTGGAAACGGCCGTGAACTGGGCACTCTCCACACACGGCCGTGCGGCCCTTGTCCACATTTACGGCGGTGTGCATATTTGCATCTTTCAAGAACTGCGCGCCGAAAATGATATGGACTCCGCCCACGAACTGGGGCGGCGCATTTTGGAGCAGGTGCGCACCGAATTTCCCAAAGAAAGCATTGTGGCCGGCATGAGCGGTCCGGCCACTTCGCTGGCTGATTGGCCGCGCATTTACAACGAAGCGTTACAAGCCATGCAGCTCAGCGAGCGGCTGCAAATTCAGGATGAGGTGGTGGAATTTGGCAGCCTGGGCGTGTACCGGCTGCTAGGGCAGTTGGAAGATGTACCGGCGGTGCGCGCCTTCACGCGGCAAGTCATCGGTCCGCTGATCGAATATGATGAACGTCACAACAGCGCCCTGGTGCAGACCATTGACGCTTACTTTAACCATCATGGCAACATCAGCCAGACGGCCGAATCCCTCTTTGTGCATCGCAACACGCTGCTGTACCGCTTAGAGCGCATTCAGGAACTCACCGGGCACGATCTAAACCAGGCGAATATGCGGTTGGGGCTGAATCTGGCGCTGAAACTGTGGCAACTTCGGTCAGATAAGACGTAGGTACGTAGCAGAGCCACGTGCCTACGTCAGCGGTTTTTCACGGCCGTGCCACATTCCCGGCAAAACTTATCCTCTGGCCCCACGGGAGCGCCACACTCATGGCAAAACTGAACCGCTTTTACGGCCGTTTTGGGCGCGGGCGGGGTGCGCTGTGGCGGCGTTTTGCGCGGCCGTTTGTGCTGTTGGCGCAGGCTGGCTGCCTGCCACACAATGGCCATGAGAATGAGGATGCCCCCGGCAGCAGCCAACAGCAGCGGCCAGTTCGGGCCATCGCCCGTTGCCGGTGTGGTCGCTGCTGAGGTGTCTGTATTGGCGGCGGGGGTGATCATTTCCACGCTCAAGGTTGGCTGGTTCATGGTGTACTCCACCTGCACGCTGTAGGGCTGCCCGGCGGGCACGGCCGTTATCGGCAGCACATAGTAGGTAAGGCCATCCCGGCTGTTGGTGCTGCTGGAGATGGCAGCCGGTTGGGTGCGCATGTTGCTGGCGGCAGCAGGCTGCTGCACCACCACGTCTATCTCATTAACCGCCACATCTGCCAGCCAGGAAAATTCAAAGGAGTGCTGACTGCCTGCTGTGGTATACGGCATATAGTATTCCACCCGAAAGCGTTGATCCGAAGTCACAAACGTCACGCCGTCCTCGCTGGCGGTGTACTGCACATCATCGGTCATTACATTGTCACTGGTAATGCGGGCCACGGCGTGCAGTTCGGCTTCCGGCGGCAGGGGAATGGTGACGGTGGCGGGCAGCATGGCTGTCGCCGGCAATGTGCCGGTGAGCAGCACCAACACGGCCGTGCGGTCATAATCCGGCCATAAATCCACAGCCAGGGTTTCAATGGTGGGTGTGGGCAGTTGGGCATAAGCCGGACGGCCAAGACCGGCCAAAATCAACAACACGATCACCAGGGCGGTGTGACGAAATAATGACATTTGACAATCCTTTTACCACCTCAAAATTGTTATAATCCAGGTAATCGTAGCGCAAAATGGGAGTTTTGACACCGGCGCTGAGGGATGGAATTCATCATTCATCCTTCATAATTCATAATTTTGAAGGAGGTACCACATGTCTCCAACGGTAGATATTGTCCATGAAGATTTAGATGTTCTGGCGGCGATGGCGGCCGAAATGGATGATTACCTGAAAAGCGATGTGCTATATTGGCCGATGGTGCATGGCGATATGCCCCGGCTGACGCTGGGTGGTTATCTGATGCGCCAGCACCGGCTGCAATACCTGGCCGACATGTTAAATGAGGCGGAGCGAGAAAAGTGGGATACGGCCGTTCACCAATTTCAGGCAGCTTTAGCCGAAAAGGTGGTGCGCACCGAACAACGCGCCCACGAAGAGTTGGGGGTGCGCGCCCGCCAATGGGGGACTTATCTGAACGATGTGCAGCGGGAGCGGGCAGTAGCGGCGGTGAATTATGAAACGGCCGTAGAAAACCGTGTCATGGCCGCCGCGCTGGTTCATTTTCTGCAAACAGCACCCTATGAACTGGAAGCAGGCGCTGTGCCTAATCTGGAAATGCTGGATGCCGGACTGCGCCCCTATTGGCAGCCGGGCGAATTTGTCTGGCCGCCCGCCTGGGAAAAGGCATACCCCCAGGCGGAATACTGGTGGCTGTATGGCCGGCCGCGGCGGACGTAGTTCGTAATTCGTAACTCGTAATCCGTAATCGGTAATCCGACATCGGATTACGGTTCACGGATTACGGTTCACAAACTACGGATTTCGGGCGACGGACAACGACGCCGACGGCGGAATCACCGGCACATAATTCGGGTCGCGCCAGCGGGTGAAGCGAATGACCAGCCGCGCGGCCTGCCAGCCCAGGCGAAACAGCCAGGGATAACGCAGCATGTAAGCAAAACGGGCCAGTTTGGTGCGAATTTCTAACTGCTTAAACAAGGGGTCGGCCAGCACCATTTCACGATAGGTGGCAAACGAAAAGTCGGCGCGGCTAAAGGCATCGGCAATCGCCTGGGCGCCCACCACGCCATATCCCAACGCAAACGCGATGCCCTCGCCCATGAGTGGGTCAGCCCCGGCGGCGTCGCCCACCAGAATGACGCGGGGGATGGCGAAACGGCCGTCTTTCGACCACCAGCGAATGGGGTGCCCTTTGATCTCAAAGTCATCCAGATTGCGGTTGCGTTCGGCCATTTCGTCGCGCAGCGTTTGCGGCAGGTCAGCCTTGGGCCGTTCCGGGCGGGCGCGGCTGTCGAACACGCCCCGATTCATGTATGGTTTACCCTGCACAAAACTGGGGAAATCCCAGTAATAGCCCTGTAACTGGTGGCTGGTCATGGGGGTAAAATCAAAAATCGCCACGCCATCCCGGAATTCCGGTTGGGTGCGGGCATCTTCGGGCGTCAGCACTTCAATCAGCCGGGCCACCCGTGAATCATCGTCCCATTTCAGCCGCCGCCGCACAAAACTGCGCGAGCCATCGGCCGCCACCACCACCCGCGCCTGAAAGGTGTGGTTTTCCGTCACCACCTGTACATAGTCGTCATGGGGGATGATGTCCGTGACCGCTTCGCCCTGGTAAACGGTGACGCCGCGGGCTACGGCCGTTTGCAGCAGCCAATGGTCAAACTCCGCCCGCCGGATGATGCGGAAAACCGGGTTGCCAAAGAAGGAATAGGATACATCTTCGTACAGCAGCCGTACTTCACGCACATCAAAACTCTGCGGTTCCAGTTCCAGCCCTAACCGCGCCAGCGTGTTTAGCCCCATGTGCGTAATGCCGCCGCCGCACAGTTTGTCACGGGGATGCACCGCCTTGTCTACCATGACGATACGGCCGGCCCAGGCCGGGTCTTGCTCAATGAGATGCAGCGCGGTGGATGTTCCCGATGGCCCCGTACCCACAATTAACACATCTATTTGCTGAATGTCCGTCATTTTCTCCAATTCCTCTGAGGAGATTTGGAGATTAGAGATTAGAGATTGAGTGAATCTCCAATCTCCAATCTCTACTCTCTCTTACCGTTGAATAACGGGCAGCATTATAGCATGGGTGAGCAAAATTGCCTGATCGGTAGAGATGTCGGCGGTGGGGTGCGCCGGTTCGGCGTTGCCGGCCGCGTCTATGGCCCGGCTGCGGAATTCATACACCTTGCTGTCCGGCGGCAAGAAGTGAGTGGTAGTGGCTAACGGGGGCAATCCGACAAAGATTGTCCAATCGCTGCTGCCCTGTGGCCGGTACTCCACAAAGTAATGGATAATGCCCGCAATCTCGTCCGTACCCGACCAGTGAATGAAGTAGCCGGGCCTGTCTGGCAATTGGTAGACAGCGTTGACCTGGGAAGTGGGGGGGGTACTGTCCAGGCGGAAGTGGGTAGCGGTGGAGGTGACGGTCTGAGAGCCACCGCCGGTTGGCTGCACGGTTGCCTTTACCCACCAATACAGATGGGCGTAATCCTGGGTAAAGGTGTGACTGTGCTGCAAGATGGCGCCTGACCAGGTCTGCTCATACACCAGATTGCTCATGGCGGCATCGGTGGCAACCTGTAACTGTGTTTGCACCACCGGCGCGGTGCTGACAATTTGCCAGGAGAATTCTACGGGGTTGGCCGTCACCCACACATCGGGTACGGGTGTGCTGTTGAGGACTTCGCTGACGCTCTGGCCCAGATGCAGCAGCCGTATACCGTCAAACCAGACGCCACGGCCGTTGTCGGTGGTGGTCAGGTCGGTCAGGCGCAGGCGGTTATTGCTGTTGGCGGTCAGATCAAAATCGCCCACCGTCATCCACAGGCCAATGTTGGCATCCTGATTGATGGTAACGTTGCTGGTTCCGGTGGCGTGGTAAACGGTGTAACGCGCCCCAACGGTTTCCGGCGCGCCGGTATTGCAATAGGGGGCGTAGATTTGAATGCGGTAACGGCCGTCTACCGGCACATTAAATCGCCATTCACCCCAATTTGTACTCTGGTTGGGATCGGTAGTGGACCAGGTGTAATAGGAATGTCCATTGTTACCACAGCCGCGTGGCCCTTCATACCAGTTGGAATTGCTCTTGGTAAAATTGCTGCTCATCTCGTCTATGTGAATGTATGGCGAGACAAAACCCATGCGCGAGGCCACCGCATTGCGCAGCCAGGGCAAATAGTTGTAAGCATTGCCACCGGGACAAAGCGTATTCAATCCGCCATACACATCCCGGTGCCCCATGATGTGTGGCAGCCCCCAACTCATCTGCACCATGCGGCTGGCATCAAAGGGGTCAATATCCCGTTGGTCGGCCTTCCAGGCAAAGAGGTCGGCCAGGGCATTGAGCATGGCTGCGGGCGGTATGTTGCCGCCGCCTTCATCGGGGGAGGTAAAGTTGCCAATGAGTGAAGCGGCCATGCCGCCAGAATTGGCCGCGCCCGCATGGACGCCGGTGACATCCCATTGGAGGTAGTTGCCGTTGAGATGGCCTTCAAAGATGACGCCATTGACGTCTATCAGGTAGTTATAACCAATGTCGCCCCATCCCTGCGTGAAGGTGTGGTATTCCCATATGGCTCGCACAATGGCCGCCGAGTCGCCGCCGCTGCTGGTGACGGTGTGGTGCATCAGTAAATGGGTGTAAGTTTGATATTCCAGACCGCTGTACCAACATTCGGGCCGGATACACCAGGCGGCGCGGGTGATAACAGAGGGGCGAGGGAAATCTTCCGGGTTTTCCGGCGTCTCTGGGGCGCTGGCGGCATCCAATTCTTGCTGCCGGGCAATGAGGTCGGCAGTGGTGGGGCCGTTACTGGTGTCTATGAGTACAAAGTCAAGCTGGCGCAGCAGGGGCGCCGGCCCGCCCCAAAAGCGGGTGGCGCTGACCTGGAATTGCAGGTAATGGTGGGTTTTGTCAACCGCCGGCACGGCGACCATGTCGCCATACTGCCAGGCGTCGCCGGGTTCGTTCCAGTCGGCGTGGGCGTGAATATCGTACCATTCGCTCCACTGCTGGCCGTCGGGGCTGGTGCGTAAATGTATTTCCAGGCTGGCGCTTTCGGGCACATCGGCCAGCCAGTGGGTGACGACGGCGTTGTAGGCGATGGGGGTATGGATGATGGCGGACTGGTAGTGGGCGGTAACGGCCGTGTCCATCATCGCCAGACCATTCGTCGTTACCTGCATCCCCTGGCTTTCGCCCCCGGCAAAGGTTTCCCCTTGAAAAGTAACAAGTTCGATGGTTGATTGGGCCTGGCTGGATTTTGTTTGTGCCCAGCCGAGGGCAACCAATAAACCGAACAGGGTAAGAATTGAAAATGTTTTAAACTTCATCGCGTACTCCTTCTTCTGACTTGACTCAGAATGTAGGAATCATAACAAGGTGGTCAGGCAGGGGAGGTATAAACCGGGTGAATTTAGGGGTACGTTATGCGTTCATTAAGATAAGCAAACCGAAGGCATCCGGCTAGTACCTATAGGCAAATGCGCCCCTTGAGCCATATGCTAAACTTTAGGCCGTCAATCAACAATCAATGAAGTCGTAACCCGGACATCTCTGTCTGGGTGTTCGTCGGGCAAAGATGCCCGATTTACGCAGGAGATAGCCCCATGAAACAAGGCGCTTTTTCTTTTCGCTGGTGGCATCTGGTGGCGCTGACGGCTTTTATTGGCTGGATATTTTTCAGTCTCGGCGCTTATTTTGTGGCCCAAAAACCATTAGATGCGGCCATCATCCAGGCCATTGGTGGGGAGATGGACAGGTGGGCGGCGTTTTCTTTTTCAGGGGCCGCTTTGTGGCGCAGCCTGCTGGACGTGGCTGCGGCGCTGTGGATTTTGTTGGCTGTGTGGGGAGTAGGGTTATGGCTGTGGCGTTGGTTGGGGCCGCCGGAAGCGGAACCTGGGGAACAGGCATTGTTTGCTTTTGGCCTGGGGTTTGGCGCGGTTGGTCTTCTGATTTTGGGAATGGGATTGATCGGGTGGCTGCAACGGCCGTTCCTCATAGGGCTGTTAATCATCCTGACAATTGCCGGTTTGCCCGTCATGATTCCTTTTTTACGCCAATTCGGCGCGCGGTCACGGCCGGAAGCCACTTCGGGTTCACCGTCCCCCCTGGTCATACTTTATCTTGTGGTGGCGGTCAGCCTGGCGTTCACGGTAGCTTTGCTGCCGCCTACCAGTTGGGACAGCCTTTCTTATCACTTGCGCGGCCCCTGGCTTTATCTGCAAGCCGGGCAAATTTACCCCAACATAGATGTTTTCTCGCTGAACAATCCATTTTTGCTGGAAATGCTGTTCATGCTGGCCCTGGCCATCCGCAGCGACATCACCGCCCAACTCATCCATTTTGCTTTTCTCTTTTTGTTGGCCGGGCTGGTCTGGCAGGTAACGGTACAGGGCTTAAAGATGCGCAATGGGTGGACGGCCGTGCTGATGCTCTTTGCCACCCCCATGGTGCTGCTGTTGGCGCCCCTCACCTACAATGACCTGGCGTTAGCGTTCACCATCCTGGCCTCCCTCTACGCCTACATCCATTGGCGGGAAACAGAGTTCACGCGCTGGCTGCTGATTAGCGGCCTCTTTTCCGGGCTGGCGATGAGCCTGAAATACACCAGTTTCATCGCCCCGTTGCTCATTGGGCTGCTGCTCGTCTGGCAAAATTGGCGGCAGCCGCGCCAATTGGTGCGGCTGGGCCTGATCTTTGCCCTGCCGGCCCTGTTGGTGGCGCTGCCCTGGTACCTGAAGAATTGGGCGTTTACGGGAAATCCGGTCTATCCATTTGTGTGGCACGGCCGTTACTGGGATGCGTTCCGCGCTGCCGCCCACCGCGAACCGGGCAGCGGCATTGGTTGGGACGCGGCGGCCCTGTTCACCCTGCCCTACACCCTCACCCTGGGCATCGGCGATGCCAGCGGCGACGGATTACCTGGCCCGCTCTACCTGGCCTTTTTACCGCTGCTGCTGTTTTATGCGTTGTCCCGCGCCGGGCGGCGCGCCCCATTTGCCTTTCAGGTTTTGCTGCTTTTTGCCCTGTTGCATTATGCCGTCTGGGTGTTGGGGGTTATAGATTCGGCTCCGCTGCGGCAAGGGCGGCTGCTGCTGCCCGCTTTTGTGGCGCTGTGCCCGGTGCTGGCCTGGATCATTGCCGACCTGGCGCGGTATGATCATCCCCAATTTTCGTTGCAGCGGTTTATCAATCTGGTGCTGGCGGTGGTCATTATGTTTCAACTGGTGACACAAGTGGGCCACTGGTTGCAGCTAAACCCGTTGCTGTTTATTGCCGGCAGCGAATCGCGGGATGCCTTTTTGGAGCGCAATCTGGGGCCGGTGTACACCGTTTCCCAGGCCATCAATGAGACATTGCCGTCACAGGCAGTGGTGCAATTTCTGTGGGAGCCACGCACCTATTACTGTGCGCTTGATTGTCGCGGCGACCATATTTTGGATAAGTACACCCATTTAGAATATCTGCATGGTTCCGCCGACCAGATTGCCCAGGCATTGGCGGCCGAAGGGGTGACACACTTGTTGATTTTTGAGCAGGGGTTGGCATTTTTGCAGGGTGCGAACGCAGAATTGGTTATCCCGGCCGATGCCGCCGAATATGACCGGTTTATTGCCGACCACACGCGCCCGGTGCAGCAGTGGGGTCAGGTGTATACGTTGGTTGAATTGATTCCATAATCAGGAGTGCCAGGCACAGGGCAAAACCACCGCGTCAGCCTGTTATCTGCCGCCCTGTGCCTGGCACTGCTATACATACATCGTATGAACAAGAAAAATCTGATGATCGCGGTTCTTTTGTTGGGGCTGTATGCCGCCAGCGTGGTAGGGATGTATGTGACTTTTACGTCCAAAGTGCCGGGGGCCAATGATTTTTATTCACGCTGGCGGGGGGCGCAGTTGTTCTGGCAAGAGGGGATGGACCCCTATTCGCCGGAAGCGTCAGAGTTGATTCAAATTGGCATGTACGGCCGTCCCGCTACCCCGGAAGAAGACCAGGTTCTCTTTGTCTACCCCTTTTACACCGCCATTCTGCTCTGGCCGCTGGTGGGCATTGAGTATGCCTGGGTACAGGCGATCTGGTTGGTGACGGTACAGTTTGCGTTGATCACGGCCGTGATCCTCACCCTGAAGCTGTTTAACTGGCGGCAGCCGCCCTGGCTGCTGGCGCTGACCCTGCTGTGGGCCGTCATCTTTTACAACAGCACCCGCACCATCATCCTGGGGCAGTTTGCCGCCCTCATTTACCTGTGGATGGTGGGCTGCCTGCTGGCGCTGAAATATGACCGGGACGTGTTGGCCGGGCTGCTGCTGGCGCTGACCACCATTAAACCGCAGATGAGCTTTCTGTTCATTCCGGCGCTGCTGCTGTGGGCGCTGGGGCAGCGGCGCTGGTATTTTATTGGCAGCTTTGGCGGCTCCATGCTGGCGCTGGTGGGGTTGTCATTTTTGCTGCTGCCCTCCTGGCTGAGCGGCTTTTTAGACCAGGTGAGTTACTACCCGGCGTATACCATCACCGGGTCGCCGCTGTGGGTGATTACCGGCTATTACCTGCCCTGGCTGGGGCAGCCGGTGGAGCACGCGCTGATTGCCGGGCTGCTCATTTACCTGCTGTGGCAGTGGCGTTGGTTGTTGAAAGTGGGGGCGGACGACGGCCGTTTCCATTTCATCGTCGGCCTCACCCTGATCATCACCAACATGGTGGTGGTGCGCACGGCAACCACCAACTACATCGTCATGTATATACCCCTGTTTATGATCTTGCACGCCGTTAGCCAGCAGGCGCGGCGGGGGAATCTGTGGGTGGCGTTGTTTTATGGCGTGAGCATCGTTTTCACCTGGGCGCTTTTTCTGGCAACGATTGAAGGCGACCAGGAACATCCTATCACGTACCTGCCATTGCCCCTGCTGTTACTCGTTGCCATGCTTTTCTATCAAAAGAGATGGGGTGGTTTTGCCAATTTCGTATCGGGCAGTTCACAAGCAACCATTCACGATTCATAGAAAATTATTACGGATTATGGCTCAGGTCACTGACCGCTGCTCGTCAGCCATATCGTTTAAGGAGGCAGGGTAACTGGTTTGGACCAATCTTCATCAATTTCACAAAAAAAGATGGCTTTGTTTGTCATTATATTCGGGTTGTACTTTGTTGGTATGGCGGTGACGCTCAATCGCGTGGAATTTATGCGGTTGAAATCAGACTTATATTTGCGCTGGTATGCCACGGTGAAATTAGCGGAGGAAGGGCGCAATATCTACGATCCACGCAACAGCCAGGAAGTTGACCAGATTGTCTACGGCCGTGACTCTGGCCTCTCTTCGGGATTTTATTACCCGGCCTCCTTGTTGATTATGATGCGCCCCCTGGCGGCGCTGCCATACCCGGCGGCCCATCTCATCTGGACTATTTTGGTACAGGCGCTTTATCTGGCGGCGCTGCTCATCATGAGCCAGTTTGTGCGCTGGCCGCCCACAGTGAATCAGCAAACGGTGTTTATCACGGCCGTTATCTTTTCCATACCGAATATACAACACACCATATGGGGGCAATTTAATACCATCGGCATTTTAAGCCTGGCCTTGACTTATATTGCCCTGTGTCGTCGCCGGTATGGGTGGGCCGGGTTATTGGCCATTGGTTTAACCATTAAACCCCAGGGACAACTGCTTACGCTTCTGTTTTTCCTGATTTGGGCTGCCTGCCGACGGGAAAGATGGCGGTTTCTGCCCGGTTTTGTCGCCGGCGGGTTCTTTTTGTGGCTGGCGGCCGAGATGATGCAACCGGGGTGGGTTTTTGCCTTTTTAGCCTCGCTCGATGAATATCTTCCCGCCAGATCGGCTGTAGATATGCTCTGGAATCCTTACCAGAGCGTCAGCCTGTTACTCATTGCCGGTACAGTTGCCCTGTTCTTTTGGAAACGGCGGGTTGCGGCCGATAGCTCCACATTTGCAGGCGTATTGGTTTTGAGCCTGGCCGTCTGGATGCTCGTTGTCCCCATTGTGGGCATGTTTCATGTCCTTATCTTGCCATTGGGAATCATCTTGCTGATGGCCTATTACCGGCAGGCTTCGCCCCGACACTATCGCCGGGGGATGATCACCTGGGTAATCATCTATCTGCTTGGCTGGGTCGGGTTTTTAATAGGCTTGTCTCAACCAGACCTGTATGGCAGCCATATACTTTGGTCTGAATTCACCTATAAAGTGTTGCTACCCCTGGCAGCAGGCGCCATGAGCCTTCCTTTGGTGTTTGCGAAAAGCTCCCTTGCGTTTTTTGGAGATGAGCGATTGCCGGTGGAGCAGGGATAAAAATGGCGCTTAAGAACCGGGCAATCAGGAAAGCAGGCTGGTTTGCCCTGCCTGTGGGGATGTATCTGCTCCTGGCACTCTTGTACCTGTGGGCAACGCCCATCGGCGAATCCCCAGACGAACCAGGGCATATCCGCTGTCTGGAACAGGTAGCCATCGAGAAGCAACTGCCGCGGATGGTTGTGCTTGAAAACAAAACTATCAACTGGTGGGCGCGGGAAAATATCCTCTCTGATTACATGTGTTACCACATGCCTTTGTATTATGTTGCTGGCGGCGTGTGGCTGCGTCTGGCCTCTGGCCTGAATGGGACGCCTGCGCCTCTGGAATTGCCCCCCACAAATCCCAACTTTAACGATACGCCGGGCATGTTTGTTCACCAGGCAGATGAGCCAGCGCAACCGTTGACGTGGATTATCCTACGGCTGGCCTCTATCTTGTTGGGGCTGGTGGTGTTGTGGGGCGCGGCGGTGGTGGCCGGGCGGGTGTTCCCGGATGAGCCGGTCGTTGCGTTGCTGGCTGTGACGCTGATAGCCGGCTGGCCCCAGTTCATCTTTCTCAGCCGCAGTATCAGCAACGATATGTTAGCCACTGCCTGTGCCGTAGCCGTGTTGGCGATCTTAACCGACGTGGGTAAACCGCAGCGTTTTGCCTGGGCGGCGTTTGTGGCGGCGCTGGCCTTTTTTACCAAGTTGTCGGTGGCCTTTACCGTGGGCATGGTAATGGCTGCCTGGCTGGTGGAACTGCTGTTTTTAGCGGAGAAGAGGGAGCGGTATGGTCGGCCGTTTCTAGAAATGATGGCCGTTTTTCTGGCCCTGGCTTTGTTGGTGCGTTTCCAACCGGTGATATGGGCAAACTGGCAGATAAGTTTGTCTGATTTTTCAGGTAGCGCCGGGTCTATTCAACAGGCCGCTTACTGGCAGCAAGTGTATGTCTGGACGCAAAACTCCGGGTGGGCCTGGTTTGGCTGGCTGACGGTCATGCCCCCGGCCTGGCACGCTCAGATTTGGTGGTTCCTCATCGAATTGGCTTCATTGGTGGGCCTCTATGTGGCGCTCAAACGGCCGTCACCACGTCAACATCGTGTTTTATTACTGATTTTGGGGTTGTGGTGGTTGTTTGTGGCCTTCAGTTACGTGCGCGTCACCAGCAATCGCTGGCAGCCCCAGTTTCGGTTTGCTTTTGCCGTGTTACCATTGCTGGCTACTTTCACAGCCGGGGGAATGTTGCTGCCGGTGGCCCTTGCCCGGCGCTGGCAGTGGCACATTTGGGCCGGCGTACTGGTGGCTTTGTTCCTTTACAACCTCTGGCTCATCTGGCAAATCATTTTGCCCGCCTATGCCATGTGATCGGCTCTTTGGGGGGAGTACAAAGTAAGCATCCATTTATTGAGATGATACCTTACAAATATCTCCAGGTTGGATTTCAAGCAGGCTGAAACCACTTAACGCCGTAAGGGGGTAATTGCAATTGCACACGGCCGTCGCCCACCGCCACCTTTTCCGCCCCGGCCAATACATTCACCAGCACGCCGGCATCGGGCACAGCCACTTCCAGCCGGACGGGTTGGTTGGAGACGTTGTGCAGGCAAAGCAGGCGCTCACGGCCGTCGGTACTCGTGCGCCACAGGGCAAACACCGCCGGATGGCAGAACACCACCTGCTGTTCCCCCTGGGGGGCAAAAGCTGTCAGGGTGGTGCGGATACGCAGCAAATGAGCGTATCCGGCAAACACCTGGTGGCGCAGTGAGGCCGGGTCGGCCAGTTCATCTACCAGTTGGGCAAGCTGGCACTTTTGCCGGTTGATGGTGCGGTTATGGCCCGTTTGCCGCGCCCCTTCCGGCCAGTTCTGCGAACCAAACAGGCTGTGAAAATAGATGCCGGGCACACCACGCAGCGCCAGCATAATTGCCTGCGCCGCCAGAAACCGTTTTGCTTTCAGGTCAGCGGATTCATGGGGATTATCGGGGTCGCCCAGGGCGTCCAGGTAGGTGCAGTTCAGTTCGTAGGGGCTTTGGCTGCCATCGCTGTTCGTTTTGTAATTGACCAGCCCACCCAATGCTTTAATGCGGTTAGCCATATCGGTCACGGCCGTGTCTGGCAGCAATCCCCGCGCCGGCTGCACACCAATGCCATCATGGGAGGCCAGGAAATTGAAAAACGTCACCTCGTCAGAGGGCAGGGTAAGTGAATCGGCCCATTGCGACAAAATTTCCGCGCTGCCGGTGTGGAAGGCGTGCAGGGTCAGGGGCGGCAGGGAGAAGTTGTAGACCAGTTGCGCTTCATCACGGCCGTTGCCAAAGTAGGCGATATTCTCGGCATGGGGTACATTGGTTTCGGTGATCAGGCTGACGTGGGGGGCGGCCTGGTTCAACACAGTACGCATCAGCTTGACGATTTCATGCGCCTGGGGCCGGTGCAGGCAGTCGGTACCTGGTTCTTTCCAGATATAAGCGACGGCGTCCAGGCGAATGAATTCCGCTCCCTGCGCCACGTAAAAGAGCAGCACGTCCAACATCGCCAGCAGCACGTCCGGGTGGGCAAAGTTGAGGTCTACCTGGTCGGCGCTGAAGGTCGTCCACACGTGCCGTGTACCCGTTGCGGTGGCAAACGGGGTGAGCAAGGGATGGGTGCGCGGGCGAAAAACCAGGGACAGGTCGGCGTCGGGGTCGGCGGTGACGTAAAAGTCGGCATACGGCCGTTCCCCCCGCAAAAACGCCTGAAACCAGTCACACTGCACGGAGGTATGGTTCACCACCAGGTCAAACATCAGACGAAAGCGGCCGCCAATCTGGGCCACGTCTGCCCAATCGCCCCAGTCTGGGTACACGGCTCTGTAATCAATGACCGAAAAGCCATCATCCGATGAGTAGGGGAAAAAGGGCAGCAAGTGGACGGCGGAAACCAGACCGGCCAGGTGATTTTCCAGAAAGTGGGCGAGGGTGGCTAACGGCCGTTCGCCCGCCGCCTGCACCATGTCGCCATAGGTGATGAGGATGGCATCCTGGTGGGAAACGCGGGGTCGGGTGGACGGCCGTGACGCCCCGGCGTTGGTCTGAAAATCTGCCAGCATCCTGTCCAGCCGTTCGGCCGTCGTCGCCGCCACTTCCGCCCCATAGATCAACCGGAGATGGGAAAGTAAATCCTGGTTCATGGTCTCACAACCAGCGGCAGATAAACCTCCATGAGCGGGTCTACGATGATTTCGTCGTCATCCTGAATGGTGATGGTGGCCGATGATTGGCCCAGGCGGGCAAAGGTGGGGTCGGCAATGGTCAGGGTGAACTCCCGGTCAGGCTCGTCCAATGTGTTGTCCAGGATGGGGATGGTCAGGCTTTGGCTGGCAACACCCGGCGGGAAGGTGAGCGTGCCGGAGATGGGGGTGTAATCTGCGCCGGGCACGGCCGTGCCCGCTACCGTTTGATACCCCACCGTCACTGTAAAGGTGGAGGTAAAGCTGAGTTGCACATTGAGTACGGCCGTGCCCACCGTCTCCGAAACCGTCAGGCTGGTTGGCTCAATGTCCACAAATGGGGTGGTATCCGGCGTTACGCCCACATACCGCAGCCAGATGAGGGCTTGAGCCGAGGAAGTGTTGTCGCTCAAAGCCACCAGATTGGGCTGTTCATACGGGTCGGGGAATTGGGGCAGCGGTGGCTCCCAGGCGGTGTAATCCCGCAGCGGCCCGCTGAGAATGGGCACGCTATCGGCCGATAATCGGTAGATGTCTTCAATGATTTCCAGTTCATAGGCCACAAAATCGGTCGTGGTGTCAAAAGCGGCGCCTTCGGCGTGGGTGAACAGCGCCGGGGGGTCGCCCCCTTCTTGCGCCCAGATTTCATTCTGCCAAAAGGCCAGTTCAATGCCCCACAAATCGGCGCTGATGACGGTGACGTTGAAACCGGCGCGGTGGGGGCTGGTGTGTGATTCTTCTACCAGGCGCATGGTGAAATGAAGCTGAAAGCCGTTTTGCCGGGTGAGGGTGGGCATGGTGGTGGGATCAACACCATACCCGGCCATGTCGTCTATATCCGGCACGGTGTCCAGGATGGTGGCCTGCAAAGCGGGGCTGTAGGTCTGGGTGGCTTCTACCTGAAAGGGGAATACCAGATCAATAGCGCCATATGCCATATTTTGGGTATCCGGCGTGCCGCCCAACGCGCCATCATATAAAACGATGGTGTCGGTCGGAGCGGCTACGGCCGTGTCCAGTGTATTGAGCAGCAAATGGGTGGCGAGTACGGCCGTGATCACGGCCGTGCCTATCAAAAACAATTTTCGTGTCATAGGTACTTCCTCTGGCAATTGTCAATGGTCAATTGACCAATGATTATTCCACCATTGCCCGCATCAACTTCACATTGGGCCTATGCCCTGTCCATAACTCAAAGGCGCGGGCACCCTGGTGAACGAGCATGCCCAGGCCGTTGGCGGTCGGCAGGCTGGCCGCCTGCGCCTGGCGCATGAAGGCAGTTTCACGCGGATTGTACACCAGATCATACACAAACGCGCCCGGCGGCAGCGGTAGGCCATCCGGCCAGGGGGAGGCTTCCGGGTGTGGCGTCATGCCCAGGGGCGTGGTGTTGACGATGAGGGGGGCGGTCAACGTGACTGCAATGGCGGCTAAATCATGCGTTGACCGTGCCGCCACATCCCCGGCATACGGCCGTAATGCCACCGCCAATTCCCCCGCCTGTTCCGGCCGCCGCGCCACCACCTGCACCCGCCCGCCGGACTTCGCCAGAGCATACACCACCGCTCGCGCTGACCCACCCGCGCCCAGGACGAGACAGTCACGGCCGTCCACCGCCACCCCTCGTTCGCCCAAATCGGCCAGGAAGCCAGACCAGTCGGTGTTGTAACCCTTCATTCGTGAGGCGTAATCGGTAATCGGTAATCCGTAATCCGTAATCGGTTCACGGTTTACGGATAACGGGTTACGGTCTACCACAATGGTATTCACCGCGCCAATCGCCCGCGCCGCATCTTCCATTTCATCCAGCAGGGGCATGACGGCTTGTTTGTGGGGGACGGTGACGTTGACGCCGCGGAAACCGAGGGCGGGCAGGGCGGGCACGGCCGTCACCACCACCTCAGGCTGCACCGGCAGGGGCACGTACACATAATTCAAACCCAGGTCAGCCAGCGCCGCGTTGTGCATGGCCGGGCTGAAGCTGTGCGCCACCGGCCAGCCGATGATGCCAAGGAGTTGGGTGGAGCCGGTGATCGGTAATCGGTAATCGGTGGTCGGTGACGCGTGATGCGTGATGCGTGATGCGTGAGGTGTGGTCATGGGCTGTCGAAGTAGGGGATGGGTAGTTCGCCGCGAACGAGTTGGAAGATGATCGGGATGCGTTGTGCATGGCCGGGAGAAAGCGGTGGCAGGTCGTATTCGGTAAAAAAGCCCACGTCAGTGGCTTCGGCCGTCGGTTGGGGCGTTCCGTCTACGATTTCACCCAGAAATAAGTGGTGCAACAGTTGCAATTTGATGCGGCTGCCCCATAAACGGGAGTCAAACAGGCCAAGAAATTGGGTAACTTGGCCTCGTACCTGCACCTCCTCCCACAATTCGCGCACGGCCGTTTCCGCCGGCGTCTCGCCCATCTCCACAGCCCCACCCGGCACAGCCCACAAGCCATTATCGTGCCGCTTGATAAGCAGCAGTTTGCCCTCCTGAAAGGCCACAAACTCGGCCCCGGAAAGCGGTGTCAGGTGGTAAAGCAAATCTTCAAAATGGGGCAAAATCTCCTCTGGATCACGCTGTTCCACCACCCCAATGAGCCGGGCGCTGAGAGCCAGCAATTGTGCATAGCGTGCCTGATCATAGGGGTCTTTCGTGAAGTACCGTCCCAAATTGGCAATCCCACGCATTTCATCGGCAATTTGATATAACGCTTCCGTCGAATTCACCCTCTGCTCCTCTCCTTTCTTAACCTCTTTGCCCCTTTGCGCCTTTGCGTCAAATCATTCCACCCACTGCATGTTTGCGCCCAACGCCTGCATCGTCTCCACAAAGCCGGGGAAACTGTCGGCCACGCAGGCGGCGTCATGCACCAGCGTATCACCCGTGGCTACCAACCCGGCAATAGCCAATGACATGCCCAGGCGATGGTCATCGTGGCTGTCTACTGCTGCGCCACACGGCCGTGTCGGCCCATGCACCGTAAACCCGTCCGGATACTCGGTCAGTTGGACGCCCAATTTACGCAGTTCCCCGGCCAATACACCAATTCGGTCTACCTCTTTGACCCGCAGTTCGGCGGCGTCGCGCACGGTGCTGCTGCCTGCTGCCTGCGACGCGGCCACCGCCCAGATGGGCAGTTCGTCAATGCCGCGCACCACGCTTTCGCCGTGTACGGCCGTGTTATGCAGCTCATCAAAACACACCGTCACGTCGGCCGCCGGTTCACCGCCGGTCACCCGCTCATTGCTGAGGGTGAAATTGGCCCCCATCGCCCGCAGCCATTCCAAAATGCCGGTGCGCGTCTCGTTCATGCCCACGTTCTCAATCGTAATCTGCGAATGGGGCACAATGGCCGCCGCCACCAACGGAAACGCCGCCGAAGACGTATCACTCGGCACCGTCAAATCCAACGGCTTCAATCTCCAATCTCCAATCTCCAATCTCCGCACGCTTACCCACTCCCCCTCCGTCACCACATCCACGCCCATCGCCGCCAGCATCCGTTCCGTATGGTCGCGGGCGGGGCCGGGTTGGTACACGGCCGTTTCCCCCGTCGCATACAAACCGGCCAACAGTACCGCACTTTTCACCTGGGCGCTGGCCACGGGCATTTCATATTGGATGCCGTGTAGGGCGGCGGGGGTGATGTGCAGGGGGGCACGGCCGTCGGTCGTGTCAATTTGTGCCCCCATCAGCCGCAGCGGCTCGGCAATACGGCGCATCGGCCGTTGGCGCAGTTGTTCGCTGCCATCCAGCGTTACCGAGAAGCGCTGCCCGGCCAACAGCCCCGCCAGCAGGCGGATGCCCGTGCCCGCATTGCGCAAATCGAGCGGTTTGTCCGACGGCCGTAGCCCATGCAACCCGCGCCCCTCAATCTGCAAATCCCAGGCCGTCGGCGACTTCTTGTCAATCTCAATCTGCACGCCCAAGGCCCGCACCGCGCCCAATGTCGCCAGTGTATCCCCGGCCGGGAGCCAGCGCCGAATCACACTCACGCCCTCGGCAATGGCCGCCAGCATCACCGCCCGATGGCTGATAGATTTGTCGCCGGGCACAGTGATTGTGCCCCGCAGGGGGGTGGTTTGGGGGTGAATCAGTAATTTGGTAGACATGTTTACTCCGGTACGGGGAGATCGGTAATCGGTGAAAAGGAGCCAGGTTGATTTCTTCTACGGTTTGGCAATGGGATGGCGAACCTGAAGGTTTAGATGTTGCTCAAAAGGGTCAAAATCACGGTCAGCATGGAGTAAAGCCAGATTATTTTCGATGCAAAATGTAGCAATCAGACAATCAATTGTTTTGCGAATGGTGATACCTTTTGCGCGAAGAAACCGATAGTTTTGGGCGCTTTTGACGGCCGTCCCCACACCCACCATCTCCACCACCCGAAATTTAAGCAAAGCCATTCGCGCTCTGTCGAAATCCTTTTGCAGGCGAAATCCTTGCAGCACCTCGGCAAAAATCAAGTCGCCTGTGAAAATCATTTCCTGGCCTAATGCCCGGTGCAAATAGTCAGTTTCCGGGGTTATAACGCCATTGAAATAATCAATCCAGACGGAGGAATCAACCAGCAGGCTCAAAACGACCTTCCCTCATTTCGGCCAGATTGCCATTCCAGGTCAGTTGCCCACGCAACTCACGTACCTGCGACTGCTCATACATTTGAATGAGCAGCCGCAGCGCTTCTTCCACCACTTGTCGCTTTGTCTGGATGCCTGATAACCGCTGGGCTTCAGCCATTAGTGCATCATCTATCACCACATTCGTGCGCATGATTTACCTCATTAAAAAGACTGAATGTGTATAGATTAACAAGATTGTGTGTATCCTGCAATCACTCGACAATTAACCGATAACCGGCCACCGATAACCAATTACCGCTTCAAGCGTTTCATCTGGCGCACCACTTTTTGCGTCTTTTTGTCTTCGCGGTCGGGGTCCAGGCGGGCCACAGGCGGGCGGCGCTGTACTTCGGCCTGGGCCAGGGCATGGTGAATGAGCAGGATATTTTTCTCCCGCATGAATTGTTCGTGGGTGGCGTCAGGGTGTTCTTGCCGGTAGGCGGCTTCGGCGGCCAACATCTTCTCTTTCACATCCTGAATTTCGGCTGCGGGCAAATAAGCGGCATTAGTGCTGAACTCCAGCCGATCCAGCACGGGTACCAATCGCGTCAGGATGACCTCGCCAACTTCCACAATGCCGCGCCCGCCGGGATCGTAAACGATGAATTCTTCGCCGGTGAGATAGTCGCGCAGGAAGAGGGTTTGCCCTTCGTAACCGGTCAGTTCATAGGCGCCGGCCGGGGGCGCGTGCCGCCATTCGCCCAGCGCCGCCTGCTGGTGTGTGGACAGGTCTTCGTACCGTTCGTTGTAATAGAGGTTGATGAGGCGACGGCCGTCGCTCAGCGTGTAATCAAAGACAAACCAGTCAAAAAAGCGGAGCGCCTCCGGCTGGCTCATCTCTTCGGCATTGTCGAAGGTGTAATACTCGTTCCAATACAATGGCAGTGCTTTAGCAAAGTCTTCGTTGAACCGCTCGTCGCGGGCAAACTTGAGCAGGTCACGGCGGATATACCGCACCGCTTCCTGCCGGGCGCGCCGCTCACTCTCTTTGGCCTGGTCTTCTTTCAGGTGGCACTGTTTGTACTTTTTGCCGCTACCACAGTAACAGGGGTCGTTTCGTCCGGGTGTGTCCATGATCTTTCCTTGAGATTAGGAGATTGAGAGATTGAATCTCCTAATCTCCTAATCTCCCAGTCTCTAGTTTTTCCAATATCGGCAACAATTCGCTCAGTTGCCCAATCGTGTAATCGGGCTGTGAGCCGTTGAGTTCGTAATTGCGGTGAGGTGGGCGGATGAGGACGCTGGTCAGCCCGCTGGCGTTGGCCCCGGCGATGTCGTTTTCGGGGCGGTCACCGACGAAGACGGCCTGCGCCGGTTCCACTTCCAGCATGTCCAGGATGCGTTGGTAAATGGCCGGGTGGGGTTTCATGTAGCCGGTATCACCGGAGGTAACGCGGGCATCCAGGTAGGGCAGCAGGCCGTAGGTTTCCAATTCCACATCGCGCATCCACATGGGCTGCATGGCGTTGGTGACCAGGCCGAGTTTGTATCCCTGTTCGCGCAGAGTTTCTAAGGTGGGGATGGCGTCGGGATACGGCCGTACCCCCGGCACCGGCTGCCAGTTATAGACACGCAAGAGTGTATCCATGTCCATTTGCGCCACATCCAGGCCGGACTCTTGTAAGGTCTGGGTGATCACCTGCGCCAGCGAGACGCCGGCCCAGGTCAATTTGGCTTGCTGCCACAGCCGAACCAACACCTCGCCAAAACAGTCCAGAAAATCTTCTTCATCGGGCAGGGCGTGTCCCTGGGCTGTCAGGTAGGCATAGACCTGCCGCAAATGGCGTTGGCCAATGGCCGCGCCATGAATTTCCTGGCCTGACCAATCAATCAGGGTGTCGTCCAGGTCAAAGATAACGGCCGTGATCCTTGCCATACCCGTTCGTTCAGACCGGTACATGTTCCGTTACCGGCGTCTCTTTTTCTTTTCTATTGGCAGCGTGGTCAAGGAGGATGACGGCCGTGATCCCCACCCCGGCTAACACCAGCGCCAATACAAACTGCACAACCCCGGCCTGTGTAGATAAATCCGGCAGCACGTTTAGCTGTTTGATGACAATACGAAAGCCCTCGCTGTCCAACACAAACTGGCCTAAGGCATCTTGCAACCAGGCCACATCCTGCTTCCAGGGCCACACCTTGCGCAAACTGCCCAGCATCAGGCCGATCAGCACCGCCACCGTCCAGTCATGGTACTTCTTAAACAGCCAGCTTAATATCTGGGCAAAGGTAATCAAGCCAATGGCCGCGCCAATACCCAGGCAAAAAATACGCCAGGCTTCACTAAACTCCCCGGCCCGGATCGCGTTGACAGTAGAGAGTGTATCCAGATATTTGCCCATCACCACCAGCAAAAACGCCCCGGAAATGCCGGGCAAAATCATGGCGCAACTGGCCACCGCGCCTGCCAGAATCCAAAACCACCATGTATCCGGCGTTTGCAATGGCACCAGCCCCACCAGAATATACGCGCCTACTGTACCCAACAGCAGCAGCCCAATCTTGCCGGGCGTCCACTGCTTAATCCGCTTGGCTACCACAATGGCCGAGGCCAGCACCAGACCAAAGAAAAAACTCCAGATATACACCGGCTGGTTTACCAGCAGCGTTTCCAAAATGCCGGACAGGGTGATAATGGCGATGAAAATTCCCAGCCCTACCGCCAACAAAAATTCCCAATTAAAAATCCGCAGCGCCTCGCGGATGCGAAGACGGCCCAGTGTCATCAAAAAACGGGGATCGCCCAATGTCTTGATCGAATTGATTAACTCTTCATAAATACCCAGGATAAACGCCATTGTGCCGCCGGAAACGCCGGGCACAATGTCTGACGCGCCCATACAAATGCCGCGAAGCGTCAGCCCGGCATAACCGCGCAGCGAGCGTTTTTGTTTACCTTCTGCCTGTTCACTCGTTGTTGATTGCATGAAATTTACTCTCACCTGTCAAGAATTTCGTTCAAAACAGGGCATTATAGCATCATGCTACTTTTCCGGCAGATTTTATGGGGTTGGATAGGACGATTGCA
>JAHBVI010000020.1 GCA_019637635.1 Anaerolineae bacterium
GCCTGTCGTGCGCCGACGGCCGTTTCCAACGGGGCCAACTGCGCGGCGCGGTAGGTCACTTCCTCGTTAAAGGCATTGAGCGCGGAGAGGGTGAGGATGACCGGCATCAGGCCCAACGCGGCGATGAGGCTGTCAAGATGCACCGTGCCGAAGAGGTTCAGCAGCACCACCATGCCGATAGAAAGGAAGACGATCCATTTCGTGCCGAAGTGCGTCCAGGGTTCGGGTTTGGGGAAGCCAAGCCATTTCACCGGCGTGATCGGCGCGTCAAGCTGCCCGCGCACCAGGAAGGCATCCCGGCGGCGGAAACCAAGCGCGAACAGTCCAAGCAGGACGATGACGGTGCTGCCCAATTTCCACATCTGCACGCCCAGGTAGTCGCGGGCAAAGGAGCCGTTGATGCGGGCGATGTTGGTTTGCCACACGGCCGTGTCCCTTATCCCATTCATCACCGCCTGCACCCCGGCAAAAATGAGCAGGATGGCGGCATATTTCCACAACGGCCGTAACGGCTGCCAGAGCCAGGATACGGCCGTCAGCACCACCAGCGCCACCAGTCGCCCCCACGTCACCCAGGCTACCAGGTCTGGCCGCTGGAACAGTTCATTCAACAAAATCTCCGGCAAAAAGCTCGCCAACAGCATAAACCCCCACGCTGCTGCTACCAGCAAATTACTTTTGCGCGTCGTCACACTCATTGTCGCCACTTTGTAACCCTCCTCAGAAACATCAAAGATTTCGCAGATTACGCAGATAAAAATCGATGCCATACTTCGGCTGCGCTCAGCACGAGTCAGCCTAATATTTGATTTTCTATCGGTACGTCTCCGGCAGCACGGTTTCGGTCATGATGTCGGTGAACGCTTCAAAATGCTCAAAGGCGGGGGCATGGGCAGAGTTTTCAAAGGTGTAAATGCGTTTGATGGGCGCGTCTAGTTGCTCAAACCATTCCAGCGCCAGATCGCGGCGCGCAGAGAGTTCCGCTTCCCCATCCAACACGTAGAGCGGCACGTCCAGCCGGGGCACGTCCTGGCGGAAGTCAATGCCCTGCAACTGCGGGTAGAGGATAGCGGCCGTGTCCAGAAAACCGCGAAAGACGTTCACCTTTTCCACAAAGTTGTACTCGCTGCCCAACACATTCCACGGCCCTAAATTGGCCTGCGTGCCTTTTTCGATGTAAGCCTGCGGTGGGGTGTATGGCTTGTACAGCTTTTCATACTGCCCCATGACAAAGGCGTAGCCATAAATGTCGGCATAGGGCGGCTCGCCAAAGGCGCGCATCTCGGCGGCCAGCGCTTCATCTCCCGTTTGTGTGGCATATTCCAGCACGTCGTAGTAAAGCAGGCGATCCGTTTCGCTCTGGCTGACCATCTGCCCGCTGCCGATGAGGGCGTGGTAGAGATCGGGGCGCTGCTGGGCAGCCAAAACGGCCAGCGTGGTGCCCCACGATTCACCAAGCAGGTAGATTTTTTCCTCGTCAAAACGTTGGCGCAGGTAATCGGTGACGGCGATGGTATCGGCGACCATTTGTTCCGGGGTCAACGTTTCGTCCGGGTCGAGGGCGGCGTAGGATTTGCCGGTGCCCCGCTGATCCCAGCCGACGATGATGAAGTCACGCGACAGGTCATCAAACAGGACGCGCGGCCAGGGCAGGCTGCTCTGGCCCGGCCCGCCGCTGAGGTAGAGCAGCACCGGTTTGTTTACGTCGTAGCCGCGAATCATCAGGCCGTTGGGCTGGCCGTTGATGTCTACCATCGTCAATTCGGCGATGCTGCCGGGTAACGGCCGTCCATCGGCCCCCAAGATCGGTGGGGTGCTGGCGGGTTGGAGGATGAGAATGGTCATGGCAAGGACGAGGATGGTGAGTACGGCCGTTGGCAGCCACCTCATCACCGTTCTCATTCCAGAACTGGCGGGGGAGCTTCCATCCAACTGCCGCGCCACCTGAACGCCCACTTCCACCCCCAAAATCATGGGCAGCAGCCCCACGATGCCATGAAATCCTCGCCCCAGGATGAGGGCCAGGATGCTGAAACTGTTGTCCAGGCGGATGGCGTCCACCGTGGGACCAACGACATCCAGCCGGGTCATTTCAATGGCGGCGATGTAGGCGAGAGGAGCCAACAGCATTGCCCAACGGCTGCGCAAGAGCAGCCCGGCCAGCAAACCAACCGCCAGACTGCTGCCCAACACCAACAGCGCTTCAACGGCCGTTGCCGGGCCGCGCGGCATGGTAATGGCAATCAGCACGCCCAACAGCGCCGTGACGCCCACGGTTATGATCAGGCTCCACCAGCGATGCTGCCACAATTGGGTTAACGGCCGTTGCTCTATTTCCCGGTTTTCCAAAACAAAGTTACCCATCTCCAATCTCCTTCAAAAATCAAAGATTACGCAGATTGCGCAGATAAAAATCTGTGCCATCCTTCGGCAATCTCAGGACAGGTTCTGTGGAATCTGTGGATTGATTGCTTCATTCCCCTCGCGCCCGAATGTAATCGCTGACATCCACGTTGTAAACAATTTCTTCGGTGGTGAAGGTGGCCCAGGGTTGGCCCTGGTCCTGCCAGGTGGCCGTGCCGACCGTTTCCAACGCTGCGCTGCCAGCCTCTATGGTGTCGCCGGGCAGGGTTTCGGCCAGCCAGAGGATTTTGTCGCCGGCTTCGTCGCGGTAGCGCATGGCTTCCATCGCCCGCAAACGGCCGTCCACCGGGTCAAAGCGCACCACAAACTGTTCCTCCCCTTCGCCGAAGGGGACAATGAGCAGCGCGGTTTCGTCATCCACCGCTTCCCAGCGCACACGCGGGTCGGTGAGCCAGACGGCGGGCAGATTGACAGTTTCAGCCCACAGCCCCAGATTGGCACCCTGGTTGGTTTTGGGGCCTTCCACGGTGCCGATGGGCAGTTCGAGACGGCCGTGACCATCCAGATACCACTCATTCACCTTCATAATGGGGATGCCAAACCAGGTGGCCTCGATGTAGTGGCGGTAGCCCTGCCCGGCTTCGTGGGTGAAGCGAAAACGGGCGGGCAGGTTGAAGCCAAAGGGGGCTATTGTCGCCCGACCGCTGACGACGGCCGAGGTAATGACCGGAATTTCGTCGCCATACAACTGGCGGAAATACCGCGCCACCGGCGCGGGCAGCCCGTCCGGCAAGGGGATAGTCTGCAAAACCGGCGTCTGCTCCGGGTAGGCGGCAAATGGCTTCGGCCGTACCCGCAGCCCCAACCAGCCCAACCCCACCACAACCACCAAGCCAATGACAACTCCGATCAAAATTTTCATCTCATCCTCCACCGATTACCGTTCACCGATAACCGATTACCGTTTTTTCAGTGGGAGAATACAGGACGGGGGCACGGCCGTCGTCTAACCAAAGTTATGTTGGCGGTTATGTTTGCAGACGGCAAATAGGCCGGGTGTGCTTTATAATTACGCCATGCTGACGCCAATGATAGCCACCAGGCTCTATATCCCCCCACCCCGGCCAGAAATTGTCCATCGTGCCCGGCTGCTGGCGCGGCTGAACGAAGGCGGCAAACTGACGCTTATCTCCGCCCCGGCCGGCTTTGGCAAAACCACCCTGATCAGCGAATGGGTTATCGGGTGCGGCCGGCCGGTCGCCTGGCTTTCGCTGGACGAAGGGGATAACGACCCGGCGCGTTTTCTGGCTTACCTGGTGGCCGCCCTGCAAACGCTGGCCGATAATGGCCTTGAGGGGATGCCGCCCAATTTTGGCGCCTGGGTGCTGGCCGCGTTGCAATCGCCGCAGCCGCCGCCGGCCGAAACAATCCTGCCAGCCCTGCTCAATGACCTCACCACCATTCCAGACAATTTCATCCTCGTCCTTGACGATTACCACCTCATTGACGCCAGAGCGGTGGATGAGGCCCTGGCCTTCCTTCTCAAGCACCAGCCACCCCAGATGCACCTGGTCATTGCCACCCGTGAAGACCCAGACCTGCCCCTGGCCCGGTTACGCAGCCACGGCCAGCTAACCGAACTGCGCGCCAGCGATTTGCGCTTCACCCTGGCCGAAGCGACCGGATTTCTCAACCAGGTGATGGGGCTGAACCTGGCTGCAGCCGACATCGCCGCCCTCGAAAGCCGCACCGAGGGCTGGATTGCCGGCCTGCAACTCGCCGCCCTGGCCCTGCACGGGATGGTTTCCAGGCAAGGGCAGGCAGACGCCGCCAGCTTCATCCAAACGTTCAGCGGCAGCCACCGTTTTGTGATGGATTATCTGCTGGAAGAAGTCTTGCACCAGCAGCCGGAAAGCGTGCAAACGTTCTTGCGCTGTACCTCCATTCTCAACCGGCTGTGCGGCCCTCTGTGTGACACCGTTCTCCGTGATGTACCGGCCTTCGACCAGGCAACTACCAGCCAGGAAACCCTGGAATATCTTGAACGGGCCAACCTGTTCATCGTCCCGCTGGACAACGAGCGGCGTTGGTATCGTTACCACCATCTCTTTGCCGATTTGCTGCGGCAGCGGTTGTTACACCAGAGCATCAGCCTGGGCGCGGCGGATGGCAAAAGCCTTACGAACGAATTGCACGTGCGCGCCAGCCAATGGTACGAAGACAATGGCCTGGAGATAGAAGCGTTTCACCATGCGGCGGCGGCCAACGACATTGATCGCGCCGAACGGCTGATGGATGGTAAGGGGATTCCGCTGCATTTGCGGGGCGCGGTGATGGCCATACTGGCGTGGCTGGCAACGCTGCCAAAATCCATCATGGATGCCCGGCCTTCGCTGTGGTGGCGCTATGGCGCCATGCTGCTGGTCGTTGGGCAAACGACGGGGGTGCAAGAAAAATTAGACGCGGCCGAAGCCGCTCTGCCAGGCGCGGTGGAGGGAGCGGACGGCCGTTTGCTCATCGGCCGTATTGCCACTGCCAGGGCGGTGCTGGCGCTCAGCCGCTACCAGGCCGAAACGATGTTGGCCCAGTCGCACCGCGCCCTGGAATATCTGCCCGCCTCCAACCTGACGCTGCGGGCAAACGCGAACTGGACGATGGGCATTGCCTACCTCTACCAGAAAGAATATGCCGCCGCCCGCGATGCGCTGACGGAAGCCGTCACCCTCAGCCAGGCCTCTGGGAGTATCTTCACCGCCATTCTGGCGACCATCGGCCTGGGCAATGTGGCCGAAGCCGAAAACCAGCTTTACCAGGCCGCCGAGACGTTCCGGCGCGTCTTGGAATGGGCCGGCGATCAGCCGCTGCAAATTATTAACGAAGCGCATCTTGGCCTGGCCCGCGTCTTGTATGAATGGAATGACCTGGATGCCGCCGGGCAGCACGGCCGTCAAAGTCTGCATCTGGCGCGGCAATATGACCAGGTGATTGACCGGTTTATTGTCTGTGAACTGTTTCTGGCGCGCCTGCAACTGGCGCAGGGAGATGTGGCCGGCGCGGCCTCCCTGGTAGCCCAGGCCGGGCAGGCCGCCCGCCAGCAAAACTTTGTCTACCGTCTGCCCGAAGTAGCCGCGGCCCAGGTATTGGTGCTGCTGCGCCAGGGTGATGTGGCTACGGCCGTGCAACTGGCCCAGACACACGACCTGCTCCTCAGCCAGGCCCGCGCCCACCTGGCCCTGGGCGACCCGGCCACCGCCCTGGCACTGTTAGAGCGGCAACGCCAGCAGGCAGAGGCCGGCAAGTGGCCGGATGAACGGCTCAGAGTAATAGTATTGCAGGCAGTGGCCCGGCAGGCGCAGGGCGAAACCGACCAGGCGGGTCAACTGCTGGTGGAGGCGCTGGCGCTGGCCGAGCCGGGCGGCTACATCCGGCTCTTTGTGGACGAAGGGCCGCCGATGGCCCAGTTGTTGTCCGCCGTGGCGGCGCAGGGCGTGATGCCCGCCTATGTGGGCCGGCTGCTGGCGGCATTTCCCGGTGAGAGGAATGAAAGGCAGCAGAGCGCGTCCCAGCCTCTTATCGAACCCCTTAGCCAACGGGAGTTAGAAGTCCTACAACTGATTGCCCAGGGACTCTCAAACCAGGAGATTGGCGCGCGGCTTTTTATGGCTCTGGATACGGTGAAAGGGCACAACCGCCGTATTTTTGACAAACTAGAGGTGAAAAGACGCACCGAAGCCGTTGCCCGCGCCCGCGCGCTAGGTTTGTTGTAAGGCACATCACCACTCGCCTCCACCCGATCTGTAAAACAACACGGCGGAGTACACCAAAGTGTCTATACAGCAGCCCCATGTTCGCGGCATACTGATGGCAAGAGGAAACCAAATGGAAATTAAATACTTCGCCTTCGTGAAATATCTTATTCGTTTCAACCGGCGGGTCTATCTTGACCACAATGCGACGACGCCTGTCAGCAGCCATGTGCAGCGCAAAATGGATCGAGCGTTGAAACATCATTATGGCAATCCCTCGTCGTTCTACGGCATCGGCCGAAAATCGGCGGAGTTGGTAGAAGAAGCCCGGCAGCACGTGGCCAACGCCATTCACGCCGACCCGTCCGAGGTCATTTTTACGGCTTGCGCCACCGAATCGAATAATGCTGTGCTCAAATCGGTCGCCGCTCACTTCCATCCCCAAAAGAACAAGATCGTGTCCACGCCAATCGAACATCCTTCCGTGTTGCACACGCTGGCGTATCTGGAAACCCAGGGCGTGGTTGTTGAATATTGTCCGGTGGATGACAAAGGGCGCGTCCTGCTCGCGGAACTGGAGAAGCGGGTGGATGAGGATACCTTTTTGGTCTGCTGCCTGTTAGCCAACAATGAAACCGGCGTCCTGCAAGACCTCAAGGCTGTGACGGAAATTGCCAGACAGCATGGCGCGCTGGTGCTGACGGACTGTGTGCAGGCACTGGGGAAAATTCCCATTGACGTCCATGCCTGGGACGTGGATTACGCCTCTTTTTCGGCGCACAAACTGTATGGGCCAAAAGGCGTCGGCGCGTTGTACGTCAAACAAGGCCGCCCCTTTACGCCGTTGCTGCATGGTGGTCACCAGGAAAACGGCCTGCGAGCCGGCACCGAAAGCATCCACAACATCGTCGGGTTTGGCGCTGCCTGTGAGCAGGTAGATAAATTACTGGCGGACGCCGGGCGGATTCGGGGGTTGAAACGGCAACTGATGCAGCGGCTCAAGGAAATCAAACCGGACTGTGTGATCAATTCACCCGAAATGGAATCGGAGTGCCTGCCGAACACGCTCAGTGTTACGTTTCCCGGCGTGGAAAACGCCGGGTTGATGGGGATGCTGGATTATCGCGGGATCGCCGTCTCGGCCGGGTCGGCGTGCAGTACGGGGGAAGACACACCCTCACACGTTTTGAAAGCGATTGGCTTATCCGACCAGGCCGCGCGCGAGACCATTCGGATGAGCCTGGGACAGGGCACGTCGGCGGGCGACATCCGCTATGTGGCGCGGGTGGTTCAGGATTATATGGCGGGTCGCATCTCCTTCGTCAACATGCTCGCGCCCGCGCAGTTGAATGAAAACATCCTGTTTGACGAAAAGACCTACATTTTGGATGTACGGCCGTCCGATGACCGGAAACGGTATAAGGGTTTGCCAAACGCGCATGAGGTCAGCCCGCTCCATGTCGAAAAATACTTGAAACAGCTTCCCCGCGATAAAGATATTCTGGTGTATTGTCCGGGCGGTGGGCTTTCCGTCATGATCTCCTATTACCTGAAGGCCAAAGGCTTCCGGCGCGTCACCAATTTGCGTGGCGGGCTGGACGGTTGGCGCCAGCGGCGCAGTGACTTGTATGAAAAATATGCCGGACAAAACGTTACCGTGCTTGAACCGGACAGGGTTGATTAGAGGCGCAAACGAGATGTCAAAGCTATACTGCCGAAGGTCATAAACTGACATTTTGCCTTCTGGTTGCATGTGGCAAGTTGCAGGTTGCAAGTGATTTCTGCCAGAGAGACTTGCCACTTGCAACTTGCCACCACATGAAATGTTACTCTATGACCTCATACGGTATACATCTCCCATTAAGGACAAACCTATGAAAGCGATTGTGTACACCCGCTATGGGCCGCCGGAAGTGCTGCAACTCAAAGAGGTAGAAAAACCGACGCCGCAGGAACATCAACTGCTGGTGAAAGTTCAGGCTTCATCTATCAATGCTCTGGACTGGCGGCGCTTTGAGAAGCTGACGCTCTTGGGGCGCTTTATGAACACGGTGGTCATCAAAGCCGTTAACAAGATACCGGGCATTGACGTGGCGGGCACGGTGGAAGCGGTTGGCAGCGCGGTGACGGCGTTTAAGCCGGGTGATGCGGTGTTTGGAGTAGCGCCCGGCGCCTTTGCCGAATATGTGGCCAACGGTGAAAACAAGTTCGCCCTGAAACCGGCCCATGTGTCCTTTGCGGCGGCCGCGGCCGTGCCGGTGGCGGCCTTCACGGCGCTGCAAGGTCTGCGGGATAAGGGTCAGATTCAGGCGGGGCAAAAGGTGCTGATTGTGGGGGCATCGGGCGGCGTGGGTATGTTTGCGGTGCAGATTGCCAAAGCGTATGGGGCGGAAGTCACGGCCGTGTGCAGCACCCGCAACCTGGACATGGCCCGCGCCATAGGGGCAGACCACGTCATGGATTACACGCGGGAAGATTTCAGCAAAAATGGGCAGCAGTACGATCTGATTCTGGCCGTTAACGGACACCATTCGCTGCGGGATTACCAGAGGGCCTTAAGCCCCCAGGGGATTTGTGTGGTGGCCGGCGGTTCGGTGTCCCAGATTCTCCAGGCAATGCTTTTGGGGCCGGTGGTATCGCGGGCCGGCAGTAAGAAGATCGGTTTCCAGGGAATCGCGACAACACCGCAAGAAGACCTGCTGGTCATCAAAGAGCTTCTGGCAGCAGGCCAACTGGCGCCGGTCATTGATGCCTGTTACCCATTGCATGAGGTGGTGCAGGCGATGAAGTATGTGGTGGAAGAACACGCCCGAGGCAAAGTTGTCATCACGGTGGCACAGCCGGAGGACGGGGCGTGAACGGGTGGAGAGGATAAGGAGGAGGGGGTGGTACGGCCGTTGTCTAACCAAAGTTATGTTGGGGGTTATGTTTAGGGGAGATGGAGATGGGGGGTGTTGGTGAGGGAATGGCTGCGAGTTAATGAGAACAGCACAGGGTTCAATCAGATTATTTGATTATGCCCTGCGCCTCAATTGTTGCCCATTATATTCATACAACTCGACGATCTCTCTGGAAGCATTGTTTACCCGCGATACAAAATAAGCATTTTGACCACTGTGAAGCAGAAATAGATACTTTTTTGCACGGGTTACACCAACGTAAGCAAGTCGTTTATCAAGTGCTTCTGGTGAATACCTGCGATTGCCAAAACCAATTTTGTCAAAGCCAGCTACAATAACCGCCTCAAATTGTGCCCCCTTGCTGCTATGAAGGGTAGTCAGTTGAATCCGTTGCCCAGTTTGCGCAAAACGGGCAATATCCCAGGTTGGCAACCTGTTTCCAGTTCTCGCAGCCTGGCACAAGTGAAAAAATTCTTTTGCATCATCCGGTCGCACGCTCCCGTAACTCTCAACGATTTGATCTAGCTGGAGCCTTTCTCTAAGCGCATCGAGCCATTCTCGCAAGTTCATGGCTGCATCTCGTAAATTCCAAAGGGCTTCAAATAACTGTTTCTCATGCTTAAACCGCTCTCCCAAGAGGGTGTAGCCCTGATAATGCTCAACTAACTCTATCCATACCGGCAGCAAGTCAGTGAAATATGGCCTATGCAGCATTGAATCTTTGGCACACCAGTATGCTAATTGCTCGACCCATTCAATCAACCCTACTTTACGTTCGTTATAATCGGGGTCTTTGTCGAGTTTGTTCAACCAATCGTTGTTTTCAAGCCCATTCGCAATACTGTTTATGCCAGCACGGCCTTTTCGATGTGGGTGGAGGATCAGGATTTGATCTACTTGAAGTTGAGGTCCTTCTTCTTTTTCCACTAGATAACGTAATAATCTCTGAATAACCGTAAGTTGCATATTTTCTTGACACGAAATGCAGTAAATTCGATCCCCTCCTTGTTGGGTTTTTCGGGCTAGATATCCTCTTTTTCCCTCTACCATCACTTCCGACAAATTGATGATTTGTTGAGTAGACCGATAGTTTGTTTTCAAAGATATTGCTTCGGATCCACCACGCTCTTGGATAACCCGCGATAACTCATGAATTAATTCTGGTTTACTACCTTGCAATTCCTCGTAGATACATTGGTCGGGATCGCCAATTGCCAATACCTGCAACGGGGTATTTTGGAGCAGGCACAATACTATTTGATGGAATGGTTGCCCCAGGTCTTGATATTCATCTATGACCCACCACTTAAAGCGGGCGGCTAGGGACAGTTGCACCAAGGGGTATGTTTGAATAGTTTTTAATGCTTCGATTTCCAGGTGAACAAAGTCAACACATGGTTGGTCTGTTTCCAAAAGAGAGGTTAAGTAATCTTCTGCAAACTTTGCCCAATTGAGATTAGGATATCGTTGCCGAATTTTGGGTGTAATTTCCGGAAATTTTGTTGATGGACGATCCCAATAAAGCCGACGATACCTTCTTAGCACTGTGATTAAGTCGTCCAACTTTAGAGAACGGTCTCTTACATTGGGTGGTTCTAGACCCTGTGCTCCAATAGCACCCTGAATCGCTTCAGCCTCTTCTTCTTTACTGGCGATGCGTAATGGCGTTGGCACTCGCAATTGGTATAGTTTTTGAAAAGGTAAAATTACTTCACCAATACAAAAACTATGGACTGTGCCAACAAATATTCGCTCATCATCCAATACTTCAAGAGCTTGTAAATCTTGGCTTAGCTGGCTCGCCAGAAAATTGGAATAGGTTAAACAGGCAATGCGGTGAGGTGTTTTGACAATGCCCGTGTGCAATAACTTGGCAACTTTTGTCGTCAAAAGGTAAGTTTTCCCCGATCCCGGTCCGGCAATAACGACGCGGCTTACATCTTCATCAAAGACTTTCTGTTGCTCGATATCTTGCCGGATATTCTCTAACCGCTTCCAGTACTCAGACACAATCATTCCTCTTTAGCACTGGCGTTCGCAGAAAGTTGTAGCATAGATGGCGTTGAAATTGTAGGTGTGCGTAAAACAATGTGTTGTATAGCCTTCTGAATGTAATCAGGAATGCGATCTGCCGTCACTTTGTCTGCAAGGCGTTGTGCAAACCGTCCTTTTCCTTTACCAGACTGCTCAATACGGTTGATGACTTTAACAATCAGGTTATGCTCCAATTCCTGACGCATGTTTGTGACCTGTCTGTCCGATGCTCCCAACTCCTGATATACATCCAGCAGCTCTTGAATATAGCCCACTCGCACTAACTCGTCTTCCAGAGTCCAATCATTTACAAATATACCAATGTCTGGGTGCTGCAAATTTCTCCGTAAGTTATCCCATTCACCCTGTTTGAGATTGTTTTGCAGTTCTGGAAGAAGTGCGTTTATTCTAGGGTTGTATGGAGCAATTACTTCGACTATTTTCACACTTCGGTTCAGCCCTTCATGAACATAGACATTGTGTCTTTCCAGGAAGCTGCGCAAGCGGTCTGTATCAGTAAGGGCGAGTTGTAATTCCTGTTTCTCATTCCCGTTGAGCAAATTACCACCGAGAAATTCTCCTGCTTTTCGATTTAATCCTACATACTTGTCGCCATCCGTCGTTATTGTAATTGGTAAATCCAGACCTTCCGGCCCTAGAAAGCGCACATAGGGAATAAAATCTGTGCCAGATACATTGACAACGCTAACTCCTGCTCCGTCTAGCGTGTTATGAATCAAACCTGCATCTCGCATTTTTCTGGCAAACTCAGGCACTAAAAATTGCTCGGCATCTCCTTCTACTAAAATAACGCCTTTTGCAAAAACAACTTCACCACGATTTACATCCAGGTATCTGGATAAATCACGTTTCACATTAGCGGGCAATGAAGCTAAAGCCGATGTGGAATTACCTTTTGTCTCCCCGTCCCGTTTTGACAAAACGACAAACCAATCTGGTTCAGCGATACTGACGATGTTTGGGGAATGGGTGGACAAGATGACAGGCATCTCGCTTTGTAAGAAATCCCGAAAAACCAGGCGCTGCAAATGAGGGTGTAGGTGTGCTTCAGGTTCTTCAATAGCTAAAATCGTGTATTGATAATCAGCATTTTCACCCCTAGACTCTCGCAACAACTCGATTTCGACCATGAGTAATGTCAAGTATAAAATGTTGGCCAACCCCAGGCTTGTGCGATCCAGAGACAGCTCGTTTTCAACCAGAAAGGTCAAGTATTTTTGAAGTTCATCTGGATTGGTGGGCAACATGCCGATTTTGGGATCAAACGTGTGAACGCCTTCGATCATGCTGGTTAAACGGGTTTGCACTTTATCTTGCAGCTCACGAACAGGCTCAATTTGCCGAAGGGTATTTGTGGCAGCCTGTACACGATTCGCAACATCTTGAAACCCTGGTTGACTAGACAAGTTCATTGTCTGCGTTAGTCTGCGAAGAGGAGATCTCTGCCACGAATTAAGGTCCCCTTCCATATCTCTGAGTGCTTTCACGACCCTGAGACTTACCCGTTCACGAAACTTAATTGCGCTTTTTGTTTTTTCTATGTCTCCACCTGAATACCAGATTGACTCATAATACTCTGGGCTGATCGCCGAATCCAAATCATCCAAATACTGGGTTTGCGGCCGGTACTGAAAGGAAATCTGGGCTATAGGCGGATCGTCCTGACAAAAACAATCGCCTTGTAAAACAGCCAGGAAATCTTCATCGTGTTCGAATGTAAAATCCTCAAAAAACACATCAACCTGGATTATTGTGCCACGAAACTTTGGTATGGTAACATGATTGTGGAAGTCATTTTCACCAAGTTGAGGTCGAAATGAACGATCTAAGACGAGTCGCAGTGCGTCAATAAAGTTGGTCTTACCTGAACTGTTTTCCCCAAGTAAAACAATCTTGTCGCCTAGACTTACCTCAAAGTTGCTGAAATTGCGAAAGTTCTTAATTCTGGCTTTTGAAATACGCATATGAAATTCCCCTGAATTATGTAATGCCGAACTACTGTACGCTAAGATGATAATGCAAATTCAGGGGTTTGCCATACTCTAAAAGGATTGCGAAACGGCCGTACCCGTCTCCCCACCAAATTTGCCGAAAAACGAAGGGGATGAGGTACGGCCGTATACGTTTGTGATAGGGCGTGGGGTGTGGGGGTGTTACGGCCTTAGCACTGCAATTTCCCAGCGAGCAGCTTATTGCGCCAGTTCAATCAAAGCGTAGTAAGTGTCATGGGCGATCCAGCCCAATTCCAGATCGCCATGAGAAACAGTCTGCGGCACAGTCAAAAAAGCAGGATCATTCAGGTAGAATTGCGCTTCGTCGTAACCCACCACTACAACGGCGTGCCACGTTTCTATTGCCCAATAAGGTAAATCACCCGTCCAGACGAACAAGATAACCGGCTGTCCGGCATCAAGAGCACGAAACACATCCGTCAGTATGCCCTGACGGTACGTTACCTGAATACCGGCAATTTGATCTTGCAGTTGGCGAATGTTACGGTGTGGCGTTCCCCACGGCCTGGTATCCAGCACAGCAAGGAGGGCATCATAATCCGCTGTTACCCCAATTGCCGCCAGAGCCATAAAAGCACAGGCCGCCAGACAGTCAGACTCAAGACGCTGCGGCTGGTGGGGAACTGTTAAGAAGCGCCTGGGCATGAGTTTCTATTTGGGTGTGAAAATCGGGGGGCAAAAGCAGTTGACCGGTACGGGCGTCAATATCCAGGTGCGCCACCTGGCCCAGGATTCCCCGGCGCGGCGAAGAGAGCAAAATGGGAACACGCCAGACAACGCGCCCCTGGGCCAGCATGAGGGCGGGGTCGCCGCCACCCATTAAATGGCTGATATGGCTGCCGACATAACCACTGGCTTGCTGGCGGGCCGTATAAGCCGTAATGTTTACAATCGGCTCGCCAGGAGCAGAAATCAGATGTTCGTTTGGAGGTAGGGTTGTCGTCATGTCCATCGCATGAATTCTCGCGCTGCATGAAATAATGAGCTGCATTATAACATGATGCCGTCGTTTCGCCTCATGCCTGCTTTATGAGCTTCGTGGTGTAACGGCCGTACCCTCCGCGATTCCAACGTCGAGTCTTGTTCACCACTGCGGAGTTCGCCCGCCCACGTGCGAGCAAGCAGCACGTGGGCGTGCTGCTCTCCTCGAACAGAATATCTGGACTTTGGAATTACCCTGAGCGTGAACTGTTCCCGTTTTACGCATGAACCCATTCGCACTATACTTGCGGCCATGACTCGACTTACGTGGCAATCCATCACTTTACAATTGCGTATCCCGTTCCGCATCGCCTACGGGGTCAGCGAGACGCGCCAGGCGTTTTGGCTGCGGCTGGCGGAAGACGCCGGCTGGGGGGAGGGCACCATTCCTTCGTATTACCACATCAGCGATGCTGAGATGATTGCCTATTGGCAAACGGCCGCCGCCCGCACGGACCCATTCCCCGATGAGCCGGCCGATATTCCCGCATGGGTGGGCGAGGCTGGGCCGGCGCCGGCGCGCTGCGCCCTGGACCTGGCGCTGCATGACCGGATCGGCCGTATGCAGGGCCAGCCGCTCTACCAACTGCTGGGTTTTCCCCGGCCACCGGAGATGTTTACCTCCTTTACCCTGAGCCTGGATACGCCGGCAATCATGGCGCAGCAGGCAGCGCAGGCAGCCGATTACCCGGTTCTCAAGTTGAAGCTGGGCGGTGAGGATGATGTGGCGTGTATAGCAGCCGTGCGCGCTGCCCGCCCCGGCGCCCGTTTGCGCATTGACGCCAATGCGGCCTGGTCACCGGACGAAGCGGTGCGGCGGCTGGCAGCGCTGTTGCCTTATGGCCTGGAACTGGTGGAGCAGCCAACGGCCAAAGAGGACATCGAAGGTATGGGCTATGTACAGGCGCGGCTAAACGTGCCGGTCGTGGCGGATGAATCGGTGCAAACGCTGATGGATGTGGAGAGGCTGGCGGCCGCCGGGGTGCAGGGGGTTAACCTGAAGCTGATGAAGGTGGGCGGGTTGACTCCTGGGCTGCAAATGCTGCGGCGGGCGCGCCAATTGGGGCTGCGGGTGATGTTGGGCTGCATGATAGAAACGTCGCTGGGCACGACGGCGATGGCCCACCTGGCCGGGCTGGCAGATTGGCTGGACCTGGATGCGCCGCTGCTGATTGCGAATGATCCGTTTGTGGGGGTGACGTTTGATCGGAACGGCCGTATGGCTGTGCCCGACCTGCCAGGTATTGGCGTCCGGCGAACGGCGGATTCTGCGTAGTGGTTCGTATCCCGGACAACCAGTTGATGCGGGCCGAAATCAAAGTCCTTGATCAGGCTGGAGAAAGCCGCGTTCGTGATCATCCCCGCCTGCGCTGCCCTTACGTATCATCCGGCATTTGGGGGAAGAGGGATACGGGTTGCCCGGACACGGCCGTGGCCAGCAAATCCTCTAAAAACACCCCCTCCTCAAAAATCGTTTCTTTCCAACCGGGTAGCAGCCGATCCAGCAAAACCGCCTGGGCCATGCCGGTGTAATAGAAACGGCCGTCCCCCACATCATCTGCCATCCGCCCAATCTGGTCTACTTCTTGCGACCAGCGGGTGGGGAATCCAGCGTAGCCGTCAAAATCACCATCATCGGCCAGCAATGGATGAGGTTGGTAATCGGAGTAGGACGCCTGCCGCCAGATTTCTAACTCCACGTAGCGGGCCAGCCCTTCCAGCCATTCCCGCTGCCGTTCAAAATCAATCTGGGCGTCGGTTAAGTCGGCGTCCTGGCGGCGCTGCTGCCGTTGGGCGAGAAATTGGGTGACGAGTACGGCCGTTTCCGCCGTTGTTTCCGCTTTCAAAGCCGCCGCCAACACGTCCAGTTCTGCCTGCCAGGCCGCCTGTAAACCGGCATTTTCCCAGGGATATGTCGCTTCCACCGCCTTAGCCCGCTCGGCCGCAGCAAACTTATCGGGCGCAACCGCTCCTTGAAACGCATGAAAGGATTCGTGCGCCAACAGGCTGATGTAACCATCGCTGCCGCGCAGGAGGAATCTGCCCACCAGGCGATAAGGGAAAATGGCCGCCAGGGGTGGCGGCAGGTCATCCCGTATCGTCTGGCGCAGCCCAATGGCCGTCCATTCTTTGGTGGTCATGCTGGCTGCCCACTGCTCACCGACGACGACGGTAAAGGCCTGCGGCGTCTCGCCGGTAGCCGGTAAGGTTTGCCGGTAGTATGGCTGCCCGGCAAAGTCATCATCGGGTACGGGCTGCCAGGGGCCGCCACGCGCCGCCATTTGTGGCACTTTTAGCCAGCCATCCGGCGGATTGGCGGCCTCATAATTCACCAGGAAGGCGGCAGCTTCGTTGTACACCACCACCGGACTGTCCAGTGTGCCCCAGCCCGGCCACACCTGCTCCCCCAACGCCGCCCGCACCTGGAAATACTCGGCCAGCAACGCTTTCTGATTCTCGCTGAGATAGTCAACCTGTTCGGAATGATCTGGCAAGCCGATGTTGCTGAGGGCGGACACGGCCGTTGCCAGCACACACAACCCCACCAATCCCACCACCCCCCACAGCAGCCGTCGCCCACATCCTTTCCCCGGCCTCATACACACCTTCCCTTTTACAAAAAGTCAAAACTTTCCTCTTGCAACCAGGCCAGGCATTGTGCCAGCCGCGCCAGCCGGGTGGCGGCCATCTGTTGGGCAACGGGTAACGTGAAGCGATCCTGGATCAATTCCCGCCGCTTCAAAACGGTACGGCAGGCGGATTCCATCTCCTTTGGTCCACGGCCGTATTCCCGCACCAGCCCGATGATGCCCAGGAAGTCCAGAAAATCGGCCTCGCGCAGCAGCAAGGCTTCAGTAGATTGCACCGGGCGGAAGTCACGGTAGTCGTGGTATTCAATCGTTTCCAGGATAATGGCTACGGCCGTGTCCGGCAACACCATGCGTGGCAAAATCAGCGTCTCGGCTACCTGGCGGCTGCGCAAGGCGTGTTCCACGCCCGGCTGCTGGAAGCGCGGGTACGCGCCCCAATCGTGCAGGTAGGTGGCAATGGTCACGGCCGTTTCGTCATACACCATCCCTGCGCCAATCAATCCAATCAGCTTAAGCACCCGCCGCACATGCGATAATTTCCAGGCGTCCCCTTCGGTGCGAGTCAGCTCGATGATGTCAGGCAGCGCCAAATGCGGGTTCAGTACCAGTTCAGTTGTTGTCATGGGTAACTCTCTTTCGAGAACAATCCACAGATGGCACAGATTTCACAGATTTTATCCGCGTCATCGGCGTTTGTCCGCGTCCTATTTTCTTCCCTCCGCCCGGCTGCGCAGCGTCAGCAGCATCTTGCGCTCCATGAGGAACTGGATGAAGTAGGTCAGCTTGATGGGTAGCTCCGGTTCCATCGCCATGTTGGAACGCAGCAGCAGCCGGGTAGAACCGTCGGCCTGGGGAACCAGGACAAGCTGCCAGGTATCAATACACGGATCCTCCGCTTTGCCTTCCATTCCGAAGCACAACAGCACCGCTTCGTTTTCCACCAACTGTTTCACATACAGCCCAGGGCCGGGATTCAGCATATACTCTTGGGGCGTGAAGCGCCAGAAATCGCCCACCTGCACATTCTGGTATTCGGGCACTATCTGGTCGGTGGTGTGGACGTTCAGGCCAAAAAGATTCTCCAGCCAGTCATAGCTGTACATACCACCCCGGTCTACGCCGATTTGCAGCAGCCAGGGATAAATGGCCTCTGGCGGCGCCTGAATGGTGATGCCTTTGGTGGAACGCAAATTGGCATTGGGTACCATGTCGTCGCCGGGCAGGGTGGCCTCAATCTCCTCGTCAGTCGCCCCCCAGGTTTTCATCCAGGGCCAGAGGATGAGCAGGTACACGGCCGTCACCGCCGCCCACACACCAACAATAACCAAAAGAATGCGCCAGACACGGCCGTGACGCCGCTGCTTTTCGGGTAACTCCGTTGTCACAGGGTAAGGTTGGGTTGCCATGGTTAATCAATCTCCTACACAATTAACAGCCAGGCGGCATAAGGCACAAAGGCCAGCAGCGCCAGCGCTGGATGACGGTGACTACCCGTGTTCTGGCTGTCCCAGCGGAACAGGTACCAGGCCAGGATAAAGGCCGTCAGCCCACCGACAAAGAGCGTCAGCAGGCCACCCCAGGCGTAAAAATCGGCCGTGCCGCCCATCGCCAGCCCGTTGAAGGCGTTCATGGCATAGGTGGCAGGCAGCAGCAGGGCGATTTTGGCGGCGACCGGCGGCAGCATACTGTACGGTATCATAATCCCACCGATGATCATGGAGGGCAGGAAGATGGCCTGCGAATACAGCACCGTCAGCCGGGCATTGGGGGAGATGACGCCAATGAGAATGCCCAAACCGGACAGGGCGACGGCCGTGCCCACCACAATCAGCGCAAACACCGGCACATTCACCGGCAGGGGGGCATCAAAAAAGATAGGCGCGGTGATGGTGATGATCGTCGCCACCACCAGGATGTGCATAATGGTAGAGAGCGCGGGGATGAGCAAAATGTTCAGTGCGGGCACGCCGTTAATTTTGTAGCTGCGGAAAATGCCCGCTTCCCGCGCCTGCACCAGCGGGTCTGGCAGCCCCAGCAGCGCCGAGGCCAGGATGCCAAAGGTAATCATGGAGGGGATGATGGTTGCCTGAAAGAGCGGGTTGATGCCGGGCATGATCAGGCTCATCATCACATACAGCCCCAGCGGGAAGAGGTAATTCATCAGAAGCAAATTTTTGTTACGGATGCCGGTGCGAAATTCAAAAGCAAAATGGGCAATGAAAGCATTGCTGCTAAAGGCGTTCATCTTGTTCCTCCATTGGTCAGTTCCAGGAAGCGGTCTTCCAGCGACGGCCGTTCCACCCGCAAATCCAGCAGTTCATCCCCCTCCGTCTCAATGGTGTTGATGAGGGCGGCTACCGTCTGGCCGATATTGGTGCTGAAATAGATGGCGTATTCCTCCTTCACCAACTGTTGGTTAACCGCCGGGAAGGTGTGGTTGTTGTTCAGTAAAAACGCGGTGCGGGTGTTCACCGAAATTTTGGTCAGCCCCGCGCCGGTCGCCGTTATGGCCATCGGCGTGTCCACCGTCACCAGTTTGCCTTGCAGCAAAATGGCCACCCGGTCGGACATCGCTTCGGCTTCGGCCATATCATGCGTGGCCAGGATGATGGTCGTGCCCTTTTCTTTCAACTCACGCATCAGGCTGTGCAGTTCCACCCGCGAGGCCACGTCCAGCCCGGCCGTGGGCTCATCCAGAAAGACAACCGGTGGCTCATGGGCCACGGCCAACGCCAGCGCCAGCCGCCGCTGCTGCCCGGTAGAGAGACCCTGGAATTCCACGTGCCGTTTTTCTTTCAAACCCAGCCGATCCAGCAGATCAAAGCGGGGGGCGACGCCGTGATAAGCGCAAAAGAGCTTCATGGCTTCATCGGCGGTGATGCTGGCAGGCAGGCCGCCGGACTGCAACTGCACACCGATGGCGTTGCGCAGCCTGCCCGGTTCGGCCGCCGGGTCAACACCCGCCACGCGCAACATGCCGCCGTCCGGTGGGCGCAGCCCTTCCAGGCTCTCCAACGTGCTGGTTTTGCCCGCGCCGTTGGGGCCAAGTAGGCCGAAGATTTCACCCCGGTAGACGCTGAAGGAGATGTTGTCTACGGCCGTGAAATCCCCATACCGCTTACTAAAATTCTTGACTTCAATCATTGTTTCGTTCATCTAATTGCCTCCTTAAATGAGTGAGGTGATTTGCCAAATCGCCCTACGGCTGGCCCGGATCAAAGCCGACCTCATCCAGGTAGACGGCCCCGGCTGCACGGCCGTCAAACAAAAACCGAATCGCCCGGAGTTGGTCAGGTTGGAAGGCCGGGTTGGCGGCCTGAAAAGCCGCCAGCGGCAGGGTATAGGTTTGCAAGACCACTTCCTCCGGCGTGATGTTATCGGGGAAACCGTTCAGGCCGTACAACCAGGCCGCTTTGACCAGATGGGCGGGCAGGGTAGGCATGAGGGGCGCAAAGTCGCTGAGAGGCAGGCGGAAGGTTTCGCCGACGGCCGTTTCCAATTCTACCATCACCTCTCCCACCACCGGTTCACCGGGTACGCCTGCCAGCGCAAAGGTGAGCGCCGACTCTGGCGTCAGCCCCCAGGCAGCGGCTCTATCGGCGGGCAGCGTAATTTCGTACATTGGCTGTGAACCGGCGTCCCAGGCCAGGTGCAGCGCCTTGTTACCCTGAACGCCCTGCCCGTCGCGCAGTTTCAACGCTTCTACTCTGGCAAACGTCATGTCCTGGGCAGCGGCCTTGGCGCCGTTCACATCTGTTGCTGCCAGGTTGGCGCTGCCCTCGTTGGTATCCACGCGGATGAACGGCTCTTCTTGAAGTTGGGTGGCAATGAGCGTGTCTGGCAGCCAAACGGCCGTTGTGCTCGGATTGGCAAATACGGCGCGGTAGCCGTTTTCATCCTTCAATGCCGCGTTGAGGAAGCTGGTGATGAGTACCTTCGCCGCCTGCTGCTGTTCTTCGGCCGTCAGCAGTGGCGCACGATTAAGCAGCCAGGAGTTGTAAAAGCCGCGATCTTCCACACCCCAAACGGAGTTGAACTGGCCGTGATTGGCCCGGTAGACGTAGGCCAGCGCCTTGAAGCCGCCCGGATTGTCATCCAGGCGGGCGCGGTTGTACTGCCGCTGCCCATAAAGCAGGAAGGTGTCGCTATCATGGCCGCCCGCCAGCAGCAAATAGTTGGCCTCATCCAGGGTGGGTTTGCGGTCGCCCGGCCCGCCATAAGCGTCCGAGGGGGCAATGCTGACCACGCCGCGAATGCCAAAACCGAAGTCGGCGGGCGTGGACACGGCCGATACCGGGGCCATTGGCTGCCGGTTCAAATACTCGGCCCAGGCTACCGCCTCGCCGCCCCGCGAATGGCCGATGAGGGCAATATGTTCCATGTCCACTTTGCCGGTGAACGGGTTGCCCGGCGTCTCATGCCAGCTTTGCCACTGCGCCAGATGTTTCAGCAGCAGCCAGGCGCGCAGTGGCATCTCTTCAAATTTGCCGTCAAAAAAGACCAGGCCATTGGTGAAATTTTGGTCAACAGAGACGGCGATGTATCCCTGGCCGGCTAAATGTTCGCCCAGGTAGGCGTAGCCGGGGTCGGAGAAGTCGCTCATGGGATGGTTACCATGCACGATGAGGACGAGTGGGAATGGCCCCTCGGAGAGTGGCCCGCCGCCTTCCGGGTACCAGACCGTGCCGTTGAGTGGCAGTTGGGTGAAATCGAAACCCCAATACCAGCGGAAGAAGGCATTGACCGGGTTGCTGTAACCGGCAAAGATGGCCGAGCCATCTACGGCGGGGGTGATTAAGTCAGCTGCCGCGCCAAATTCGGGCCGACGGCCGTCTACGCCGCTGCCATAGGTGAGGGTGTGTACGGCATAGGGACCGGGTTGGCCGGGATTGTCGAGGGAGAGGGCAGGGGTTACGGCCGTGTCCGGCAACCGGGCCACATACCCATCAAACCCCGGCTGGATCACCCAGGCGGCCACGGCCAGGATGAGCAGGGCGGGGATGGCGAGGAGGGCGATTTGGGCAAGGCGGGCACGGCCGTCCAGCCGCGCCAGCGCCACCATCATCACCGCAAAACCGGTCAGCACAATGGCGATTTCGCCCGTCACCGGCAGGTTGAGCGACTGGAAAAAGCTGTCCGGCCAGAGCATATCCCCGGCAATATAGAGGAATACACCCAAAATCCGGCCAATGGGCACAGGCGGCACGGTTTGTAACACCTGCCTGCCCCACCCAAAATGCAGCAGCCGAAACAGCCCGCCCAGCACTTTCCACACCAAAATGGCGATCCCTTCCCCGGCAAAGACAATGGCAAAACCGAGAAAGCCTAACACGGCCGCGCTCACCAGGCGCGGCAGGCCAAAGTCAAATTCCAGCCCCATCAGCGCGGAGACGACAATAGCCCCGGCCATCAAGCCATTGGCAAAACTACGGAGAGCGATGAGCCAGGTGGACGGCCGTTGCGGAGCCACCGCTGCGGGGGTCACATTATCAGGTAGAGGTATGGCGGGTACAGACATCGGAAAATCTCCAGTGATGGGTGATGCGTGATGCGTGAGGTCATGCTGTCACGCATCACGTTTATTTTATGAAGCATAGCGGCCACTCACCCGTTCTGTCCTCTAACTTTGGTTATGTTCATAAACCATAACCGCAATCGTAACCAAAGTTAGAGGCGGGCACGGCCGTTTTCTGCCACACTGAATGAAAATCCGTTCGCAGTAGGCACTTTAGTGCCGTCAGCAGGTGATGAATCGCCTACTACAAACTTATCTTCAAAGGAGAACGAAAAATGTTTATGCAAAACAATTCAAGAATGACCTGGCAGTGGCTCACCATCTCTCTGGTGGTCGCGCTGCTGCTTTCAGCCTGTTCGTCTACCGGCTCTACGACCACGTCTGAGACTGTGGCGCCAACAGGGGCGATGGCGGCAACGGCCGTGCCCGCCACCAATGGTTCGCCGCAAATTTCTCTGGACACCAGCGGCATCGCTGCTGGCTTCACTGCGGAGACGGTTACACCTGCTGTAGATGGTCCCTACTGGGAAGTGCTGCCGCAATACACACAGCTTACCTTGCAGAACTATCCCATCAGCGATCATCTGATGACGCCGCAGATTTTCATTTATCCCGTTGAAGATCTGCAAGCTGTCAATGAAGGCACTGTCCCGATTGTCACTTCGCTGCAAACTTTGCTCCAGTCACCGCAGGAGATCACGCCCATGCCTTTCCTGCCGCAATTTAATGCCCAACAGGTCATGCACACACACCTCCAATACCTGGACTTCCAAGACGGGCAGGGGCTGCGTTACCTGACCCAATATGACCAGGCCTTCATACCCATCAACAACTATGAGATGATCTACACCTACCAGGGTTTGACCAGCGACGGAAAGTATTATGTAGCGGCCGTGCTGCCGGTCAACCATCCCATCCTGCCCACAGATGCCGCTGTTACCGGGAATGAGCCACCTGAATTCACCAGCGATTTCCCCACCTACCTGGCAAATGTGGTCGCCTCCTTAAATCCACAGGCCGCAAATACCTTCACCCCGAATTTAACCCAGTTGGACGCCATGATGCGTTCGCTGGAAGTCAAGTAATACGCTAACAAAGCAAAATGCTCAATCGGCGGTGAAGGAGGCGTTGTAGGAGACGGGATACTTTCTGGTTTTGCTGGCGACGGGAGGGGTTGAGAACGGCCGTAAGACGCCGTTCTCAACCATCCTCGTCGAGTCTGTTCAGGAGAGGGCTACAGAGTATTCCCCGTGAAAGAGAAAAAACGAAATCCGTTCAAACTGAAAGAGTTTCGCGGGGTGAACCCTGAGTACATTGCCCGGTTAGCCGCTCTGGGGATCAAAACCTCAGACCAGATGTTGGCTGCGGGCCGCACCGGGCCGCAGCGGGCGGCTCTGGCCAACGAGTCAGGCATTCCAGAGCCGACCATTCTGGAATTGGTGAAGTTGTCTGACCTGGCGCGGTTGCCCGGCGTGAAAGGGATTCGCGCCCGGCTGTATTACGACGCCGGGGTGGACAGTGTGGCCGGGATGGCCGCCTGGCAGCCAGAACCATTGCGCCTGATGGTCACAGCCTACGTGGAACAGACCGGCTTTGACGGCCTGCCTCCTCTGCCCAAAGAGGTGAGTTCCACCATCGCCAATGCCCAAAAGCTGCCCATCATGGTGGAGGATTAAGGCGTTCTGCTGATTTTTGCCCAGATGGAGAGTGAAAACGATGTTTCCTGAAACCCAAACCTATGATCAGTTGATAGCCCGCTTTACGGCGTGGGCCGGGCAGGAGGAAAATGTTCGGGCGGCGATTATCATTGGCTCGCGGGCGCGGACGGATCACCCGGCCGATGAATGGTCTGACCTGGACATTATCCTGTTGGCGCGTGATCCGGCCGTTTACTGGCAGACAAATGAGTGGCTCACGGCCGTCGGCGACCCCTGGTTACATTTTGTGGAGCGAACGCCGGACGGCCGTAGCATGGAACATCGTGTCTTGTTTGCCGGGGGACTGGACGTAGACTTTGCCCTCAGCCCGGCCGCCGGCTTCCGGTACATATTGGAAACGAGCATTCCCCCGGATATAGCCGATACCATTCGTCGCGGCATTCGTTTTTTAGTAGACAAAGACAATCTGGCTGTTCTGCTGCCTGATACATTGCCCACTGCACCGTTAACACCGCCGCCGTCCGCAGATGAATTTCACAATCTGGTGCATAACTTTTGGTACCACACCCTCTGGACGGCCAAACATTTGCGGCGTGGTGAACTGTGGTGGGCCAAATCAGGCTGCGACATGCACCTGAAGGGGTTGTTGCAACAACTCTTGATGTGGCACGCCAGAGCCACCAGAGACCAAAACACCGATACCTGGCTGCGCGGCCGTTTCCTGGAAGAATGGGCTGATCCCCGCGCCGTCGCCAATTTGGTCGCCGCTTTTGCTCATTATGACAAAGAGGATATATGGCGGGCGCTATTGGCGACGATGGATTTGTTTGCCTGGCTGGAACGAGAAACGGCCGTAGCCCTGCACTTCACCTATCCCGGCGACGGCCAAACTCACGCCGTTGAACTGGTGCAAGAACTATTTGCTGGCCGATAAGCAAAACAAGCCGCACAAGGATACCAAACCATGAATGAAAAAATCGGGCCATATCATGTCATTGATTTACCGCCGGAGCGCCGCGAAATACCCAATTTCCTCGATCTGAGCTGGCGGAAGCATTGTATGTATGGCCTATTGGAAGTGGATGTCACAGTCGCCAGACGGTTCATTGAGGCGTACAAGGCGCAGACCGGTGAGACACTCTCATTCACTGGCTACCTGGCCTTCTGTCTGGCCCGCGCCGTAGATGAGAACAAAGTCGTGCAGGCATGTGTGAAAGGTCGCAAACAATTCGTCATATTTGATGATGTCAATGTGGGGCTAATCATTGAACGGAAGATTGGGGACCGGCGCGTCCTGAAAGGGCATGTCATCCGGGCTGCCAACCGCAAGACCTACCAGGAGATCCGTGCGCAACAGTCCAAACCGGCAACCCTGGAGGGAGGGACGCCTTCCTGGTTTCGATCTGCCTTATTGCTGCCGTGGCCTTTATCCGGGTGGTTCAAAGCATTGGTCCGCCTGGCCGTCAAACGCGATCCGACATTTCCGGTGTCAATGGCTGGTACTGTAGGCATCTCGGCCGTCGGTATGTTTGGCAAGGGACAAGGCGGTTGGGGGCTGTCACCCACCATGCATTCGCTCGACCTGGTTGTGGGCAGCACTGCCTGGAAACCGGCCGTTGTGGACGGCCGTATCGAGCCGCGCGAAATGCTCAACCTGACGGTGGTCTTTGACCACGACGTGCTTGACGGAGCGCCAGCGGCCCGCTTTACACGGAAATTGGTGGAACTAATCGAGCGGCTATGGCCTGGGATGGTGAACAATGAACGACATTCCTAATGATTTTCTTGACCTGATCAACTGCCCGCCGGTGGCCGCCCTGAGTACGATCATGCCCGACGGCCGTCCGCAAACCACTGTTGTCTGGTGTGATTTTGACGGCGTGTACGTGCGCGTCAACACCATGCGTGGCTTCCGCAAAGAGAAAAATATGCGCGCCAACCCCAAAGTGACGCTCTTGTGTTTTGACCCCCGTGAGCCGCTGCGTTCGTTGGAAGTGCGCGGCCGGGTGGTGGAGATGACAGAGACCGGCGCGATGGTTCACCTGGACTGGCTCTCGGAACAGTATACTGGCGCCAGCCCCTACTTTGGCGCCTGTGTGCCGGCAGGATTAAAGGAAACGGAAACCCCCGTGTTGTGCTATATCCTGCCCTGTCACGTGGTCACGTTGGATGCCCGCAAACAAAAAGGAAAAAGCCCATGAGCCTGCCCATACCTGAAAGCCATCGTGATCTGTTTACGCGCCCCATTCATGGTGTGCTGACGACGCTGATGCCCGATGGACAGCCGCAGTCCAGCCTGATATGGTGTGATTTTGATGGCGAAACCGTTTCCGTCAATACAACCTGCGAACGGCAAAAAGGGAAGAACATGCGGCACAACCCCAATGTCTCGTTGTTGGTGGTAGACCCCGAAGACACCAGCCGATACATCGAGATTCGCGGCGACGTGGAGATCATTTTTGATAACGCCATTGCCCACCTTGATCGGGTCACACGCAAATACACCAGCCACCCAGAATTTTACGGGTTTGTCTATCCCAAAGAAAAAATGGAACGGGAGACCCGGATCATTTGTCTAATCCATGCCCGCAAAATAACATTGGATGCTATCCATAGATAATCAGGAGTTTAGAATGAACGAACCATCCGCACCCGACCAGCTAAAAGTGCGGTTGGAAACCAAATCAGCAGCCGACCGCGAAGCGGCGTGGGCCGCCTTACAACAGCAAATCCATACCTATCTGTCCCGGCAAGGGCTAAATAACGTCCAACTGGCGTTAGCCCCTGAACCACCCGTGCGTGATCCCCGCAGCGGTAAATTTCGCCATGTATGGATGGAGCAACCAGGCCAGACGATGACCGCTCATGGCCTGTTAACTCCTTCATCATCGGACTAACCAGTAGCCCAATAGGTGTCCTGCATCATGGGCTAAGGGTTACTTTTATCACTGTTACTTCTCGCGGCCTATTCACTATGATGTAGGCTGGTTTTAGATTGTCTGCTGCGAGAAGGAAACACGATGGGAGACATGCCAGACCAGGAAGGGTTACGGCCGTTCCTGGAAGTTAAACCGGAACCACCCCCGGTGACAGATAGCCCCCTGCTGCACACCAAACTGCGCGCACCCGTTGCCATCCCCACTTTACTCACCCGCCCCCGCCTCAACAGCCAGCTCAGTCTGTATCCCAATGGTTATCTGACGGTACTGTCTGCCCCCGCCGGTTTTGGCAAAACCACGCTAACTTTGGATTGGATTCAGCAGCAGCCCTACCCGACGGCCTGGCTGACGCTGGATGAACAGGACAACGACCCCATTCTTTTCTGGCGTTATCTGGTGGCTGCCGTGCAGGTGGTGGATGCCCGGCTGGGGGCGCGGGCGCAGGCAGTTTTGGCGTCGCCGACCAGGGTGTCATTGGAAACGGCCGTCACCCTGCTCATCAACGATCTGCTCACCCACCTGCCGCCAGACGCCCGGCTCATCCTGGTGCTGGATGACTTTCACTGGATTCACAACGCCGCCATTCACCAGAGCCTCAATTACCTGCTGCAACACCAACCGCCGCAGCTTCATCTCATGCTGCTCACCCGCGCCGACCCGCCGCTGTCGCTGGCGCGGCTGCGGGTGGAAGGGCGGCTGCTGGAACTGCGCGCCGCCGATTTACGCCTGACGCCGCCGGAAATCGCCGCCTTTTTCAGCCAGAAAATGGCCCTGGATATTCCCGAAACGGCCGTTGACCTGCTGGCAGAACAAACCGAAGGCTGGGCCGCCGGGCTGCAACTGGCTGCCCTCACCTTGCGACAGCAAGGCGCGGCCGACGTGGCCCGACTGGTGCAGACGTTTGCCGGCGCCCGGCAGCACATTTTTGCCTACCTGATGGAAGAAGTACTGCGCCATCAGCCAGCCGAAGAACGCCAATTTTTGCAGCAAACGGCCGTACTGCCCGAATTTTGCGCCTCGCTTTGTACGGCCGTGACCGGCCAACCCGACGCCGCCCGCCTGCTGGCCCAACCGGCGGCCAAAAATCTCTTCATCACCCCCCTGGACGAAACCGGCGAATGGTATCGTTACCATCCCCTGTTTGCCGAGATGCTGCGCGCCAACCTGGACGAAGCCACCCAGCGGGAATGTCACCGCCGCGCCGCTGCCTGGTTTGCCGACCACCAATACGCTCAAGACGCCATCCGCCACGCCCAGGCCGCCCAGGATTATGCCCTCATGGCCGACTTGCTCGGCCAGACCTACAAAACGTTTCTGGCTCATGGTCTGCTCGTCTCCGTGAAAAACTGGTTTAGCGCCATTCCCCCGACCTACCAGACGCCGCGCATCCGGCTGATTTCCGCCTGGGCCAGGGTGTATGAGAGCAACGAAACTGAACTCCACCAGATCATCGCCGACATCACCGCCCAATTTCCCGGTGGTGAACCTGATCCGCCGCTGCAAGGAGAAATGTTGGCGGTGCAGGCCATCTACGCCTCGCTGTACGGCCAGCTTGCCCAGGCCATCGCCCTGGCCCAACAGGCGCTCCCCCTGATTGCCCCCGCCGATTACCTGAGCAAAGCCGCCGCCCACCATGCCCTGGGTAACGCCTACCGTTTACAAGGTGATTTGAACCCGGCGTTGGCCGCTTATGCCCAGGCCAGGCAGGAATTTGACAAACTGGGTCCCGTTTTTATGGCCCATCTGCCGCTATATCGCATGGCCCATATCCAGATATTGCAGGGGCGGCTGCACCAGGCGTTGCAAACCTACGAGATGGTGCGCCAGCACGCCCTGGCGGCCGGCGCTGAACCGGTCATTGCCAGCGGTGAAATTTTCGGGTATCTCAGCGACCTGTACTGCGAATGGAACGAGCTGGAAAAGGCTGTGGCTTACGCCGAACAAGAGATTGAGCTGGCACAGATGGGTCATTTTTTGCTGGCGCTGGTGGATGGTTACTTGAAGCTGGCGGCGGCCAAAGCAGCGCAGGGAGAGGTATCGGATGCGCGGCAGGCGTTGACACGGGCCATGGACACGGCCGTGCAACTGCAATCCGCCCCTCATTCTGCTCAGGTAGCAATGGAACAGGCGCGGCACGATCTGGCGTGGGGCAATCTGGCCGCCGCCGCCGCCTGGGCCGCCGGTTATGCCCACCAGCGCCAGAGCGGGAACTGCCCGCTGCAACCATTGGATTCACAAACGGCCGTCGTCTTGCTGGCGCGCATCTGGCTGGCGCAGGGGCATATCACCGCTGCTCTCGATTTGTTGCAAGAGATGTTGCCCACCTTTGAAGCGGCCGGGCGCATTCGGCTGATGGTTGAGGCGCACATTTTGCAGGCGTTGGGCTGGATGGCACAGGCTCAGCCGGCGGCCGCCCGCCAGACCATCACCCATGCCCTGACGTTGGCCCAGGGTGAGGCGTACATCCGCGTCTTCATCGAAAATGGCGCGACCATCATCCCCCTGCTGACCCCAATAGCCCAATTATTCCCCGACTATGTGCCCCAACTGTTAGCCCTTTTGCCGCCAGTCGGCAGCCCCACAAATGGCAGTCTACTTGACCCGTTGACCGAACGAGAACTGGAAATCCTGCGGCTTATCGCCCAGGGCTGCTCCAATTACCAGATTGCCGACCAGTTGGTGATCAGTGTGGGCACGGTGAAAGGGCACGTGAACCACATCTTGAGCAAGCTGGATGTGCAGAACCGCACCCAGGCCGTCGCCCGCGCCCGCGAACTTCATTTACTCAATGCGTGACAATCCCCGGCGTATTTGTTACGTGTATAATTCAGGGCATGAATAAACCGCCGGATGATGCTTCCCTTGTGAGCCAACCCAATCGTACACAGCCTACCGGTTATACCTCGCTGGCCGAAGCCGGGCGGCAGGCAAACCAGATTGCCGGGCAGGCAGTCTTCCAACGCTACCTCAGCGAAAAATCGGCTAATACGCTCAAGCGACACGGCCGTGACCTGGAACTGTTCGCCGAATACCTGCTGGACGTGGGCGTCATGCCCGAAGGCGGCGCCGATTTTCAAACCAACCCCCTCGCCTGGCGCGGCGTCACCTGGGGGCTGGTGGAAGGTTTTGTACAATGGCTGCTGCGCCAGGGGTATGCCATTTCTTCGGTCAATGCCCGGCTGTCCACCGTCAAGGTCTATGCGCAGTTGGCCGCCCGCGCTGGGGCGCTAGACCAGCAAGAGGGGCTGCTCATCCAGACGGTACGCGGTTTTTCCCGCACGGGGCAGCTTAATGTGGACGAACAGCGCCCCCAAACGCGCATTGCCGATGTAACCTATGCTTACAAACCGGCAGGCAAACGGCACAGCGTCGTGGTGGAACGGCGCTCAACCAAAAAGGCCGACCCCACCATGCTAACGCCGGCCCAGGCCGAGGCATTGAAGCGCGTGCAAAACAACTCCCCCCAGGCATGGCGCGATGCCCTGCTCATGTGCCTGCTGCTGGATCACGGGCTGCGCGCCAGTGAGGTGGCGCTGCTGAAAGCGGCAAATTTTGACCAGGAGGGGGGCACATTTACCTTTTACCGCCCCAAAGTGAAAGGCACGGCCCACGAATGGACAACCCATGCCATGTCGCCCACCACCTATCCCGTTCTGCGCCATTATCTATCCAGCCATTACCCGCCCGATCTGCTGCCGGACGGGGCGCTCATTCTGGCGACTACGCGCCTGCTAAAAAACGGCGAAGGCGGGCAACTTCTCGGTGAACCGTTGAATCGGGTGCGCGTCAGCGAGCGGGTGGCCTGGTTGGGACGGCAGGCCGGCATTGCGCCGCTGTCGGCGCATGACTGCCGCCATTACTGCGCCACCCAGATGGCGCGGCTGGGGTATGGCGTGGATGAGTTGATGGCCTGGTTTGGCTGGACAAATGCGCAAACGGCCGTGCGCTACATTACCGCCGCTGAAATACAAACACGGCACAAAGGATAACACCGGCATGAAAACCAGCGATTTCAACTATGACCTGCCGTCAGAATTGATTGCCCAACGGCCGTTGCCGCAGCGTGATGCCAGCCGTTTGTTGGTGCTGCACCGCAGCGACGGCCGTATACAGCACCAACAATTTAGCGACATCCAACAGTATCTGCAACCCGGCGATGTGTTGGTGGTGAACAACAGCCGGGTGATACCGGCCCGGTTGTACGGCCGTAAACCGAGCGGCGGGCAGGTGGAAATCCTGCTACTGTCCCAATTGGATGACACCCACTGGCAGGCATTGGTCGGTGGCAAGCGACTGGGCGCAGGCGCAGAAATTCACATCACCGGGCGTGATGGTGAGGAGACCGCGTTTAAGGCGGTGGTCACGGCCGTGTTAGATGGCCCGCGCCGCGAGTTGCAATTCAATCACCCCATCCACGACTTTTTGAACGAACTGGGGCATACCCCCCTGCCCCCGTATATCCATGAACCATTAACCGATGCGGAACGATACCAGACCATCTATGCCCACCCGCCCGGTTCGGCGGCGGCGCCCACAGCGGGTTTGCATTTCACGCCGGAACTCCTATTGGCTATACGCAATTCCGGTGTCATACTGGAAACAGTTACCCTGCATGTGGGGCTGGATACTTTCCAGCCGGTAGCGGCAGAGCATGTCCATGACCACATCATCCACAGCGAATGGGCCAGCCTGACGCCGGAGACAGCCCGGCGCATTAACGAGGCTAAACTGGCGGGTGGGCGTATTGTGGCGGTGGGCACAACGGCCGTGCGCACCCTGGAAACCGCCGCCTGCCGCAGCGCCGGCCTCACCGGCAGCCTGCAAACCATCAGCCAGCGCGATGCCAGCGGCGAAACCAGCAACCTCTGCCCCTGGCGACCGGTGATGGCGTTTGAAGGCGCTACCGACCTTTTCATCCACCCTGGCTACCGCTTCCGGGCTGTGGATATGATGATCACCAATTTTCACCTGCCCCAATCCAGTTTGTTGATGCTGGTGTCTGCTTTTGCCGGGCAGCCGTTGATAAAACAGGCATATGAAACGGCCATTGCCGCGCGGTACCGCTTTTTCTCCTTTGGCGACGCCATGCTGATCTTGTAGGGTCATTGTCCATGCCAACCTCTACCCTCCTGCTGGTCTCCACCATTGCCGCCGCCCTCCCCACTCTTTTTTACGTGAGCCTTGTCTATTGGGTAGATCGCTATGAGAAGGAACCGGCCTGGCTACTGGCAGCCACGTTTTTTTGGGGGGCCGTGCCCAGTGTGCTGCTGGCATTTTTGCTGAACAACCTGTTGGGGCTGCCCCTGTATGTGCTGGCAAGTGATGGGCCGTATGCGGACACGGCCGTAGCCATTTTTGTGGCCCCCCTGGTGGAAGAAAGCGTCAAAGGGCTGGCGCTGCTGGCCATCTTCCTCTTCTGGCGGCAGGAGATTGACAGCCCGCTGGATGGCATCATCTATGGCGCTATGGTGGGGCTGGGGTTCGCCATGGTAGAGAACATCTACTATTTTATGACCGAGTATTGGCAGGGGGGTACAGCGGCCTGGGGGATCAATGTGTTTCTGCGCACCGTCATCTTTGGGCTAAACCATGCCCTTTTTTCCAGCTTCACCGGGTTGGGCATTGCTGTTGCCCGCCTCTCGCCCCGGCTGATGGTCAAATTTGCGGCGCCGGTTATGGGTTGGGGCACGGCCGTGTTCCTCCATTTCATGCACAATCTCACCGTAGCTACCGGCGGTGTGCTGGTTTGTTTCAGCTTTATCTTCGATTGGGGTGGCGTCTGCCTGATTCTGGTCATTATTCTGTGGGCATTGCTGCAAGAACAAAACTGGATTAAACAATATCTGGCCGATGAAGTGGCCCAAAACACCCTCACCGTGAGCCAATATCGGCTGGCCTGCTCCGGGCACCAGCGGATGTTATTCAACCTGGAAATGCTGCTGAACAAAGGATGGCGCGCCAACCGGCGCGCCAACCGCTTTTTTCATCGGTGCAGCGAGCTGGCTTACAAAAAGCACCACCAGACCTTGTTTAACGACAAACAAAGCGCCGCCGCCATTACCAGGCTGCGGCGCGAAATCCATGATCTCAGCCAGTTTATGCTGTAATTTGGATAGGGGACACCAATATCCCCCTTTTACTCCAACACAGCCAGCCAGCCATTTTGCACCCGCGCATAGAGGTCGTCCAACGTGCCCTGGCCGGTTAACAAATTGGTATCGGGCACAGGGTCGGCCGAAGGGGGCGTCCAAAATGTGTGCATGCCCAGCGCCGCTGCCGGTGTGATGTCGTTCGTCCAGCTATCCCCCACCATCAGCGCCTTATCCGGCGCGCAGCCAATCCGCTGCAAAATTTCGGCGTAATACAGGCTATGCGGTTTAGTGGTGTGCATGTTTTCCATTGTGGTTACCAGGGCAAAATCAAAATCTGTAACCGGCGTACCAGCCCAGGCCAACCGCTGCTCGATGGCGGCGCGTGGGAACAAGGGGTTGGTGGCGACCACGACCTTGAGTCCGGCATCCAGGCAAGTTTGCACCAGAGGACGGGCCGACGGCCGTACCACCGTCACCGCCTGCAACTGGGGAAACACCTCCTCATAAAAACGGACGAAGAAGGGTTCGGCAACGGCCGTGTTCAATCCCGTGCGCGCCGTAAATGCTTCCCAAAAGACCTCATAATTCGTCCGACTTCTGTCCACATTCTGAATGGTTATCCGGGTACAGGTCAGCAGCGCCTGGATTAATTGCTCTGCCGGCAACAACGCCGCCGCATACGCCCCCAACAACTTAAAATAATGAGGCACAAACGTATCCACATCATTCCCCAACAGCGTATCATCCAGATCAAACAAAACAGCTTCAATCATCTTTGTTTTCTCCCCTCGTGGCGGGTTGCAGGTTGCAGGTAATTGCTGGCGTCACATGACACATGACACATGACACATGACACATGCAACTTGCCACCCCCCCTACCCCTCGCCGAACAACTCCCGCAGCCCTGGTTTCTCCAGGGCGCACTGTTTACAACCCACCTGCGGTTCGGGCACATCCACCAGATGTTTGCTGCAAAAAGCATTCACTTCCATGCGCCGGTTCATGCCCATAAGCCCCACCTTGATCCCCCCTTCCAGCACCAGATTGGGGCTGCTGTTCGCCAGTAAAATTTCGGGGATGGGGCATGTCTGGCAATCGGTCGGCTTCCACGGTTTTGACTTGGGGTTGGCCTGCACGATGCGGCACTCTTGTAACGAATGGCCGCGATGAAAATCTTGATAATAAAAACGACACTCTTTTCCCGCCGGTGTAATCATAAGTTAGTTGTAACGCGATTTGGCAAATCGCGCTACCCTTTTTTGATGGCCTCGTTATACTTCCACGTTATGAAGAATCTATCGCTGGCTAACATTCACGTCCTGATTGTGGAAGATGATGAAAATAATCGCATGGTAACGCGCAAACTGCTGCAAGTGGAGGGCGTTAATGGCGATAACATTTTTATGCTGCCAGAAGACCCGCTGCCCTTTCTGAGCTCCCACCTGACGCCGGAAATAGACCTGGTCTTGCTCGATTTACAACTGCCGGGCAAGGATGGATACACCATTCTGGCGGAAATGCGCGCGAACCCCCTCCTGGCCCACATTCTGGTGGTAGCCGTCACGGCCAACGTGATGCGTGAAGATGTGGAACGCGCCCGATCAGCCGGTTTCGACGGTTTCCTGGGCAAACCGATCAACGGCCCGCTGTTTGGCGAATATATCCAGCGTATTCTCGATGGGGAAAAAGTGTGGGCGCCGACTTAGATAATTGTCAATTGACAATTGACAATTTATCCCCCGGTCACGGCCGTGAGTACAATCAGCAAAATCCAGGCAATGTTGGCGTAAATGGCCAGCCAGCCCAGCCCACTGCCCAGGCTGGCGCGGGTGCGCCCACCGGCGTCCACCGCCGCCCGCAAATTCATATACCAGGCCGCCTGCCGCGCCCGCGAAATGGCCTGAATGCCCAGGAATATAGCCGGGGCGATGCCCACCAGGGCACTGAGGCCAATTTTCAGCGGCGTCACCCAGGCTGCCAGTTTTTCCAGAAAGGGGAGCGAACTCTCATCCAGCAGTACCGGCAGCACCAGCACCAGGAACGGCACCAGGCTCAGGGCCACAGCGACCAGACCATGCCTCAAGCTGGAACCGGCGGCCTGGCTGGCCCCGGTGCGCAATTCGGGCTGAACGGCTTCTAACGTCAACGGCCGTCCACAATTCCCACAATACATACTGCCCTTCAAAATCGTCGCCTGGCAACCTTCACACACCTGCAAGTAGGCGGTGCGGTCGGTGAAAATGGCCGGGTCAATTTTGATCTCTACCATGCGATCTTGGGGATTTTTCACCAGCACGCCAGGGTTATCGGGAATGGGCATCCGCGCCAGGGCATTGGCTTCTTCAGCCGTTACCAGGGCGCTGCTCTCTGTTTCGCCGGCAGGGATCACGGCCGTGCCCGTATTACCGCTGCCCGGCAGCAAACTTTTCGCTTTTGTCACTAACTGGCTGCGCCGCGCCTGCCCTTCCGCCTGCCGCTGCATGTCAATCCACTGCATGGTGGCATTGGCGTGAACTTTGGAACCATCGCGCACATAGTTGCTCACCAGATTCAGGAAGTCATGGGCACGTCCGGGGTCGGGCGCTTCCACTTCCAACTGGCAGGTATCGGCAAACGGCCGTACCCGCACCGCCATCTCCTCTTTTTGCAGCCCCAATCGGCGCGTCACCGTAGCCACAATCACGCCGCTCTCCTCGTTGTACGCCTGCAACTTCGCGCCCATGTTCGCCAGCGCAAACAAACTGCTGCGCATGATAACGGTAGCGGTCACGGGGTACGGCCGTTCAATGACAATGCCCATATGAGTGTTCTCCTCACAGAAATTTAACGCAAAGGCGCAAAGAAGCAAAAGGCACGAAGAAAACGAGGCAAAGCAAGAGCCCACTTATCCGTGAGAATCGGTCAAATCCGTTTCATCCGTGTTTCAATTCTGAGTTCATCAATTGACTAATATGCTAAACACGAGCGCGACGGCGCTTGCGTTCCTGGCTGGTCACGGCCGTGCCCTCTCCTTCCCCTCCTTCCGGCATTACCAATTGCTCGATGGGAATCTCGCCATGCAACGCTGCCGCCATGGCCCGAATGGTCTCTGGCGAACTGCCGCAGCAGGCGCCGATCAACTGCGCCCCCATCTGGTGTACGTGGTAAGCATAGCCCGCCATCACTTCCGGCGTACCATCATATTCCAGCGCACCGTTGCTGCCCCAGCGGGGAATACCGGCGTTGGCTTTGGCAATCAAAACCATCTCCGGGTCAACGGCGCGCATGGCGGCAATGGCAGCCATCGTGTCTGGCAGGTTGTTGCCACAATTGGCCCCCACCGCTGCCAGTTTCCATTCGCGCATCGTGGTGATCGCCTGTTCGGCCGTGACGCCCATCATGGTACGGCCGTTGGTGTCAAAACTGAGCGTGGCGGCAACCGGCTGTGAACAAACCAGCCGCACCCCTTCCACCGCCGCCCGTACTTCATCCAGATGGCTCATCGTCTCAATCCAGAAAATATCCACGCCGCCGTCGGCCAGCCCGCGCGCCTGCTCGGCAAACGCGGCGCGACACTCCGCAAAGGTCATGCTGCCCAGCGGTTCCAGCAGTTCCCCGGTTGGCCCCATCGAACCGGCCACCAGCACGGGATGGGAGACAACATCAGCCGCCCGGCGCGCATTTTCCGCCGCCGCCTTGTTCAATTCATATACCCGGTCCTGTAAATCATGCAATTTCAGCCGGTAGCGCGTGCCGCCAAACGAATTGGTCAATATCACCTGCGAGCCGGCGGCAATGTAGCGCCGATGCACTTCCTGAATACGCTTTGGATGTTCCACATTCCACAACTCCGGCGCGCCACCCTGCTCCAGCCCCCTGGCAAACAACATCGTGCCCATGGCCCCGTCCAGAATCAGGTAATCTTGTGTAGTGAGTTGTTTTTGTAAGACGTTCACTTATTCTCTGAAGTGAGCGGTAAGCAGTTAGCGGTTAGCAGTATAGAGCCAACTGCTCACTGCTAACCGCTCACTGCTTACTATTTTTGATCAGCATAAACTTCTTCGCCGTCTCCACAGCAATGGCGGCATCGCGGCAGTAGGCGTCGGCCTCGATGTCTTCGGCGAAGGCTTCGTTCAACGGCGCGCCGCCCACCAGGACGATAATGTCCTGGCGAATGCCCTCGTCTTTGAGTGCCTGAATGACCACACGCATATAGGGCATGGTGGTCGTCAGCAGGGCGCTCATGCCCAGGATGTCTGGCTGGTGTTCGTGGATGGCGTTCAGGTATTTGTCGGCCGAATTGTTGATGCCCAGGTCAATCACTTCAAAACCGGCGCCTTCCATCATCATGCCCACCAGGTTCTTGCCGATGTCGTGAATATCCCCTTTGACGGTGCCGATGACCATTTTGCCAATGCGGGGTGCGCCGGTTTCGGCCAGCAACGGCCGTAAAATTGCCATACCCGCCTTCATTGCCTTGGCCGCCATCAGCACTTCCGGCACAAAGAGGATGCCATCGCGGAAATCTATGCCCACGATGTCCATGCCCGCCACAAGCCCACCGGTCAAAATATCATACGGCGTGTACCCCCTGGACAGCGCCTCATGCACCTCTTCCTCAATCTCGGCCGCATACCCGTCATACAAATCCTCGTGCATCAACTCATACAACTCTTCTTTGGAAAGCTCAGACAGGATAATTTCTTCTTCGTCGCTCATATATCCACCTCATCAGGATTACAACAATTTTTACCACAGAGACACAGAGACACAGAGAGAATCAATAAAACGTGTTGATTTGTTAATCAGTAACTCCATTGAGCATCCGTTTGACACCTTTAGTTAACAACGGCACATTGAAGTTGATCAGAAGACCGGCGGGGCAGCCGGTAAGTTTTAAGTAGGTCAAGAGCTGCGCCTCATGGATGGGCAGCAGGGCAAAGACCGATTTAAGTTCAACTACAATCAGATCGGCAACTAGAAAATCAATCTTTAGATCAGCACCTACTTCATGGCCTTTGTATATTAACGATACCGGTTTCTGCCGCTCAAAAGGTAGTCTCTGCAATTTCAGTTCAACGGCCATGCAATCTTCGTAAACGGACTCAAGTAATCCTGGCCCAAACGCCTTGTGAACTTCAACGGCCGCCCCAATAATCTTGCCGGTCAAATCATTGATTCTTAGCTTTTCAGATCGCGCAATATTCACTTCACACCCTCCTCTCTGTGCCTCTGTGTCTCTGTGGTGGACTTGATTCGTCATCAACGATTACGTCGCCGGGAACGTGTTCTCTGGACATGGGAATCCATCTCCGGCAACAATCCATGTAAATGCGGAAGTGGGTCGCGGGCGTGGGGCAGGTGCAAGGCGGCCACAAATTCGTCCTGGAAGTTGGGGTGTACGGCCGTTTCCAGATACGTTACCTCTTTGGCCACCCGTTGCCCTTCCAACCGCTTCTCCCGGTTCAGCAGGGCAATTCTGGCCCCGTCGCCGGCGGCATTGCCCACGGCCGTAACCCGCGCCAGGTCACAATCAGGAATCAGCCCCAACAGCATGGCATACTGCGGGTCAATATAGCTGCCAAACGCCCCCGCCAACAAAATACGGTCTACGCGCTCAACGCCGACTCGCTGCATCAACAATTTGCAGCCCGCGTAAAGCGCCGCCTTCGCCAACTGGATATTGCGCACGTCGTCCTGCGTTACCAGGATGGGCTGATGGTTGGCGGTCTGTTCGGCCGTGGCCAGAATATAGGCCCCCTTACGGCCGTGCCACTGCATTCTTGAGTGGTCGGTCATGGTGGGGTTGAAACGGCCGTCGGGCATTAAAATGCCCACTACAAACAGTTCCGCCACTACCTCAATAATGCCTGAGCCACAAATGCCCGCCGCCAGATGCACAGGCTGTGCTTCCAGCACGGCCTCGCCCACTGGCCACGCATCCGACCATCGCTCTTCACCAATCACCCGGAAGCGGGCGATCTTCGTCTCCGGGTCAATCCGCACCCGCTCAATCGCCCCCGGCGCGGCCCGCATCCCGTAGCTAATTTGCGCCCCTTCAAAGGCTGGCCCGGTAGGGCTGGAGGCGCTGAACAGCCGTTCCCGATTGCCCAACACAATCTCAGCATTGGTGCCCACATCCACAATCAGCATCATCTCGTCCTGATGGTACGGCTCTTCGGCCAACAGCACGGCTACATTATCCGCACCCACGTGCCCCGCTTCGGCGGGCAGGATGTGGACGTTGGCCGCTTTGTGCAGGCGCAAGCCTAACTCCCGCGCTTTCACATCCATCGCTTCCCGGTTCGCCAGGGCAAATGGCGCACCGCCCAACTCCTGCGGGTTAATGCCCAGGAAAATGTGCATCATGGTGGTGTTGCCCACCACCACCATCTCGTGAATATCGCGGCTTTGTAGACCGGACTCCCTGACTGCCCGCGCCGCGAGTTTGTTGAGGGTTTCGATGACGGCCGTGTGCATCTTCTCCAGCCCATCCTTGTGCGTCATGGCATAGGAGACGCGGCTCATCAAATCTTCGCCATAGGCCACCTGCGGGTTCATGGTGGATTCGGTCGCCAGAATGGCCCCGGTGCGCAAATCGCACAAATGCCCGGCAATGGTCGTGCTACCAATGTCCACCGCCAGCCCGTAAATACCCTCATGGTAGCCGGGCAGCACGTCAATCACCTCCCGGTCTTGCCAGAGGATGACGGTCACTTTCCATTTGCCTGCCCGCAGCCTCTCCTGCAATTTGCGCAAGGCCAGCAGGTCAATGGTCAATTCCGTCAACTGCCACTGCCGCGCCAGCGCTGCTTGCAGCCGCCCCCAATCGCCACGATGCTCGCCCAACTCCGCCTCGTCCACTTCTACATACACCTGGCGAATGGCCGGATTGACTTCAATGGCCCGCTCCGTGGCCGATTTGCGGATGACCTGTTTGTGCGCCCGGCTCTCTTCGGGCACAAAGACCAGCACATCCCCGGTCACATACGCCGAGCAGGCCAGACGGCAAGCGCCGTTTTCGCCCAGCCGTTGTAGCAGGGTGACCTCGTCTTCACCCGGCGGCGTCAGGTGGTCGGCGGTGGAAGTGATGGCGTGTTTGTCGAAACGGCCGTGTTCCACCACCACCTTGCACTTACCACAAGTCAAACGGCCGCCACAAATGCTCTCAATTTCCACCCCCACCTGCCGCGCCGCCTCCAGCAGCGATTGGCCCGGCGTGACCCGGCCCCGCCGCCCGGCCGGCATGAAGATGACGAGAGGGTTTTGGTCGGTAATCGGTAAGCGGTTATCGGTCATCGGTAGGGAGATCACAACCAGTGTCAGGGGAAAATTTCAAAATAATCACAATGCGCAGGTCGGATAATGCGGTTGTTTTCCGTATTTCTTCAAGATCGCATCAGCTACTATAGCACCCCTAAATGAGTTGTGAATGGAGGGAAGGCTTTAGCCGATGCGTGGTTCGCCTAAAGGCTCCCCTCCGACTGTCCACATTTCAGATAGGGTCACTATATCTCACGTACATTTTCGGATGTATGCGTGGGGCCACTGCTAAACATACCAGCGACTCCTAACAAGAACTTGGTGCCACTCTGCTTTCTGACTAAGGCTACTTGACTGGTACGAGTCTCAAATTCATTAACCCACTCCCGAAATAGCTGAAGATCATCAGGGGGCAACTGTTCTACTTCCCTTTTTAGTTGTTCAATTTTTGTCATCTTTAACTCCTTAACGCATAGACCAGATTTTGACATGCCCCGATTGTACAGGGGATGTCAAATGGGTGGGTTTTGCTGGATTTTCACGGCCGTGCCCCGCCAATCAATCGTCTCATACTGCCTATCCAACTCGGCCACTACCGCTGCCACCACTTCCTCCGGCGAGCCATCCCGCTCTTGTGGTTCGCTCCAGGCAAAACCATCCAGGTACGCATCCGTGCCCGTCAGCCCGGCGGCCATGGCCGCACTGTCAATGCCCGCCTGAAAGCGCGGCGGCAACTCCCGGCTCACCCGGTCGCGCCGCCCCCCGGCCCGCACCTGAATGGGAATATTATGCCAATAAAGAATTTGATAGGTCGTCATAGGTTGACAACGGCTTGGCAGGATTTGCGGATTTTATTTCTTCGACAACTGTTTATCCGACTATCCTGTAAATCCGTGTTCTGTGGCTTTTGAAAATAAGATTTGTCAGTCAATCCGGGCTACTTCCCCAAATCAAAAGTGCGTTGGTAAACCTGCACGTAGCCCTGGTAGTTGATGTCGCGGGGATTGCCGATGGTTTGCGGGTCGTTGGCAGCCAGTTCGGCCAGCAAGGGGATGTCGTCTTCGTGAAAGCCCAGTTCTTGCAGGGTGGGGATGCCTACGTCGGCGGTGAGACGGTACACGGCCGTCACCGCCCGTTCCGCCGCTTCCCAAATGGACAACCCACGAATGTCCTCGCCCAACGCCTGGGCAATGCGGGCAAAGCGTTGTGGTTCACCCATATAGTTGTACTCCATCACCGGGCCGAGTAAACGGGCGGTGATGGCCCCATGGGGCACGTCGCGCACGCCACCGGCCGTCTGGCTCATGGCATGGGCCGCGCCCGCGCTGGCCACACCATAGGCCATGCCGCCCAAGGCCGCGGCCATGCTCATCTTGTAACGCGCCTCCTGGTTCTGCCCCTGGGCATAGGCGATGCGCAGGTATTGGCCGACGTACTCCATCGCCAGCAGCGCCACCGCATCCGTAAAGGGTTGGGCGTAGGCCATGGTGTAACATTCGATGGCGTGCGCCAGGGCATCCATGCCCGTGCCCGCCGTGATGTGCCCCGGCAGCGCCAGCGTCAGCAGCGGGTCAATCAGGGCCACGTGTGCGCCAATCAGCGGCGTACCGCCGACGTTGTACTTGATTTTGCGCTCCGGGTCGGTGATGACCGACCAGAGGGTGACTTCGCTGCCCGTCCCGGCAGTGGTAGGAATGGCAATCATCGGCGGAATACGCTTTGTCACCGGATTGGGATCGGCCCATTCGTATTGGCGGATGGAACCGCCCTGCACGGCCGTAACCCCAATCGCTTTGGCCGCATCCATGGGGCTGCCCCCGCCCAGGCCAATCAACCCGTCGCAGTCCGATTCCCGGTACACGGCCGTGCCCCCATCCACCAGGGCAATCGGCGGGTTCGGCACCACGTCGGCAAACAGCACATAATCCAGGCCCGCCCGCCGTAGCTGGCCGGTGACTTCATTCACCACACCCGCCGCTACTAAACCTTTATCGGTGACGAGCAACGGCCGTTTCACGCCCAACGCCCGCAATTCCTCCGCCAACCCCGCCAGCACCCCCGGCCCGTGTGTGATCTTGGTAGGAAATTCAAATGATTGCACTGTGTTTCTCCGAAGAAGCGTGATGCGTGATACGTGATGCGTGACAAGGGGTTCACGCATCACGTATCACGCATCACGGATTACGAATGTTCCGCTCCTCCGCCAGACGCGCCGCCCACGCCTGGGAAATGCGGTCAATAATGACGGCCAGGATGACAATCGCCAGCCCGGCTTCGATGCTACGGCCGAGTTCGTTTTGCGCCAGCCCCGTCACCACTTCCAGCCCTAGCCCCGCGCCACCCACCAGCCCGGCGCAGATAACCATAGCCAGCACCATCATGATCGTCTGGTTGACGCCGAGCATGATGGCGGGTAAGGCCAGTGGGATTTGCACTTTGGCCAGAATTTGCCAATCGGTAGAGCCAAAAGCATGTGCCGCTTCCACCACTTCCGCCTCCACACGGCGGATGCCCAAACTGGTCAGGCGGATGACCGGCGGCAGGGCATACAGCACCGAGGCCAAAATCCCGGCGACGCGCCCCACGTTAAAGAGCATGACCACCGGCACCAGGTAAACAAACACGGGGATGGTTTGCAAAAAGTCGTTCATCACCCGCAAGCCCCGGTCGGCGTGGTCATTGCGGGCGGCCCAAATGCCCAGGGGGATGCCGATGAGGACGGAAATGATGACGGCCACAATCACCTGGCTGAGGGTGTCCATCGCCAGTTCCCACATGCCCAACAAGCCTAGCATGAACATGCCTGCCAGGGTGTAGAGCGCCAGCCGTTTGCCGGAGACGGCGTAGGCTACGGCCGTGAGCAAACCCATCACCACCGGCCATGTCAGCCGCTCCACCAGCAGTTGGCGCAGCGGCGTCAGCAGGTGAATGGTGATGAAGTCACTAAACGGCCCGGTGCCGATGTTGCTGTCGCCAATGCGGTACAAATTCACCTGCGCCCACTTTACCAGGGCGTCTATGGGCGCGGCCAGATTGAGACGCCAGCTTGGAGGGAATTCGCGGAAGGCGGGCACGGCCGTACTCGCGGCCATCGTCACCAACAACAGGGCAATCAACACCAATACGCTCATAAAAAAGAAGGGGCGGCGGCTGAGAAAATCGCTGCGCCCGGTGATAGTTTGGGTGGTTCGGTCAGCGGCAGTGTAGGCATAGGAGACGGCCGTTTCCACCCCCTCCGCTGCTCGTTTGCCCCGCCACGCCTCCGGCAACAGCCGGAAGCCGCGAAAATCGCCCCGGCTGTTCCACTCGGTGCGCACAAAAGATTGGCTCAGGCGATCCAGCAGGAAGGCCATAAAAACAATGGCCAGCCCGGCGGCAAAGGCGGTGCCCACATTCAGGGTGCGCAGCGAGCGCAGCACCGTCTCGCCCAGGCCGCCGCCACCAATCAGGGCGGCAATGACCACGATGCTCAAGGCCATCATGATCGTCTGATTGACGCCGGTCATAATCGCCGGGGTGGCCAGGGGCAGGCGCACTTTGAACAAAATCTGGCGGTCGGTGGCGCCAAAGGCGCGCGCCGCTTCCACCGTCTCGCCGGAGACCTGGCGGATACCCAGGTTGGTCAGGCGGATGACGGGCGGCAGGGCGTAAATGACGGTGGCGACGACGCTGGGCACGCGGGCAATGCCAAAAAAGAGCAGCACGGGAATGAGGTAGACGAAGGCGGGCATCGTTTGCATGGCATCCAGCAACGGCCGTAACAGCCGTTCCACCCGGTCATTTTGTGCCGACCAGATGCCCAGGGGGATGCCAATTTGCAGCGAGATGATGACGGAGACGACCATGAGCGACAGGGTTTGCATACTGCGGTCCCAAAAGCCGAGCAGCCCCATCAGCAGCGTGCAGCCGGAGACGACCAGCGCCAGCCGCAGCCCGCCCGCTTTGTGGGCGATGAGGAAAATGGTGGCCACGATGACAGGCCAGGGCAGCCAGAGCAGGAAATCCTCCACCCGGCGCAGCCCCCAATCAATGCTTGCGCTGAGCGGCTCGAAGAAGTAGAGGAACATGGGATGGCTGCGGCGGTTGGCGACGATCCAGCGTTTGAATTCGTCCAGCGGCCCCCGCAGGCCAATGTTCCACGACTCCGGGAAGGCGCCCACCTGGGCGGCGGCAAAGATGAGGAAGGCGAGGGTGAGTACGGCCGTAGCCACCCCCAACCCTACCCACCGCTTATGCGTCGAAATTCTGGAAATAGCGATTGATGCGCTCATAGTTTTTTGTGAGATTGGGAGACTGAGAGATTGAGAGATTGGCTGCGCTCCCAATCTCTTAATCTCCCAATCTCTCAATCACATTCTTCCATCCATTGTCGTAGGGGCGGGACAGGCGGGTGATGGCTTGCCGGGTCACCAACACTCTGTCTCCCGCCTGTCTCGCCCCGGTTTGGCGATGCGAGGGCGAGACGGTGCGGAGACAAGGCCCATTGTTTCATCCAGATTGTGCCCAGCGCCGTCCCGCCCCCACAATATGGTCATGTTAATTCCCAAAATGTAGGTGGTTCGTAATCAGACACATCGCCATGAACGCCTTTCCTTCCAAATCTGTTCGTAGATGGGAAAAAGTCGTCTAATGCTACACTGAGTTGAAGGATTACGTTACAACCTAATTTTAATTCGTCTGAAGTTGCTTCTCGAATCTGGAATTTCCCACTAAACCGGAGTGTAGAAGAGGTTTCCTTAACCACATTTTGATCAAGATCATAACTAAAACTCTTGTCTCCGATAATTTGCAGGTTCTCACCTTCATAGTCATATATGAAGGTCTCGTAAGAACTAAGTCGCCACCAGTAACACTCAAAAAAACCTCTGCCTCCAGGGAGAAATACTAACACTTCATCTGCTGGGTCTTGATAAAACCAAGATGTAGACCAACGACCAACAATATCATCCATCTCTTACTCTGCTCCCGCCAACGCCAGCGTGAGCGTTTTGCGGTCTACTTTGCCGACTGTGCCTTTCTTGGATAAATTCAACTATTTCTTTTTCCCTTTTGCAGCCGCTTTTGCCAGATTTTCCTTTACTCGGAACTGGACGATTCGGGTGATCAGGTCGTAAGGAATGGGCTTGTCGAACGGGAATTGGGTCGTACCCTTGCCCGCGCCATAAATCGCCAACTCCTCTTTGAACTCCGCAATACCGGTGGGTGTGGGGTAAAAGCCGATATGTTTCTTGTGCGCACCAAAATAAACCAGACCTCTACCCTTTAGCGTGAAGGTGGGCATTTGATAGCTGATCGTTTCCTCCGCCTCTGGCGCGGCCTCCCGAATCGTCAGCCGCACCTTTTGCAGAATCTCCTGCACATCGGGCGGAAAGCGGGCAATGTATTCATCTATCGTCTCCGGCACAGCCTGTTTCGTTTCCATATGATTTTTATCCACAGATTACACAGATTGCACAGAATAAAATCTGCGTTCATCCGTAAAATCCGCGTCCCATTTTACTCCGCTCCGGCCAGGGCCAGCATGAGCGTTTTGCGGTCTACTTTGCCGATGATGGCCCCGGCCGGGTCCAGGACGGCCACGGCCGTACTATTATTAGCCGTCAACGGGATGAGCCGATCCAGGGTCATGTCGGCGCGGCAGGTGGTTTCGCTGCCGTCCAGGTTGGTGGGCGGCTGCATGATCGTCTCGGCCGTCAGCACCCGGCCGCGGGGCACATCCTTCGTAAATTCACGCACATAATTGTTCGCCGGATGGGCCACAATCATGCCGGCCGTGCCCAACTGCACAATCTCGCCATCCTTCATAATGGCAATACGGTCGCCCAGTTTAATTGCCTCCAAGAAGTCATGGGTGATGAAAACGATAGTTTTATGCAGCGTTTGTTGCAGGCGAATCAGTTCATCCTGCATCTCGCGGCGGATGAGCGGGTCGAGGGCGCTAAACGGTTCGTCGCAGAGCAGAATTTCCGGGTCAACGGCCAGGGCGCGGGCCAGCCCGACGCGCTGCTGCATGCCGCCGCTCAGTTCGTGCGGGTAATGGTTTTCCCACCCTTTCAGGCCGACCATGTACAGCACGTCCCGCGCTTTGGCTTCTCGTTCGGCGCGGGCCAATCCCTGGATTTCCAGGCCGTAGGCCACATTGTCCAGCACGCGGCGGTGGGGGAAAAGGCCAAACCGTTGGAAAACCATGCTCATGGTATGGCGGCGCAGGTGGCGCAGGTCATCGTCGTTCATGGTGGTCACGTCACGGCCGTTGACCCATATCTCCCCGCGTGTTGGCTCAATCAGGCGCGTCAGGCAGCGGATCAGCGTAGATTTGCCGCTGCCAGACAGCCCCATGACCACAAAAATTTCGCCCGCCCCCACCTCAAATGACACGTCGCGCACGGCCACCACGTGCCCGGTTTTTTCCTGGATGTCGGCGCGGGTGGACACGGCCGTGACCTGCCCAATCACATGCTCCGGCGCCGGGCCAAAGATTTTCCAGAGGTGGTTGCAGGTGATTTTTGGTTCCATATGTTTGAAGTGCCAGGCACGGGGTTTAACGCCTTAACTGACCAGGGCCGTTCACCCCGTGCCTGGCACTGCTCGCAGCTACGGCAGCCACCCCTTCCACTCGGCCTCATGCGCGTCTACCCACGCCTGGGCCGCTTCTTCCACCGTTTTGCCCTCGTCCAGCATCGCCAGCATCTCAATTTGCGCCTCGCTGCCATAGTTCATGTTTTTCAGCATGGTGTACACATTAGGCGCTTTTTCGTTGAGTTTAGTCGAGAGAATCTTAAATAGCTGGTCTTCCGGGTAGGCGCAGGCTACGCCGCCGCCCTCGGCATTGGCGTAACAGGCGTCCGTGTAGGGCGGCAGTTCCACTTGCGTCAGATCAAAGCGGCTAAAGATGGCGTGTGGCGAGTAGAAATAAAACAACACCGGCTGCTGCCGCGCATAGGCGGACGAGACCGTAGCCAGCAGCGAATCTTCCGAGCCGGCCGTCACCACCTGCAAACTCAGCCCCAGGTTCTTAATGATGTCGGCGTCATATTGCACCCAACTGGGGTCGCCGGCCGTGAACTGGCCCAGACTACCCGTTTCGGCCGTGGCAAACAGCCCGGCCAATGCCGGGTCTTTATACCCTTCCCAGGTCGCCAACTGCGGATTTTGGTTGATCACGTAAGTGGGCACAAACCAGCCAATCTCCCCCACCGGCCCCAGCGGGCCGCCATTTTCCACCACTTTTTGCTGCTCAATGTATTGGGCAATGCGCTCCCCATGCCCGGAAGGCCACACTTCCAGGCTGGCGTCGGCGCTGCCGGCCGCCAGGGCGTCCCATTGCGCGTTTTCATCCAGGGCCACAATCTCCACTGTGTTGCCCAACTCTTTTTCGATGATGATTTTAGCCACGTTAACGTTTAGCTCCGATGAGGGCCAGGGGTTGGCAATCAGGGTGATCGTTTCCCCACCCCCCTCATCGCCCCCGCCGCTGCTACACGCCGCCAGTAGTACGGCCGTGAGCAAAACAACAACTACAATAAACGGTAAACTCTTCTTTCTCATATTAGCCTCCTCTACAGTAGGGCAAGGTGCTGCAAACGTTGTTTGCCCTTGCGCTACAACAATAAGTTGGCTCAATTATGCCCTAACCGGATCATTTGCACAGTAACCAACAAAATTGTCATTCCGCCCCTTCGGCAAACTCAGGGCTGGCTAAACTTCGAGGAGGAATCTCATACGCTGGCAAGAAGAAAGATTCCTCGCTCCGAAGACTACGCTCGGAATGACAGGAGGGGAGTGACGGCCGTGCCCTCACTCGCCCGGCATTCTCAGGTCACCACGCGCCTTCAGATCTTCAAAGTATGCTATTCGTTCTGACAGAGCCTGCACCAGTTCCTCAGGCACTTCATCATATGACAAGATGCCCGTGACCAACGCATAGGCCACATTGTTATCCTGATAGCTTGTGTTATATCGCTCGAGCAGTTCCTTGATCGGGCCTTTCCAACAGTCTTCTACGTGAATGGCCAGATCGCCGCTACCCATATCACCGGCGCGCCATTGGGCAAACAGCCCGTCCAGTTTTGTTAGTTCGCGGTGTAGTTCCCGTTCGTGGGCTTCACATTTCCAGGTAGAAATCAGCTTTTTGATCTGTTTGGGATATGGATTCATCTTTCAAACTAACTCCCGGCAGCAGCGGATGAACAACGAATAAGCGGATGGTTTATCCGCTTATTCGCTCCCTATCCGCTGCCGCAATTCCGCAATCAGCGCGGGCAAAATTTCGTGCAAGTCACCAATGACGGCGTAATCGGCTTTGGTCACCATGGGGGCGTCGGGGTCGGTGTTGATGGCCAGGATGTGTTTGGCGCTTTTGCAGCCGACCCAATGCTGGATGGCGCCGCTGATGCCGCAGGCGATATACAAATCCGGCGCGACCCGCGTACCCGTCTGCCCCACCTGGGCGGTATGTGGCCGCCAGCCCAGATTGGTAGCTACCCGCGAGCCGCCCACCGCGCCGCCGAGCAAATCGGCCAGTTCTTCCAGCACAGCAAACCCCTCCGCGCTGCCCACGCCGCGCCCGCCGCTGACCACCACACGGGCATCGGCCAATGTCACTTTGCCGCTTTCGGGTTGTGTACGGCCGTCCACCATCACCCGCAAATCATCCGCCGACAATTCAGGCATAAACGGCCGTACCTCCACCACCCCACCTTCAACGGCCTCCGCCTGAATGACCAACGGCGCAACTGTCAACAACTTCGGTTCCCCTTTCAGCCACGCCTCTTCCAGCAAACTGCCCCCCCACCGCTGCCGGGTAATGTGATAATCCTCGCCGGGCGACACGGCCGTGACATTTGCCGCCATCGCCACCCCCAACTTTGCCGCCACGTAGGCCATTACCTCATTGCCCCGCTCTGTGCCCGCCGCGAGTACGGCCGTTGGCCTTTCCGCCGCCATCACCTGCACCACACATGCCGCCCAGGCTGCCGGAGCATAATCGGTCAGGTCGGGGTGTTGGGCGATGTGGATGGCCGTCACACCATACGCGCCCAACCCCTCTACCGCATCGCCGATGACAATTGCATGGAAGGGCACGGCCTGCACTGAGCCTGCCGAAGTGGCCGTTTCCCCCGCCAGCCGCCGCGCCAACGTCAACATTTCCAACGAATGCGGGTTTACCCGCCCGGCCTCTTGTTCTACAAAACCTAAGATCATATTTTTCTCTGGTGACTACAGCGGATAGGGAATAGAGCGGATAAAAGAAGAAATCCGTTTTTTTCTTCATCCGCTGTAGTCACATCAACCGTAACTCCTGCAAAATCTCCACAATGCGCGGCACGGCCGTGACCCCCTGCCCCAATATCTGCACCGTCTTCTCTTGCTCCGGTGGCGTCGCCAGCCGGATCATCTCCAGCCCGCCACCGTTCCACGTTGGTTCAATCTGCTCTAGCGGCTTCTTCTTTGCCCGCAGCCGACCAGGCACCGACGGATAACGGGGCAAATTCAGCCCTTCTTTGACGGTGAGTACAGCCGGTAAAGAAACCTCATACATCTCCCAACGGCCGCCAGAGTCACGCCGGGCAATCACCGTTTCCCCGCGCACGTCAACCCCTTTGACGCCGGTCACACACGGCCGTCCCAACGCCACCGCCACTCGAATCCCTACCTGATAATCCCCCGTATCGGCCGCTTCATTGCCAAACAGCAACAGGTCATACTGCCCCGCCCGCGCTACTTCGATGATGGCGTTAGCCGTCGCCAGGGGATCCCACTCCGAACCATCGGTGAGCAAATGAATGGCCCGATCCACCCCCACCGCCAGCGCATCCCGCAACTGTTCGGCGGCCTCGGCCGGCCCCAACGTCAGCACGGTTACGCGGCCGCCATGCTGTTCCGCCAGCCGCACCGCCTCCTCCACCGCGCACTCCTCGTGCGGGCTGATGGTGAAGCCCAAATTGCGCGTGTCAATCCCCCGCTCATCGGCCGTCAGCGTAATCCGCGCTCCGGTGGCGGGGACTCGTTTGATGCAAACTAAAATTTCCATATTCGTGATGCGTGAAACGTGAAACGTGATGTCTCTCTGGTCAAGTTTCACGTTTCACGTTTTACCTCTTCATTCTTTCATTCATGGGGTCAAACAACGGCGTACTGCCCACGGCCGCTACCGTCACCGGGTACAACTCGGTCATGTATTCGACGGCCAGTTTTGTGCCCACCTGGGCGTATGCGGGCGGCAGGTAGGCCATGAGCAAATGTTTGCCGACAGACGGCCCGGCCCCCGCGCTGGTGACGTAAGAACGACGGCCGTTGCGGTCAATAATACTCTCGCCGCTGGGAGTGAGGATGGGTTCACGGCCGTGCATGTACCGGTTCATCCCCGATTTTGAGGTGTGATCTTCCACCGTCAGCGTACACAAAATAGCCGCCGGTTCTTCGGCGCGCGCCTTGAGATACGCTTCCTTGCCAATGAAATCAGCGCTTTTCACTTTGGGACGGGCCAGCCCCGCCTCCACCGGGTTATATTCCCCTTCCAACTCATGCCCCATCAGCCGGTACCCCTTTTCCAGCCGCGCCGACGTGCCGTAGACGCCAATGCCCACCGGAACCAGACCATACGGCCGTCCCGCTTGCCACAGCGTATCCCACAACTTCAAGCCATGCTCCATCGCCGTATAAATCTCCCAACCCAACTCACCCACATACGAAATGCGCAGCGCCCAAACGGGGATGCCGTTGATGAGCATGTTTTTGGCCGTGCTGAACGGGAAACCCGCGTGAGAAACGTCGTCATCCGTCACCGATTGCAGCACGGCGCGGGCTTGCGGCCCCCACAGCCCCACCGTACACAGCGCCGAGGTCATGTCGGTGAAAATGACCGAACCATCGTCCGGTAAATGCTGCTGGAACCACTTTTTGTCCCGCGCCCCATCGCCGCCGCCGTCCACAATGCGAAAGCGGCCTTCGGCTGTGCGCATGATGGTCAGGTCGGCCTTGAAGCCGCCGTGGGGGTTGAGCAAGGGAGTATATACGGCCGTGCCCACGGCCACATCTAGTTGGTTCACCGTCATCTTCTGGATATAGTCTAGCGCCCCAGGGCCGGACACATCAAAAATGGCAAACGCCGACAAATCCACCAGCCCCACCCGGTCGCGCATCGCCAGATGTTCGGCATTGATGATCGGCGACCACCAGCGGGCATCCCATTCGTGCGGCCGATTTTGGATGCGGTCGCCATATTCGGCCAGCAACGGCTGGTTTGATTCGTACCACTGCGGCCGTTCCCAGCCGGCCGTTTCAAAAAAGACCGCGCCCAACTCCTTCTCGCGGAAATAAAAGGGGCTGACGCGCACCTGCCGGTTGCTCGCCCACTGTTCACGCGGGTGTACGATGCCGTAGGTCTTGTTGTACGCCTCGCTGGTGCGGGCGCGAATGTGGTGGGTGGTACGGCCGTAATCATAAAACCGGGCCACATCCGAGGCATGAATATCAATCTCCGACGCCCCATGCGTCAGCAGTTCCGCCGCCGCCCGCGCAAAACCAGGCGCTTCTTTAATCCAGATCGCCGCCACCGACCACAACCCCTTCACTTCCGTCTCACCAATCAGCGGGTTGCCGTCCGGCGTCAACGACAGCAGGCCGTTAATGGCGTGGCGAATCCCGGCCCGCTCATCACCGATAATGTCTGGCATCAATTCCAACGCCTGCTCCAACTGCGGCTCAAAATCCTCCTGCGTAAAGGGCAGTTCCGTCGGCGACAGTTTGGATTGTTCGATGGAGGGGATGTCGTCGGCGTCCATCAGGATGGGGCGATGGGCATACGACCCCACTTCCATGTCGCTACCGTTTTGCCGTTCGTAGCAGAAGGTGTCCATGTCGCGGATGATGGGATAGGCAATCTCCCGCCCCGTCGCCGCAAAAATGGGGTGCGGGCCGACGCTGATCATCTGGTGAACGGCCGGGGTCAGCGGAATGGTGGCCCCGGCCATGCGGGCAATGCGCGGACTCCAGACGCCACAGGCGATGATGACCAGATCGGCCTGGATGCTGCCCTGGGTGGTGTGGACGGTGTGGATACGGCCGTTTTTAACGCCCAATCCCGTTACCTCTACACCGGGCGCAACAGTCAACGCCCCCAACGCCATCCCCTTTTCGCGCATCAGCGTTCCCGCCCGCAGCGAATCCACCGTGCCCACACTGGGGGTGTAAAAACCGCCCAAAATGATGTCTGTGTCCACATAGGGCACGAGTTCTTTTACTTCGGCCGGCGTCACCAACCGGGATTCCACCCCCCACGCCTTCGCCGACGCCATGCGCCGCCGCAATTCCTCCATGCGCTCTTCCGTCCGCGCCAGTTCAATACCGCCGCTCTCCGTAAACACGCCCAGTTCCTTGTACTGGCGCATACTGTCCAGCGTAATCAGCGTCATCTCTTTGGAATGATCCACCGGGAAGATAAAGTTAGAAGCGTGCCCAGTCGAGCCGCCGGGATTGGGGAACGGGCCTTTGTCCACCTGCACAATCTCCCGCCACCCGTTCAACGCCAGGTGGTACACCACGCTGTTCCCCACAATCCCCCCGCCGATGACAACGACGTTTGCTTTCTCTGGTAAGTTGCTCATGGTTTGCCTCCTCTTCCGTTCGTAGTAGGCGATTCATCGCCTTTTTACGGCGATAAATCGCCTACTACGAACACGATCTAATACTCTGGTTTGATTTCTGATTTCCGTTTTGCCATAAATTCGAGTAAGGCTTCATCAACGGCCGTATCCAGCGGCGGCACTTCGTAACTTTTCAACAGCCGTTTCCATTCGGCATTGGCGCGCTGATCGGCCGTTTGGCTGCCCTCCTCAAACCACTGCTCAAACGAGTTGTAATCAAACAACGAGGCGCGATAAAAGGCATGGCGAAAATGACGCAGGGTGTGATCCGTGCCCAGGTGGTGCCCACCCGGCGGCACGTCCCGAATCGCCTCCAATGCCAGCCCCTCGTCGGACAAATCCAACCCTTGCACCAGTTTGTGAAAGCCACCCAATAGCTGGCAATCCAGGATGAACTTTTCATAACCGGCCGTCAGCCCATTTTCCAACCAACCGGCCGCGTGCAGCACAAAATTGACCCGCGCCAGGATCGTGGGCAGCATCACCAGCACCGACTCATACGCCGCCTGTGCATCCGGGATTTTGCCGCTGGCAAACATGCCGCCGCTGCGGAAGGGCAGGTTATACCGCCGCGCCAACTGTGCGCTGGCATACAACGCCAACTGGCTCTCCGGCGAGCCAAACACCGGCGCGCCGCTCTGCAAATCAATGTTCGTCTGGAACGCGCCGTAGACGACGGGTGTGCCGGGGTTGATTAGCTGCGTCAGGGCAATACCCGCCAGCGCCTCCGCATTCAACTGCGCCACTGTCCCGGCAATGGAGACGGGAGCCATGGCCCCGGAGAGGATGAACGGGGTGATGACCAACGCCTGCCTTGCGTGGGCATAGGCGATGAGCGCGCCCAACATGCGGTCATCCAACCGGCGCGGGCTGCTAATGTTGATGAGCGAGAGCAACGCGGGGTTTTCGCGCACGGCCGTTTCGCCAAACACCATTTCCACCATTTGCACACTGTCTTCGGCGTTGGCGCGGGAGGTGACGGAACCCATGAACGGCTTATCGCTATATTTGAGATGGCTGTACACCATGTCCAGGTGGCGCGTATGGGTCGGTTCGTCGGTCGGTTCGACGATGGTGCCGCCGGAGTGGTGCAGGTAGGGGCTGAGATAGCTGAGCTTGACAAAGTTTTGGAAGTCGGTCAGGGTGGCTTCGCGGCGTCCCCGGTCTAAGTCATGCACAAAGGGCGGGCCGTAGACGGGGGGCAAGATGTTGGCCGCCAATGAGGACGTTGTTCGCCGGGTTGCGGGCGATCTGGGTGAATTTGGCCGGCGCTTGAGCGATGGTTTCCATCACCTGTGCCGGGTCGAAATAGGCGGTGTCCCCTTCCAGCCGGACACCGTTGGCCCGCAAGACAGCCTGGGCTTCGGCATCGTAAAAATCAATGCCGATTTCGGAGAGAATTGTCATGGAGGCATCGTGGATTTTTTGCAGCCCTTCCTCGTTTAGAATTTCGTAGGGGGGCAGGTGGTGGAGGGGCTGGGTGGCGCGGCTTACGGCCGTCTCCTCCCCTCGTTCTCTGGTTTTTCTTTCACGTCTTCTGACCATGAGATTGTCCTTCGCAAAGATTGGAGATTGGAGATTGGAGATTAGAGATTAAAGTAGCTCCTCAATCTCCAATCTCTAATCTCTAATCTCTCCCATCATAATCGCGCTCATCTCCTTATGACTCTGGATATGCTGCTGCATCAGGAGGCGAGGGCGGCTTCGTCGGCGTCGCCGTCGCGCAGGGAGCGGTATGCATTGCTGGTGTTCCTGCGATAGTGCGCATATCCCCAATGCGGTGCAAAAAAAACATCCACAGGCGCAGGGGCTGAGGGAGCGTAACAGGTGGTCAGCATATCTTCCAAGAAATGGTTATCGGCCGCCGCATAAATGATGGCGTGACACGCCTCATCAATCTCGATCAACTGCTGGTCGGTCGCGTCATGCCAGGGGATGGAGTTGAGGACGGCTTCCATTTGCTGCCAGTGAGTTTCGCTGCCCCGCCGCGCCGCCAGCCGCACCGCCAACGCTTCCACCGTCAGCCGCAGCTCAAAAATCTGGTACAGGTCGGTGACGCTGATCTCGCTGACAAACATGCCCCGCCGCGGCACAATTGTCACCAGCTTTTCCTGCTCCAACCGCTGCAATGCCTCCCGGATGGGGGTACGACCGAGACCCAATGAATCTTGCAAGACAGCCTCATCAATCACCGCCCCCGGTTCCAATTCCAGGTAGACGATTTTGCGTTTGATGCTCTGGTAGGCTTGTTGGGATAGAACATAGTGTGTCATCCGAAAAAATTCGCCGTTTACGGCAATTCGTTGTCACCTTCTATCTGATATATTACAAATATATTGTTGATATGCCAAATTTTTGGAGAATTGGGCCACGGATTTGACGGATGAAACGGATTTTCGCAGATACATTCTTGCAACTTGCCAGGGAGGGTGTGGGCGATTAAACTGCGAAGTAAATTTCAAGCATGTGAGGGATGGCTATGCAATTACATGAACTTGTGGTCGAAATGAAAATTCTGGAGCGGCGATTGGCTTCTTACGAGGAAAAGTACGGCATTCTGAGTGAGGATTTTTACAACGCGCTGATGAGCGGGCAATTTGAGGTATGACGAATACCGCGACGAAACGCGCAGACTTCAGCCGGTGGAAGGGCATTTACGAGACCTGGCAACGTCGCAAAGAAAAGTATGATGCCCAGATTAAAGAGACAGACATTGTCGAATCATTACGCTTTTTCAGCCGCTTACTATGCAACTACATGCCTGAGAGTCCGACGGAGGAACAGAATATGAGTCAAGGAAACGAGATACCCCCCATCACGACGGGCGCGGAATATATTGATAGTTTGCGCGGGCGAGGCTTGCAGGTGTACTTGTTTGGCGAATTGGTGGCGGAGCCGGTAGACCATCCGCTCATTCGCCCCTCGATTAACGCGGTGGCCGAGACGTATGATCTGGCCTGTAATCAGCCGGAATTGGCAACGGCCGTGTCCCCCTTCACCGGCCAACCTGTCAATCGCTTCCTGCATATTGCCGCCAGCGTCGAAGATGTGGTCCACCAAAACAAGATGCAGCGGCGGCTAGGCCAGCTCACCGGCACCTGCTTCCAACGCTGCGTGGGCATGGATGCGCTCAACTCCCTCTACTCCGTCACCTACGAAATGGACGAGCAGTATGGCACCAGCTACCACGCCCACTTCAAAACGTTTCTGACGCAGATGCAGGCACAAAACCTGGTCATCGGCGGGGCCATGACCGACGTGAAAGGCGACCGCAGCCTGGCCCCCCATCAGCAGGCCGACCCCGACCTGTATGTCCACATCAGCCGCCGCACGGCCGAGGGCGTTTTCATTCGAGGGGCCAAGGCGCACCAGACGGGCTGCCTGAACTCGCACTGGCTCATCGTCATGCCCACCATGCGCCTCGCCCCTGCCGACCGTGACTACGCCATTGTGGGGGCGATTCCGGTGACGGCCGTAGGCATTGCGTATGTGTACGGCCGTCAATCATGCGACACCCGCGCTCTGGAAAACGGCGACCTGGACGCCGGGAACAGCCAGTACGGCGGGCAGGAAGCGATGATCATCTTTGACGACGTGTTCATTCCCAACGACCTCATTTTCATGGATGGGGAGACGGAATTTGCGGCCATGCTGGTGGAACGCTTCACCTGTTACCACCGCCGCAGCTATGTTTGCAAGAGCGGCGTGGGAGACGTACTGATTGGCGCGGCGGCGACGGCGGCAGAATACAACGGCGTCGCCCACGCCTCCCACATCCGCGATAAACTGGTGGAGATGACCCACCTGAACGAAACCATCTACGCCACCGGCATCGCCGCCTCCTATCAGAGTACGGCCACTAAATCCGGCGCGTACATTTGCGACGACATGTTGGCGAATGTGTGCAAACACCACGTCACCCGCTTCCCCTACGAAATCAGCCGCCTGGCGCAAGATATTGCCGGGGGATTGATGGTGACGATGCCTTCAGAAGCCGATTACCGGCACGAAGAATTAGGCCCGCTGCTGGAAAAATACTTGAAAGGGCGGGCCGATGTGCCCACCGAACACCGGCTGCGCATCCTGCGCCTGATTGAAAATATGACCCTGGGCCGTAACGCTGTCGGCTACCTGACGGAATCCATGCACGGCGCGGGGTCGCCACAGGCGCAGCGCATCCAGATTTACCGGCAAATGCAGTTGGAGTTCAAACAGCAATTGGCGCAGCGGCTGGCCGGTATTGACCTGTCGGAAAATGTCCGCCACGAGTTGAATGAACTGGTAGAAGGCTATTTTGCCCGCGTTTTTGCGACCGTTGAGTAAAAAGCAGTGCCAGGCACAGGGCTAAAGGCTCTGGTCATTCGCAGGCTCACTGCCCTGTGCCTGGCACTTCACAGTTGATGAGCAAACGAGATATTTTATTAGAGGCTCTGGCCGCCACGCCGTCCGATTTAGAGCGATTGGTAAAAGGGTTGGATAGCCCGGTTCTTGTTCAGCGTCCTACCCCCGATGAATGGAGCATTGCCGATGTGTTATGCCATCTGGTGACTGTGGAAGAGCAAGGATTGGCCCGGTTGCAACTAATGGTAAGACAACATTCGCCCACCATCTCTCCCATCTACCCTGACGCGGCGGCCCACGATTTGAGCCAGCCGGTAACAACGCTGCTGGCAAACTTCCGGGAGGCGCGGCAGGCGATGTTGGTGTTTTTGCGGGAGTTGAAAGCGGGTGATTGGCAGGTCACGGCCGTGCATCCCACCCAGGGCAACCTATCCGTCCGTTTCCTCGTCCAGCACCACGTTGACCACGATACCGCCCACCTTAACCAGATCGTGGAAATTAGAGATCGGGAACTGGTTCATTCTCCAATCTCCAATCTCCAATCTCCACCATGACCACAGCCCTCATCATCTGCGGCGCACTGGCGCGGGAAGTATTGGACATTGTGCGAAAGCACGGCTGGGACGCTGAGGTGTTTGGCATTCCGGCCATTGACCACATGTTCCCCGAACGCATTGCCCCCGACGTAGAAAAACGGTTTCTGGAAATCAAGGCGCGGTTTGACCGGACGATTGTGGTCTTTGGCGACTGTGGCTCACGAGGGGCGCTAGACGCCATGCTGGCCCGGCATGGTCTGGAGCGCCTGGACGGCCCGCACTGTTATGAAATGTACGGCGGTCAACTATTCCACGATCTGATGGAGGAAGAACCGGGCACCTTTTTCCTGACCGATTTTTTGGTGCGCGGCTTTGAGGGCACGGTGATGAAAGGGCTGGGGCTGGATCGTTTCCCGGAATTGAAAGAGGAGTATTTTCGCCATTACAAACGGCTGGTTTATCTGGTTCAAAACGACGAGTCAGAACTGGCGGCAAAAGCCAGCCACGTTTCGGCGTATTTAGGGCTGCCGCTAGAAATCCGCATCACCGGCTATGGGCTACTTGAGGAGCGCCTGGCGTCCCTAATGGCTTAAAGCCGAACCAGAACAAACAATGAGAAACTGGGCAGAAAAGTATGGAATCCACACGGCCGTATCCCCCCTCACCCTTGGTTGGATCATTGCCATTACGTCTACGGTCTGTTTTAGCGTGGCCCCACCGATTGCCCGGGGGGCCATTCTGGCGGGGTTGGCGCCAACGGCCGTACTCGTTGGCCGCATGGTCATTTCCCTGGCCTTGCTGGTTGTTTTTATCGTGTTCCTTTCGCCAGACCGCTTGCGGATTGAACCGCGCCTGGGATGGATAGCCTTTCTCTCAGGAATCATCAATGGCATTGGCTTTATCGCCTTTTTTGCCGCTCTCACCCGGCTGGATGCGTCCATCGCCTCGATGCTGTTTAGTCTCAGCCCGCTGGTGGTATTGGGCTTACTGACGCTGCGTGGTGAGCGCATCACGCAACGCCATGTGGCGCGCATGGTATTGGGCATTGGCGGCGTGTACCTGCTCATCGGGCCGGGCGGGGACGTGGACATGGTGGGTGTGGCCCTGGTTTGTGTCACGGTCATCACCGTTTCGCTGCATCTGGTGATGACGCAATGGTATTTACCGGGCATCCCGGCGCGCACGGTGACGTTGTATGTGAATCTGGGGGTCACGGCCGTGTGCCTGATCGCCTGGCAGTGGGCGGGACGGCCGTGGCAGCCGCCTGGCCCTACCGGATGGGCATCCATCCTGGCGCTGGCAGTCATCTCCACCTTTCTGGCGCGGCTGCTGCTGTTTGCCGGCGTGCGCCGCCTGGGCAGCGGGCAGATCGCCCTGTTAGCGCCTCTGGAAACGCTGCTGACCGTTATCTGGTCTTATCTATTTTTAGACGAACGGCTGACGGCCGTGCAGTGGATCGGTGGTTTACTCATCCTGCTCAGCATGGCCCTGGCCCGCCGCTGGCGGCCGTTGCCCCGGCTGTAGTTTTAACCAGGTTGTGCTACTATATGGGCATCAATATGAGGAAAAAATGTTAGAAAGCACACTTTTAGAAACAATACAAACTTTACAGCATCAGGCGGAACGGCTGGAAAGAGAAGCGACCGCTTTACGGCAAGCACTGGCAGACGTAGCCGAAGTGCTAGTCAGTCCAGCTTCTGTCGTGGCTCGCTACGAAATTGAAGGTCAAACCTATGAGATCACCCAGGCCGAAGTAGATGCTGTAAAAGCTCAAGTGGCTAAGTCGTGGTCAGATAGTGCGCTTTATGAACTGGCGGTTGTCAAGAAAATGTCCAGAGTATTGCGCGAACGACCAAACAGTGAACAAGATGTTTACTTTTTCAAGACGGTAGAAGCTATTCAGGCAATATCTGTGGCCGATGGCACGGCCGTTGAAGATACTACAGAATTACAAAACAATGCCAGATAAAATGGCCCTCCGTGCCGTTTTTGACACCAATGTCATCATTGCGGCTCTCAAAAGCAAAAACCCCGGTAGTCCAACCATTGAACTATTGCGAAGATGGCGGAATGGCGAGTTCACCCTCCTATATGCTGATGACTTACTCCTGGAATATCGGGAGAAACTCATTGCTCGCCAGATTGAACCGCCTTTACGCATCATGTTTCTAGCCAGCCTGGACGCATTCGGGGAGCGGATTCAATTGAGCCTAGAGCAAATTGAAGCGGTTATTTCTGATGATCCAGACGATGACGTAGTGCTTGCTTGTGCGATTGTAGGACAGGCAACCCATTTAGTCACCTATGATCCGCACCTGCTAAACCTGGGAAAAACCTACCAGGGTATTATCATCTTGGATGGGCTTCATTTTCTATATGCTGTGCGTGGTGATCAGCGGCTTGACAAAAGTTAAACGCCCGGCCTGCCATATATTGTAGTCTGCTTGAAGATATGCTGACTGACAAGAGATCAAGGGAGATTAAACCCCTCAATCTCCTGGTCTTTCAATCCCCTTAATCCAACTCATCGAGCACCGCCCGGTACAGCGTCTCCGCGCGCAGATCGTCCAGGGTGTGGCAGGGGCCATCCAGCCGTTCGGCTAATTGGCGCGCCAACCCCTGGTCAAAGGCCGCGTGTTCCATATTGATCACCACCGAGCGTACCCCTATCTCCCGAATGTGGTCGGCAATCTGGTGCGCCTCCACCTGGGGCGGCAGGTCAGACATGCTCACATTGCCCGCACCATCAGTCAGCAAAATCATCATCGGCATCACATCAGGATGCACTAACTCCTCCTTGCGGAATACTTCGTAAGCCAGCAGCAGACCGGCGGACAGTGGCGTCTTGCCGCCTACGGCAATATCCACCAACGCCTTTTTGGCCAGCAAAACAGAGTTGGTGGGTGGCAATGTCAGATTGGCATTATTCTTGTTAAAAACGATCAATCCTACCCGATCCCGCCGCTGGTAGGCATCTGTCAGCAAGGAAAGGATGGCCCCTTTGGTGGCTTCCATTCGCTCGGCAACAGCCATGCTCCAACTGGCGTCCACCACAAAGAGAATGAGATTGGACTGGCGGCGCACCCGCACCTTTTCACGCAGGTCTTGTCGTTTCAGGGCCAGGGCCATTTTGGAGCGGTCGCGCTGTAACTGATAAGGGGCGGCGGCGCGCATGGTGGCGTCAAAAGCCAGATCACGCACTTTGCCGTGTGGCAGGCGGGCGCGGATGTAATGGCCGCGTTTGCGGTCCGTTTTGGTCTGGGAACGGCGACCAGCGCGATTGCGCGTCAGCCGATCTAGCTGCGTGTCCAGACGGCGCGATTGGAATTCTTGTTTGGCGGCAACTTTTTGGCCGCCCTCCCACCATTTGCTGTCCTGGGCGGATTGGGGGATAGGTTGGGGGCCGGCCTCCGCTTGCTGCTGCGTTTCAGCCCCTTCACCCATTTCAGAATCTAAGGCTTTTTTTTTACGTCGCTCTGCTGCTGTTGGACTTCCTGGGGTTCGCCGTCCATGTCGCCGTCGCCCATATCGCTTTGCACTTCGCTGAGACGGTCTTCCAGTTCGGAGGCAGACACGGCCGTGTCCTGGAACATGCGCCCCTTCACCCGATGTGGCAGCGCCAGTTCGGCAGCCAGGATAATATCTTCGTCGGTGATGCGGTCACGGCCGTGAAACGCCGCATGAGCCTGCGCCCCGCGCAAAATCACCAGGTCAGCGCGGTGGCCGTCTACGTTCAGCGCCGCCGTCAGCCCGGCAATGGAGGCCAGGTCACGGCGCGAGTAACGCACTTTATTCACCATGCCTTGCGCCCGGCTGATACGATCCGACAATGCCTTTTCCGAGGACGCCCACTCTTCCTGAAATTCTACCGGGCTGACTTCAAACGCCAGCCGACGCTCCATGATCTGCACCCGCTGCGTGGCATCTTTCAGGCCGGTGATGTTGACCGAAAAGGCAAAACGGTCGAGCAGCTGCGGCCGTAAATCCCCTTCCTCCGGGTTCATCGTGCCCACCAATATGAAGCGGGCCGGATGGGAAAAGCTGATGCCCTCACGCTCCACAATGTTCACACCCATCGCCGCCGAGTCCAGCAGCAGGTCTACCACGTGGTCATCCAGCAGGTTGACTTCATCCACATAGAGTAGACCGCGATTGGCAGAGGCCAACACGCCCGGTTCAAAATGCTTTTCGCCTTTCTGGATGGCCTGCTCAATATCCAGCGTCCCCACCACCCGGTCTTCGGTGGCACTGACGGGCAGGTCAATAAAGGGGGTACGGCGCGTGGTCACGGCCAACACGCCATCGGCGTGGCGCTCCCGGCAATCGTCACACCATTGGTCGGGGCGGTTAGGGTCGCAGCTAAATCGGCAGTCGGCCACAATTTCCATATCGGGCAATAAAGCAGCCAGGGCGCGGGCAGCCGTAGATTTGGCCGTCCCCCGTTCACCACGAATGAGGACACCGCCAATGCGTGGGCTGACGGCGTTGAGGATCAACGCCCGCTTCATGCGCTCTTGCCCGACGATTGCTGTAAAGGGAAATACTGCTCGTTTTGCCATACCTGTCTCCGTAGTTTGATGTCGTATGGGGATTATACTGATTGGCGTGAGGGGGGCAACCGGGGGCGTGCCCGTGGACCGTAATCCGTAATCCGTGAGCCGTGAGTCGTGATGCGTGATGCGTGAGCCGTGATGCGTGAGCCGCCAGGTTTCGGATTACCGAATCACCGATTACGGATTACGGATCGCGGGCAATCGGGTGCTACTTGGGCGAACGGCCGTAACTGCATACAATTGGGTTAACTTTGACCGGAGGAAATGACATGTGGCGAAAAGTTGGCATGGTGATTGGCGTGATGGTGGTGATTGGGCTGGTGGTGTATCTGATTTTGCGGGCGCGGGTGGAGCCGGTGTTGGCGCATCCTTTTTTTGCCCAATTTGAACCGGGACAGCAGATCAACATCGCCCATCAAGGCGGCGAACAGTTGTGGCCCAGCAATACCCTGTTGGCCTTTCAAAACGCAGTGGCGATGGAGGTGGATGTGCTGGAAATGGACGCCCACCAGACGGCCGATGGGGTGTTTGTGCTGATTCACGATGATACCGTAGACCGCACCACCGACGGCCGCGGCGCGGTGAAAGAGATGACGCTGGCGGAGATTCAGTCGTTAGACGCCGGTTACTACTGGACGGACGACGAGGGGCAGACGTACCCGTTTCGGGGGCAGGGTATCTCCATTCCCACGCTGGATGAGGTGTTCACGACGTTCCCGGATATGCCCATGAACATTGAGATTAAGCCAGATGATGCTGGTGTTGCCCAATCCCTCTGCCAGCTTATCCGGCAACATAACATGACCACCAGGGTGCTGATTGGTTCCTTTCACGACAATGCCCTGACGGCTTTCCGCGCTGCCTGCCCAGATGTGGCTACTTCGATGACGGAATCGGAGATACGGCCGTTTTGGATTCTCAGTTCCATTGGCCTCAGCGCGTTGTACCAGTCGCCGGCAGAAGCATTTCAAGTGCCGACAACGGCCAATCTGCCCGTTTTGGGTGAAGTAGATGTGTTGACAGAGCGATTTGTGAATAATGCCCACACCCAAAACATTGCCGTTCATGCCTGGACAATTAACGAAACGGCGGAAATGGAGCGGCTGTTGGAAATGGGGTTGGACGGGATTATCACCGACCGGCCAGATCGGTTGCAAGAGGTAATCGGAAGACCCTAAGAGTTTTAGGAAACCCTTAGGGTCTTGAAAATCTCAATCGCGGCAGTCACGGCCGTGTCCACATCTACATACACCGTCACCCCCACCTTTTCGGCGTGGGCGCGCACCAGCGCCCGCGCCCGGTTGGCGGTAGATTTAGGGCCGTCGGGGTAATCTTCAATGACCAGTAAAAACGTTTGCCCATTTTGGGCAGCGGATAAAGCCGCCCACCCCGTCTCTGCCAGACTGCCGTAACCTTCCGTTTCACCGGTGATAACCAATAAAATAACCCGGTCGGTGACCAGATGTTGGGATTCCAGTTCCGCGTGAGCGGGCGTCCAATCCGGGACAACCGGATTAAAATAGGCGATGCCGGCAGCATCCAACCGGGCCATCACCCCATCACGCCAGGTAGAGTTACCGGCTGTACCAAACAATCCCACGATGTCTTGAAGAGGGGCCATGGAGAGGAGGAGAGAGATTGGGTAATTGGGTAATAGGGAAATTACCCAGTCACCACCCTATCGCCCAAAGTGCATGGGCATGATGATGTGCATAAAGTCCGTATCCCCCACCGGCTTGATGACGCCGGGGTCCATGGGGCCGGTCGTTTCCAATGCCACTTGCGGCGTGTCAATGACGTTGAGGACGTCGGACATATATTTGACGTTAAAGGCGATCTCCACCGGGTCGCCATTGACGATGGCGTCAATTTGGGTGACATTGTCGCCGGTTTCGGCGCTGGTGGCCGCCACAATGGCCGAACCGGGCGTAATTTCGTCGCCGGGATCAATTTTGACGCGGGCGGTATGGCTGGATTCGCGGGCAAAAATTTCCGACGCTTTACACGCCTTGCGGAAATCGGCCGTGCCCATGACGGTGCGCGTATTGTGACGTTTGGGCACAATGGGTGAGTAATCGGGGAAACTGCCATCAATCAGTTGCGAGACCAGCACGATATTTTCCATATCGAAGATAATCTGATTACGTCCTTCAGGCAGCGAGATGTAAATGGCTTCGCTATCATCACTGGCGATGCGATATAGTTCGCTGAGGGCGCGGGCGGGAATGAGCACGGCCGTGCGTTTATCCACCGAGCCGGGTATATGCGCCGACTTCATGGACAGGCGGAAACCATCCGTCGCCACCATCAATACCTGACTGTCATCAAAGATAGTGGAGACGCCGGTTAAGGTAGGCCGGGTGTCGTCGGTGGCCGCGGCAATGACGACCTGGTTGATCATTTGTTTGAACACGGGCGTTTCCACCCGAATGCGATTGTTTTGGTCTGGTTTGGGCACCAACGGGAACTCTTGGGCGTCAATCCCTTTGATATTGGCCTCGTTGCGGGCGCAGGTGAGGTGCAGTGTTTGGGTGCGGTCGTTTAAGACCAATTCCACCCGCTCCTGGGGCAATTGGCTGACAAAATCATTGAGCAGCCGCGCCGGTACGGTAATGGCCCCATCCTCCTCCACTTTGGCGCCAATCCAACAGGTGACCACAATTTCCAGATTGGTGGCAGCCAGTTTGAGACGGCCGTTGTCCGTCTCCAACAGCACATTCGCCAACACTGGCAGCGTAGACCGGGTGCTGACGGCGCGCCCCACAATACTTAACCCTTTTGCCAGATTTTCTTGTAAACAGGAGACTTTCATGCCCTCTCTCCCTATAAAAGTTTTGTTGTAATATCCCGCACAGTTGATGGTTGGTAGTATAACGGAGGAAAGGTAAAGATGCAATATCCTGGCAGTGCCGGGCACAGGGCAAAATAACATAGGTAATACCAGGGGCAGATACCCTGTGCCTGGCACTTAATTGTTGCCAGAATTAGCAGAGCGGTTTACAAATAAGGGTATGAGCGCAACCACGCCCCCCTCTGTACCCATTGTACTGCACGCCGATCAGGAGCATGGTGGGCTGCGTATGGCCGTTATCATCCTGGTCTTTGTCTTTACCATCCTCTTTTTCATCCTACTGAATTCCCTGTGGCCGCAAATCGCCCCACCCCGCCTGGTAGATTTTGCCTTTGTCATTGCCTGCTCCAGTTCATTGGTGCTGGCGCTGGCGGCTGTGTGGGGGGTTGAACAGGGTTTGAAGCGCGTCTGGCACAGCGGCCGGATGGTGACATTAAATGAAGACAGCATCGTGGTACAAGACGTGGGCGCGCCACCTATTGCTCTCAACTGGCAGGGCAATATGAACCAACTATATTGGCGGTTTACGTTGAAGGGATACAAACGCGGCGGCCGTGAACGGCGCGTCCCGGAAAAGTGGGTTTGCCTGGCCGTGCAGGTGCGCGAAGGGGAAAACCAGGTGATTACCTACACTTATGCCGCCCCCAAAAAAGCGGAGGAATTGATGGCGCGTCACGGCCGTGCCCACTTCCACGAAATTTATCCCGCCGACGTCTACGCCGGCGACGGCCGTAACCGTTACCTCTCCTTGCCCAGCCGCCCCGCCAAAATCCCCGCCGACATATTAGCCGGTAAAGACGGCAAACAATGGCTGGCCGAGCAGCGCCGCTGGGTAGAGGGTTTTGAGTTGACAAACCAGGATTTTGAGAAATTTTTGAGTGCAGTGAGCAGTAAGCAGTGAACAGTCAACTGGTCACCGCTTACTGCTTACTGCCCACTACCACCGGAGGTTCCCACCATGTTTGATTTTATCACCGAAGAACATCGCATGATTCAGCAAGAAGCGCGCCGCTTCGCCCAACAGGAAATCGCCCCCATCGCCGCCCACCACGACGAAACCGGCGAATTTCCCCTTGAGACGGTGCGCAAAATGGGGCAGTTGGGCTTTATGGGCATCGAAGTGCCGGAAGAGTACGGCGGCATTGGCATGGACACGCTGGCCTATGCCCTGGCCCTCATCGAAATCTGCAAAGCAGACGCCAGCCACGGCACCATCATGTCTGTCAATAACTCCCTCTACTGCCATGGCCTGATGAAGTATGGCACAGAAGAACAGCGGCAAAACTATCTGGTCCCCGTTGCCAGCGGCGAAAAGATTGGCGCTTACAGTCTCACCGAACCAATGAGCGGCAGCGACGCGGGCACCATGCGCAGTCGAGCGGTGTTGAATGAAGCCGGGACACATTATGTGATTAACGGCCGTAAATCCTGGGTCACCTCCGCCCCCTACGCCGACGTCATCGTCCTCTTCGCCCCCACCCACCCCGAAAAAGGGGCCAGCGGCGTCACCGCCTTCCTGATTGAGACCAGCCAGCCTGGTTTTGAACGCGGCAAAACGGAACCCAAAATGGGCATCCGCGCCAGCGCCACCAGCGAAATCATCTTCGACAATTACCACTGCCCGGTGGAAAACCGGCTGGGGCAGGAAGGCGAGGGCTTCAAAATTGCTATGACGGTGCTGGACGCCGGCCGTATTGGGATCGCCTCCCAGGCGCAGGGTATTGCCGAAGCCGCGCTGGAAGCCTCCATTGCCTATGCGCAGGAACGGGAGGCGTTTGGACAAAAAATCGGCCAATTCCAGATGATCCAGCAAAAATTGGCCGACATGAAAACGCGCGTGGAAGCCAGCCGTTTGCTCATTTATCAGGCGTGTCTGGCCAAAAAGGAAGCGGCGGCCACCGGCAAACGGTACTCACTGGAAAGTAGCATGGCAAAGTTGTTTGCCAGCGAAACGGCCAACTTCTGCGCCAAAGAAGCGATCCAGATTCACGGCGGCATGGGTTACAGCAAAGAAATGCCCCTGGAACGGTACTACCGCGACGCCAAAATCACCGAAATCTATGAAGGCACCAGCGAAATCCAACGCATGGTCATCGCCCGCAGCCTGACCGGTCTGCGTTAGCGCCTCAACGAACTAAATTTTGGGGTAAGGCAGATAAATCTGCACACTTCGGCGACGGACGGCAGCCGTCCGCACTCAGTGCAGGCTCTACAGAAGGCAAAGCCGACCTTCGTCGGCTGGAAATAGTCGGCGAAGGCCGACTTTGTTTTCTGTTGCCGCGATTTCAATCGCCGGGTTGTGCCAAAATGAGAATTGCTGGTTTCAGCCCGCAGGCGATGCCGGGTCTGGGGGCTGATGCAGAAGGCGAACGGCTAATTTGTTGAGCTGCGCAAAGCTGACGGGCTTTAGCAAAATCAGGTCTGCTTCAGGCTGTAATAGTGCCGCCAGACCAGCATCCGCCGTCGCCAGTATCACCCGTGTTCGGCTATGTTGACGGCTGCTGCGAATCTCGCCTAAAAGCGTTTCCCCCTTCACCCCCGGCACGTGCAAATCCAATAAGACCACCGCCGGGCTTATCTCCGCCAATCGTTTTTGCGCC
>JAHBVI010000200.1 GCA_019637635.1 Anaerolineae bacterium
GGGTAACGGCCGTCATTATCTGTCTGCTTATCGTGCTCATTACCGCTGCCCTGACCGCCCGCTCCTGGCCCATTCTCAGCGCCTACCCGCTGGCTGAACTGCTAACCGGGCAAGTCTGGCAGCCCATGCGCGGTCTGTTTGGCTTCGCCCCTTTTATTGCCGGCAGCGTCGCCGTCACGCTGGTAGCCATGGCCTTTGCCGTGATCCCGGCCGTCTTTAGCGGTATTTACCTGGCGGAATACACATCGTCCCGCACCCGCTCCGCGTTGAAACCGCTCATTGATCTGCTGGTGGGCATCCCCTCTGTAGTTTATGGCTTATGGGGCGTGTTATTCATTGTCCCCCTGGTGCGGGATCACATCGGCCCCTTGTCCGACCGCACGTTTGGGCAATTTTTCCCCTTTTTTGCCCGTACTAATCCCAGTGGATATGGCTTATTGGCGGCCGGTTTTGTCCTGGCAGTGATGGTCTTTCCCTTGATTGTGGCCGTAACCGAAGAAGTGCTGCGCAGCGTGCCCCGTGAAATGCGAGAAACGCTGCTGTCCCTGGGCGCGACCCGCTGGGAGACCACCCGCTGCATTATGCGCCGGGCAGCCTTATCTGGCACCCTGGCCGCCATTGTCTTGGGCTTCTCGCGCGCCTTTGGCGAAACGCTGGCGGTGATGATGTTGATCGGCAACACGCCGCGTATCCCCTCGTCGCTGTTCGACGCCGCCTACTCACTGCCCGCGCTGATTGCCAATAACTACGGTGAAATCATGTCCGTGCCTCTGTACGAATCAGCTTTGATGGGCGCGGCGCTGCTGTTGTTGCTGGTGGTATTGGGCTTTAATGTGATGGCGCGGCTGGTTATCATGCGCCTGACCAAAAGGAGTTAATGCAAATGAGACGAAAAAAGCTTAGGCGAGCCGAAGACTTGTTTTTTACCTGGTTGATGCGCGCCTGCCTGCTGTCTGCCGCTGTTGTTTTGGGATTGATCTTGTTTGTCATTTTCTGGCGGGGCATCGGCGCTCTGAGTTGGGAGATGGTTTCCCAACCACCCACCGGCGGCTTTTATTTGAGTCAGGGCGGCGGCGGCGTCTTGAACGCCATCGTTGGCTCGTTATACCTGGCAGCGGGCGCCACCCTGCTGGCCTCGCTCATTGCCGTGCCGGTGGTGTTATACATTCACGTTTACTCGCATAACGGCCGTCTGGCCAACAACCTGCGCCTGGCGCTGGACATCATGTGGGGCATCCCCAGCATCGTTTATGGCGCGTTTGGTTTTGCCCTGATGATTTACCTGGGGATGCGCGCCTCGCTGTTGGCGGGGATCATCACCCTGGCTCTGGTTGTCTTACCCATTTTGGCCCGCACCTTTGACGAGGTGGTCACTATGGCCCCGCGCCATTTGCGCGAGACCACTTTGTCTCTGGGCAGCACCCGCCTGGAGTTTGTGGGGGTGCTGCTGCGGCAAACGGTACCGGGTTTGTTAACGGCCGTATTGCTGGCTTTTGGTCGGGGCATTGGCGACGCCGCCTCGGTTCTGTTTACGGCCGGCTTCACCAACAACATGCCCGAAGGCTTGCTGCGCCCCGTCGCCTCCCTCCCCCTGGCCGTCTTCTTCCAACTAGGCACCCCTTTTCCCGAAGTGCAGGCGCGGGCTTACGCCTCAGCCCTGATTCTGACGGTGATCATCCTGGTCATCAGCATACTGGCCCAACTCTCCATCACCCGCTTGGGCCGGCACGTTATTCGCTAGGAGGTAACGGATGCAACCATTATCTATTCGTAAACTCAACGTCTGGTACGGCAAACAACAGGCGCTCAAAGACATTTCCGTAGACATTCCCTACCACCAGATTACGGCCATTATCGGGCCATCCGGTTGTGGCAAATCTACCCTGCTGAAAAGCCTCAACCGCCTGCTGGACTTAAACGAGCAGGTACGGATCAACGGCCAGATATTGTTTGACGGTGAAAATATCTACGCGCCTGGTGTAGACGTGACCGACATTCGCACCCGCATCGGTCTGTTGGCGCAGAAACCCTTCCCCCTGCCCATGTCCATCTACGACAACGTAGCCTATGGCCCACGCATTCATGGCCTGGCCAATGGCAATCTGAGCCAGATTGTGACCGCGCAGTTGCAGGCGGTCGGTTTATGGGATGAGGTAAAAGAACGGCTAAAAGACCCGGCCACCGGGCTTTCTGGCGGGCAGCAGCAGCGTCTGTGCCTGGCGCGGACGTTAGCCGTGCAGCCAGAAGTGCTGTTATGCGATGAATCTACTGCTTCGCTCGACCCCATTTCCGCGCGGGGTATCGAGGAATTGCTGCGTGGTTTCAAAGACAAGTACACACTGGTTTTGGTGACGCATGACATTGACCAGGCGCGGCGGCTGGCCGACTACGTGATTTTTATGTGGTTGGGTGAATTAGTGGAACATGGCCCGGCGCACCGCTTCTTTGAGCAGCCACAGCAAGAATTAACCCAGGCTTATCTGGCGCGGGAAATAGGGTAAGGCGGGCCGGTGTTTTGCGTCCATGACCCTCCAGTAACAGACGAATGGATAGCGTACACCGGCTATCTGGGTACGCTGTTGGACGCTGCGCCTTGTTATGTCAGTTGGGCAAAACTCATGGAAGAAGAGGAAACCGTGTTGGCTGCCCAGCCGCTGATCGTTTACCAGGAAAGGAAGTGTGCCTGGTGGCAGCGACATCGGCGCGCCGGGCACACCAGGCAGGCATTGGCGCGTATGGGCGCTTCCGTGCTGGTGGTGCGGGCGCCACGCTGGCCCATCCGGCATATCTTGTTGGTGGTGCGGGCTGAGGCGAGTGATGTTACGGCCGTGTCTTGGGCCGAGCATCTGGGCGTCCACGCGCAGGCTGCGGTCACGCTCCTGCCCATTATCCCCGCCATACCCGCCATGTACCGGCATGGCAGCCGGGTGCAGCTACCTTTACCCCTGCTGCTTGACCCCCATACCGCCTGTGGCCACTATCTGCATCTGTTTTGCCAGCGATTTTTGCAACAAGGCATTTCCAGCCGAATCAGCCAGCGACCGGGCGACCCCAATCACCAAATCCAAGAAGAAGTGAATGCGGGCGTTTATGACCTGGTGCTAATCGCCGCCGAACCTTATAGCCGGATTGAACGCTGGCTGCTAGGGGAACTGGTAAGCCCTCTGCTGCGCTGGATTGACCGGCCCCTATTGATTGCCCAACAACCGCAACCAGAACCGGCGCTGCTTTGAAATGACTGATTGGCTTGACTGAGTGACAAATCTTGTTTTCAAAGGCTTAGGTGAAACGATTGACAGAAGGATTCCCTGAGAACTCTACTACCTTACCTGCCCCGCAACGTCGCCCGGCACAAATCCTCATTCCACTCATACCCGGCAGTGATAACGAAACCCTGATGAAACTGTCTGCCTGGCTTTCACAAGAAGAGCCGGTCTTGTTTGTAGGCATCGTGCCGGTAGCAGAGGGCGAAAATCTGAGTATCGGCGCCAGCCCGGCGCGGGCGCTGCGTGAACTGCTCAATACCCACACTGACCGGGAAAACTATCGCGCCCGGGCGCGCATTCGTGTCACCTATACACCCTGGGATGAAATCCGCATGGTACTGGCCAGCGAGCCAGGCGTCAAATTGCTCTTGCTTAACTGGCCGCACCATTTTGAAATGATGAACCTGACCCCGGCCGAACTACTGTCTCATCCACCGTGTGATGTGGCCATCGTGCGCGGGCCGCTGCCAGACAAACTTCAGCATGTATTTACACCCATTCGCGGCGGCCCTCACGCTGAGCGCACCTTGCGCCTGGCTCTAGAGATCGCCGCTTTTCATGCCACCCAGGTAGAAACATTGCACATGTCATCACCCGCCGTTGCCCCAGAGACGGAAGCCTCTTACGCCGGAATCGCCATGATTCTGGAGGAATTTCCCAATGTGAAGCAGATTGAACCAGCCACAGAGGATGAGGTACAGTCAATTTTGCAGGCAGCGCAAAACAGCGAGTTGGTGATTTTGGGAACGGCCGCGCAGCCAACACGAGATACGGCCTCCTTTGGCGAGATCACCGATGCCGTCTTAACCCAAGCTGGCCCGGCGGTTATTGCGGTCAAGACCAAACGAACCGTTCATTATGGTGATACACCCTTTCAATCTAAGGCGATTTCTATTTTGGTAGACCGTTGGTTTGCCGAAAACAGTTTTCACGCCGATGAGTTTGCCGATTTACACCGTTTGCTGGCCTTGAAGGAGGCCCGTGGTTTGACCATCAGTCTGGCGCTGCCGGCCTTAAACGAAGAGGCCACGATTGGCGACGTGATTCAAACAGCGCAGCGTTCGTTCTGCAAGCAGGTGCCATTACTGGATGAACTGGTTGTTATAGATTCCAATTCGACGGATCGCACCCGTGAGATTGCCACAGACCTGGGCGTGCCGGTTCATATCCATCAGGAAATTTTGCCACAATACGGTGCGCGCGCCGGGAAAGGGGAAGCACTCTGGAAAAGCCTCTACGTGACGCGCGGGGATATCGTCATCTGGGTGGATACAGATGTCAGCAATTTCCATCCTCGTTTTATTTATGGCTTGTTGGGGCCGCTGTTGCAGCGGCGCAGTTTGATGTTTATGAAGGGGTATTACCAACGGCCGTACAAAAATGGCGACGCCCTGCAAGCCAACGAAGGGGGACGGGTAACAGAGTTGACAGTACGGCCGTTGCTCAATCTGTTCTACCCGGAACTTTCCGGCATTGTGCAGCCCCTCTCTGGTGAATATGGCGGGCGCCGCCGGGCGCTGGAACAAATGACATTCACGTCAGGCTATGGCGTGGAAACCAGCCTGTTGATTGACGCGCTGGAAAAATTTAAGTTAACCGCCATCGGCCAGGTAGACCTGGTCGAACGCATTCACCGGAACCAACCGTTGATCCAGCTAAACAAAATGTCGTTTGCCATTATCCAGACCTTGTTCAAGAAGTTGGAACGGCGCTATGGCCATCCCATGCTGCTCGACGTGAACCGCAGCATGAAAACCGTGATGGTTGAACCCGGTTATTTTTACCTGAAGGTGGAGGAAATTGCCGAACTGGAACGGCCACCCATGATCGAAATTCCTGAGTACCGCCACAAATGGAGCCTGGGTACATGATCATGCAGATAGTAATGGAGGAAAAGCTTTTAGGAAAAAGCGCATCTGTTACCGCATTGTTACTAGCCTATGACCACCCCTGTTACCGATAAAAAGTATGCTTTTCAACGTAAGCTTTTCTTCTTCATTTCAAGGGTGATTAAAAATGAACGAACATGTCATTCTGCTTGGTAGTTTATGGATTAGTGGGTTTTATGTAGCAACCATGCTCATCCTGTCATTTTACTTACTTTACCTCCAACTGAGCCAGCCTGAATTTGAAGGAGAACCGCAGCCCTTGAGTATTAGGGAGCCAACAGGCACAGGACTACCCATGGTCTCTCCTGTCGGTTTTATTGAACTTGAGGCTAACTATGGGGGCAGCTACTACAGGGAAATACGCTATTTTGGGGCATATTTTTAGCCCCGTAACGGCCGTGTCGTTAACGGCAAGGCAAAGGGACGTTTTAGAAGTCATGCGATCTTTTCATCGGGCGCCTGTGGAATCGCTCTGATTCACAGGTTACGACAAATGGAACAATACATCCGGGCGCATATTTTTGACAGCGAAACGGCCGAAGTGAGCCGCCATTATGCGCGCCGTATTGGCGAACTGCTCAGTTGCCAGGTTGAATATCATCCGGCGGAATTGCCCCACGCTAAAAATGGTGGCTCTGCGGAATTAGACACGGCCGTAAACAAACTAATCGTGGTGAATGACCCCCCGCAAACGCGCCTCAATCGTTTCATCTTCGGGGTAACGGCCCGCCACCTGACACGCTGCACACCCGCATCCGTGTTACTGGTGCGCCAGCCACGCTGGCCGCTGCAAAATATCTTGCTGGTCTTGCGCAGTGACCTGGGCGACGAAACGGCCGTAGACTGGGTCAATCATCTTGTTAAAAGCAACGGCGCCGCTGTGACCGTATTACCCATCGTACCTGTCATCCCCTCAATTTATCGCCATAACGGGGCTGCCCATTTGGGGGAAAACGCCGAGGCAAAGCTAAAAAATGCCCGGGAAATACATCTGGCGCGCCTGGCTTGCTGGCTGATTGGCCAACATACCACCGCCACCCTCCGCGTCCGCCTGGGTGAACCCAAATGGCAAATCCGCCAGGAAATAGCCGAAAACCCATATGACCTGGTTGTATTAGCGGCTGAACCCTACGGCCGTCTGTCCACCTGGCTCTTTGGTGAATTGGTCGGCCCGCTACTGGACTGGATTGACCGGCCGGTGCTAATTACCCGGCCAACTAACTGAAGTTTGTTACCGGTTTGTTACCGGTTTGTTACCGGTTTGTGACCTCTCCTCTTGCCGGTTTGTTTTATGCTGCCTGTTGAAAGTGCCAGTTTCGTATAAAATCGAGGGGTAAAGAGAGGAGAGAGAGCATGTCTATAATCCTTGAGCATCTGACGAAGCGGTATGACGGCCATCCGGTGGTAAACAACGTCTCCCTGGAAGTGGCCGACGGCGAGTTTTTTGTGCTGCTGGGTTCCAGCGGCAGCGGCAAGACAACGGTGCTGAACATGGTAGCCGGCCTGATCCGCACCGATCAGGGACGCATTTTGCTACACGGCCGTGACGTCACCCACCTGCCCACCCAACAACGCCGCATCGGCATGGTCTTCCAAAATTATGCCCTCTTCCAACACATGACCCTCGCCGAAAACATCGAATTTGGCCTGCAAACGCGCAAAGTACCCAAAGCCGAACGCCGCCGCCGCCGCAATGAACTGCTGGAACTGGTGGGGCTGGCCGGCCTGGGTGGCCGCCTGCCCAAACAGATTTCCGGCGGGCAGCAGCAGCGCGTCGCCCTGGCCCGCGCCCTGGCTTTCAAACCAGACGTACTGCTATTGGACGAGCCGTTGGGCGCGCTGGACGCCAAAATCCGGCTGGAACTGCGCCGCACCCTCAAAACAATCCAACGCGAAACGGCCGTGACCACCATCCTGGTAACGCATGACCAGGAAGAGGCGTTTGAACTGGCCGACCGGCTGGGGGTGATGAGCTTCGGGCGACTGATGGAGGTGGGCTACCCCGAAGATTTGTACAAACGGCCGCAGACCGAATTTGTGGCCACCTTCCTGGGCACCGCCAATTTGCTGGTGGGGCAGGCGCAGGGTGAGGGGGTGCAGTTGGGCGCGCTTACCTTCCCCCTGCAAGACGTTTCCAGCCTGCTGCACCATGACGACCGCGTCCAGGTTTTATTCCGGCCGGAAGACGTCGTCCTGGCGGAATCTCCCGAACAGCTAGGCGCACCGCGGCTTGGTTTTGGCGAAGTGGAGCAGGTAACATTTGGCGGTTCATTTGAGCGGCTGCGGCTGCGGCTGCCGCCCCTGCCCGGCGTGCGCCCCATCGCCCCACCCGTCCCCTTTGGCGGCAATGCCATTCTGGTAGAGGCCACGCGCTCCCAGGACGAAGCCGACCGGCTGCCGCTGCGCGCCGGGCACAACGTTTGGGTGGGTGTGCGCCAGGTACACGCTTTGGAACATCCCGGTCTGCGCTTTTTGCTGCTGAGCGATGGCTCCCCGCTGGCGCAGGCGGCCATCCAGACCGCCGGGCACATCGCCCGGCTGGCTCATGCGCGGGTGACGCTGCTGGGCTATGGCCTGGACGGGGAAGTGATGCACCGGCATTTGCAGGAAGCCAGAGAGCAGTTGGGCAGCGGTCTGGCGGCGTTGGACGCACGTTCCAGTGCCGCCACCCCGGCAGAAGCGGCGCGACAAGAATTGGAACGCCAATCCTATGATCTGGTGGTCATGGGCTACAACGGGCAGAGCGAACAAATCACTCTGGCCGAACATGTGCTGGCGGTGGGGGAACACCATCTGTTATTGATCCCGGCGGCCCAGGTCGCGCCTACACACATTTTGATTTGTGTGACCACCGGCGAGCCGGGCAAAGAAGACGTGCTGTTTAGCGGCCGTCTCACCCGGCACCTGGGGGCATCGGCGCGGCTGCTTTCGGTGCTGCCACCGGAAAAGCGGGATGGGCAGGCGCCGCAACAAGCCGAACGTTTCCTGATGGACGGCGAGCGCACGTTGGAATTATTGGGGGTACCGGCGGAAACGGCCGTGCGCACCGGCAGCGCCCCCGACGAAATTGCCGCCGAACTTGCTGCTGGCGATTATGACATGCTGGTGCTGGGCGCGCCCCTGCCCGACGCCGACGGATACATCAGCCTGACGGGCACGATTAGCCGGCTGCTGGCAACGGCCAAAGAGCGGCCGGTGTTGATTGTGCGCGCGGCCGTTTCCCGGCGCGGCCTGGATTTGCCGCTCATCCCCAGCAGCGCCCGTATTCACGATTTGAAAGAGGTTGTATAGGAGATGGAGCGATGAAAACGAAAGGTAAGGGTCTGGGAGATTGGAGATTAGAGATTGGAGATTGGAGATCAGGGGACGGCCGTGCCCGTCTTCTTCTATCCGCCATTTTGCTGTTTGTCCTGGCAGCGTGCGGCGGTGCATCCGGGGCAGGATCGGGGGGAGATCGGCCCGTGCGCTTAATTCTGGCCGCCTACACCACCCCCCGCGAAGCGTACCGGGAAATTATCCCCCTCTTCCAGGCGCACTGGAAAGAGCAGACCGGGCAGGAGGTGGTTTTTGAAGAGTCTTACCTGGCCTCCGGCGCCCAATCACGCGCCGTGCTGGAAGGGTTTGAAGCCGACATCGTCGCCCTCTCGCTGGAAGCCGACGTCACCCGCCTGACCGACGCAGGCCTGATCACCCACGACTGGAAAAGCATGAACGGCGATGGCATGGTCAGCGATTCGGTGGTGGTTTTTGGTGTGCGGCCCGGCAACCCGTTAGGCATTAGCGACTGGCACGACCTGGCCCGTCCCGGCGTGGAAGTGCTGACGCCCAACCCCAAGACCAGCGGCGGCGCCATGTGGAACATCCTGGCGCTGTACGGCGCGGCCAAACGGGGTTTTGTGGAAGGCGTTCCCGCCAATGACGAGGCAGCCGCCGCTGCTTTCATGCGTGACGTGCTGAAAAACGTCTCCGTCATGGACAAGGGGGCGCGGGAGAGCATCACCAACTATGAGCAGGGCGTGGGTGACGTCATCATCACTTACGAAAACGAAATCCTGGTGGGGCAGCAGGCCGGCCACGATTATGAGATGGTCATTCCCCGTTCCAGCATTCTGATCGAAAACCCGGTAGCGGTGGTGGACAGCTACGTGGACAAACACGGCACCCGCGCAGTGGCCGAAGCGTTTGTACAGTTCCTCTTTAGCCAGGAGGCGCAAGAAGTTTTTGCCCGGCATGGGTTACGGGCAGTGAATGACGAGGTGGCAGCGGCTACGGCGGCCCAATACCCACCCCTCGAAGACATTTTCACCATTGACTACTTCGGCGGCTGGCGCGCAGCCACCCCCGCCATCTTTGGCGACAACGGCGTATATACCACGGTGTTTGCCAATTTGAACGTGCCGACGCCGTGATGCATGACGAGTGACAAGTGATTTTACTCGTCACGCATCACTCGTCACGTATCACGCATCACAAAGGAAACAAACGATGGCATCTATGACCACACCAGCCACTACCCCGCGTATCCCCTGGGCGCGATTGGGCATCCGGGGGATGGCGCTCTCCTATCTGTTCATCATGCTCATCATCCCCATCAGCGTCATCTTTTGGGATGGCTTCAGCGAGGGCATGGTCACATTGTGGCAAGAGGTCGCCAAACCGATTGCCTGGAGCGCCCTCAAACTGACGCTGTGGACTTCGGCGGTGATGGCGATCATCAATGGCGTCATGGGCTTGTTGACCGCCTTTGTGCTGGTGCGTTACACCTTCCCCGGCAAAACAACGCTGAACGCCATCATTGATTTGCCGCTGGCGATCCCCACGCTGGTGACGGGGTTGATGCTGGTGGCGTTGTATGGGCCGCAGCAAGTATTGGGCCAGTGGATTCTGGAACAGTTCGGCCAGCGCATCATTTTTGCGCCGCCGGGCATTGTGCTGGCGCTGCTGTTTGTCACCTTTCCCTTTGTGGTGCGCAGTGTGCAGCCGGTGTTGTTAGACCTTGATCAGGTGCAGGAGGATGCGGCGGCCACACTGGCGGCCACCTCCTGGATGATCTTCCACCGCATTACTTTTCCGGCCATTCGTCTGCCGCTGTTGAGCGGGATGCTGCTCAGTTTTGCCCGCGCCATTGGCGAATTTGGGGCCATTGTCATTGTCGCCGGGAACATTCCCTTTCGTTCCCAAACGGCCGCGGTCTACGTCTATGGCGAAGTGGAATCGGAGAACCGGCTGGGGGCCAGCGCCATGTCGGTGGTGATGATGCTGATCGCCTTTAGCGTGGTGGCGCTGGTGGGGTATTTAGAGCGGCGGGCACGGCGAGGCTAATCCGTAATCCGTAATCGGACTTCGGATTACGGTTCACAGTTCACGGATTA
>JAHBVI010000201.1 GCA_019637635.1 Anaerolineae bacterium
TATACCCATGTCCTAAATAAAGGGCCTTTAGGTGTACGCAGCCCATTGGATGGCTGATATTTTGACTCAATCTGGCCTGAAATCGCTCAACTTCAGGGAATCCGCCAGATTCATACTGAGCGGTGGTCGTTTTCTGTGCCAGGCGCGTCTGTGAGCAGTTCCAGAGCGTGGGGCAGGACGGGCAGGAGGATTTCCAGGTTTTCCCGCGCCGCTTTGGGGCTGCCGGGCAGGTTGATGATCAACGTCTGCCCGCGTATGCCGGCTGCCGCCCGCGACAACATGGCGTGGCGGGTAATCTGCAAGCTCTCCGCCCGTAATGTCTCCACAATGCCCGGCGTTTCCCGCTCAATGACCCGTTTGGTCGCTTCCGGCGTCACATCACGCAGGGCAAAGCCCGTGCCGCCGCTGGTCAGCAGCAAATTCACCCCCTCGTCGCACCAACGGGTGAGCACGGCCACAATGGTCTCAAAATCATCGGGGATGACGGCCTGATGGGTGATGGGCCAGGAGGTATGGGCACGCAATTTCGCAGCAATGATCGGCCCGCTGCGGTCTTCATACTCCCCCGCCGCCCCCCGGTCGCTGATGGTGAGAATGCCGATGTTCATGGTAATCCGTCATCCGTAATCGGTAATCCGTAATCCGTAATCCGACGGCTCACGGATTACGGTTCACGGGCTACGGACTACGCTCCCTCAATCAACGGCAGCCAGGCATCATTCAGCCCGCTGTCCGTCACGCCGTAGTAGATATGCACGGTATCCCCTTCGCGTAGGGCCAGGTCATACCAGACGTTGTCATCTTTTTCGCGCTTGTTGATCAGGGCGATGTCGCCTTGCCACTTGATTTCTTTCGGTTTGGGCTGCCCGGCTTCTACCTGGGAGATGGCGTAATGCCACAATTTGCGCGCCGAGGAGCGGGTGACGTTTTTGATCAGGCTGCCGTTGCGTAAATCGCGCACGGTATGGTAATAGGTACCGCTGCGCTTTTCGCTTTCTACTACTTCTACGCCGGTGCGCGGCGGCTCGATCTGTTTGGCGGGTTTGCTGCCGGGTTTCACGGCCGTCACCACCGGCGCAATCGGCAATTCCGGGGCGGGCAGCGGCGGCAGGGCCGCTACTGGCTCTGGCGATTCATGGCGCAGGCCGCGTTCCACCAGGCGCACAATTTCATCCCGCACTGCCAGACTCGTGTCCGATTCGTCACGCACGTAAAACTTGTTGTCGTCTATGGCGTAGGGGGCATCGCTGCCGGGCTGCACGGTGATGCGCACAATTTGTGCCCCCCGTGAGGGCAGGGTGTCTATGTGGATGTCGGGCGTGGGGGTGATGCGGTTGCTCACGGCCGTCAGCAATTTCTCCACCGCCTTACCCGCCTCCTTCACCCCTTCCGGTTTCACCTTCGGGTCGGCGCTGACGCCCACGTAAATGGCGCCACCGTTGGTGTTGGCCATGGCGCAAATGTCTTGCAAGATGCGGTCTTGATGCCCGCCCCGCTGCACCAGGCTGGCATGAAACGCCTGAACGATGGATTCCCCTTCCTCCTGCGCCAGTTGCACAAAATCAATGGGGTTGGCCGGGCCGCGATACGGCCGTGTCAACGACAAATCATTCCCCTTCAACACCGCCGCCAACGCCTCAAACGTCAATTCTGGCAGCAAAATCTCCGTCACCCGTTCACCCACACCCAAATGTTTGGGCTGCGCCGGGTCGCGCAGCAGCCGGTGCGCGTCTGAGCCTTGAATGCAGCGCATGGGGCGCGGGTACTCCGGTTTGGAGCCGTCAAAAAAGCGGCGGGTGGTGAAGCCCCGTTTGTCCAGGTCGGTTATTTCCAGCGCGTGCAGGTAGGGGTCTTGCGTATAGGCAATACGGGTTTGCCCGCCAAAATCCAGCCCGCGCATGGCCACGCCGTTGCCGGAATTGGCGTGAGCGGCAATAACGATGCCCCCGGCATCGTGGATGACGCGATAAGCGGTTAACACGTCGCTGGTCGCGCCTACATTGGCGCTGCCCTGGTGGAGTACCTGGGGCGGCACTTTCAGCGTGAGGAGCAAATGCTCCAAAAGGCTGACCGGTGTTTCCGAAGGAAAGATGCCCAGGATATGGAAGCCAAAGGTCGCCGTGAATTCAAAACCGGGCAGCACCAGGATTTTGGTCAGCAGCCGCCGGTATTCGTCCAGCCGCCGTTTTTCGTCCGGCTCAATGCGCCGCCGCTCTTCCAGCCAGAGCAACTGCTCGATTTCTTTCTTCATGGCGGCAAAGCCGGCCATGGTGTTATGGTCGGTGAAGGCGATGATGTCCAGGCCGCGTATTTCGGCCTGGCGCAAAATGTCCAGATAGGTGATTTCTGGCTGCTGGTAGTCGTTGGAGCCAGGCGTGTGCAGGTGTAAGTCCATGCGCCGCCATTGGCGGGAGGGAGTATTGTTTTTATGTGTGGTACGGCCGTGTCGCCGACCTGTTTTCGTAGCCAAGATGTGTTTCCTAATGAGAATTATGAATTATGAATTATGAATTATGAAGTGAGTAAGGAGGCCAGCAGTTTGGATAATTCGTCTGGCGGGTAGGGTTTTAGCAGAAAATGGTTGGCGCCGGCAGCTAACGCTTCTTCTTCGCGGCGATGGTCGCCGGAGGAGATGATCACGGCCGTGTCCGTCCGCGCTGCCGTTTCTCCCTGGCGCACAGCGCGCAGTAAATCCAGGCCGCTGGTGTTGCGTTCCAGGTGCCAATCAACCACAAAGGCATTGGTGGCGGCGGTCGTCATGGCGAGGGCCTGGTCTAAATTGGTGCAGGCATGGACGGTAAAACCATCCAGTTCCAGCAGCATTTGTAACAATTGGACGTTGGTGATGTCGTCATCTACGACTACGATGTTGGGCATAGTGTTAACCTGAACGTGATGCGTGATGCGTGAGGTTTCTAATCACGCATCACGCATCATTTCTTCTTCGATTTCCCGTCGGCCAGGGACGCAATGCCGCGCACGATGCCGATGATGGAGATGGCCAGGCCCAGGGCTTCGGCCGTAGACACTTCGGGCGCGTCGGTGTTGCCGTTTTTGCCGGCGTTGCGGGTGAACAAGGTAGCCGCGCCCAAGCCAATGAGCGCGCCCGCGACCGTGCCGAGAATCATTGCTTTTGTTTTCCAATTGATGTTGGACATATAGTTGTTCTCCACGTTATCAATAAAACAGGGAGATTGGAGATCAGAGATTGGAGATTGGTCAATCTCTAATCTCCAATCTCTAATCTCTAATCACCAATCTCCGCACAGAATCCAGCCAGGATTGGATGTAAGCAAACCAGCCATTGAACCGGATAATGGGCTGCGTGATGCGGTGGCTGTAATGGCGCAGTTTGGGCAGGACGATGAGCAACAGCAGGCTGTCAATGCGCCACAGCAGGGTACGCACACGGCCGTAAAGCGGCGCTGGTGGTATTGGCCGTTCTGACTCATCCATAAAGAAGTTGTAGTAAATGGCGCCGCCAATAACGGCCGTCATCACCAGTCCAAAGATCAGCACCACCGGCAGCAGCATCATGATCAATACAAAGTCGGCCAGCCCGGATAGGAAGATGTAGGTATCTTCGGTGGGTGGGAAGAGAGCCAGGTAGAGCAGGTAGAGGGAGGTGAGAACGACGACGGCCGTGACCAACCCCACCGGCGCATACACATACAGCCGGTTAAACCGGCGCAAAGCGCCCGCCCGCGCCAACTGTTCCGCGGTTGGTTCAAAGCCCGTTGTCACCGGGGACAGCGGTGATGCGCTTTCTGGTTTGAATGAGTTCCCTGGGGGCGTCATACTAATCCTGTACCACTTTTGCCTGTCTGTTCCAATCGTCGTGAATTGTATCACAATTCATGTCGAACAGGCAGTGCCAGGCAAGGGGCAAAACCATTTGGGATAACTACCTAAATTTTGTACCAATAAGGGCACAAGTCATCAAAAGATGACGATGACAGTTTTTCCAGCAAGAATGTAAGCAGTAACAAAACACTTGCATCAGGAGAACTGTCATCATGAATTATTGTATCAGTTATTCGCCACGAGCCAGTCTGGCCATCGTCGGCATGAACATGCAGCAAATGGGAATCTGGGACATGATAGGTCAACAAGTCAAACTCCATCAGAAAACAGTGACCCATACCCCCTTGCAGAAATTGCAGGACGCTTTCATCAATATCATGGCTGGGGGACAAGGAATCGTCGAAGTAAACCAGCGTGTCAAACCGGATGCCAGCTTGTCGCGTGCATTTGGTCGGCAAGGATGTGCCGACCAATCTGGCATCAGTACAACTTTGAATACCTGCCGGGCAGAAAACGTAGCCCAGATGCGTCAGGCAATGACAGCAATCTACCGGCGTTACGGCGCTGGTTATGGTCATGATTATGGACGCAGTTGGCAACTGCTGGATGTGGATATGAGCGGGATGCCCGCCGGGCGGCAGGGGGAGGGGTCGGAAAAAGGGTACTTTGCCAAGCAGAAGAACCAACGCGGGCGGCAGATGGGGCGAGTGTATGCCACTTTGTACGACGAAATCGTCAGTGAGCGACTTTACGCTGGTCGCACCCAACTCAATGGCAGCTTGCAGGAATTGGTTGCCGCCGCCGCAGCGGTTCTCGACCTCAACCCTGGCTTGCGCAAACGTACCGTCTTGCGCATTGATGGTGGTGGTGGGAATGATGCCGACATCAATCAGTTGCTCACAGGTGGCTACAAGCTGTTGGTCAAGGTCAACCATTGGAAGCGGGTCGAGAAACTGGCCGCAACTGTTGTCACCTGGCAGACTGATCCCAAAGACCCCAAGCGGCAAGCCGGTTGGGTGCAACAACCCTTCGCCTATAGCCACCCCACACGCCAACTGGCTGTTCGCTGTCAGACGAAAAAAGGGAATTGGCAAACGGCTATCCTGGTCTTCAATCTGGATGATGACCACCTTGGCTGGCTCAATGAACAAGGTAAACGCTCTTTTTCGCCGCCGATTGACCCAATTTGGCTCTCTGTCTATGCCTATGACCTGCGCGGTGGTGGCGTGGAAATCGCTATCAAAGGCTCCAAACAAGGGCTGGGCATCAGCAAACGCAACAAAAAGTCGTTCCATGCCCAGGAAATGCTGCTGTTGTTGGGGCAATTGGCTTACAACGTCACCAGTTGGGTGCGCAACGGCCTGGCTTCCTGTCAAGCCAGGCTGCGCCAATTCGGTATGCTGCGCATGGTGCGTGATGCCTTTCATATTGCTGGCCTGTTGGCTTTCGATGCCGAGGGTCATATCGTCCAAATTTCACTCAATCAAGCGCATGAATTAGCTGCTTCTTTCGTCAGTGCCTTTGCTTCTTTTCTGGCTCGTGATGGAACTGTCGCTAATTTGCGCCAAATTTAGGTAAATAATCTCAAAACCTGATGAAATTGATTATGGTCACGGCCGTTTTCCTGACACGTGCTTGTCTATAATCTCATCTTTCCTGTATGATCACGATATGAAGGGAGGCTCTTGAGTTTACGGGATATTCAAGAACGGGTACAGACCAACAAGTACCGCCTTACTCGTCATGCTTTGGATGAGTGCCGGGCACGGCAGATTCGTCTTCAAGATGTAAAGGATGCCGTGTCTAATGGCAAAGTGATTGAAACGCATATAGATGATTGGGGATTTGACTGTTATCTTGTTGCCGGAGAGCGGTTTAATGGCGATGTCATTCATGTGGCTTGCAAAATCGTGGAGGATGTTTTACAGATAAACACGGTTTATTATCCACATCCGCACTTGTGGGAAAATGACCGTAAACGTAAGAAAAGGTGACAAAATGAGATGTGGTATTTGCAATTACACGCCGCTGGAATTAACAACGACAACGATGGAAGAGTGGGACGGGGATGAACTAATTGTTATTGAAGATGTGCCCGTAGAAAAATGTCCTCAATGTGGTGAGGAATACTTTAAACCAGAAGTTTTAGAGGAGTTAGAAGCCTTGATTGAGCGGCGGCGTCAGTTGCCACAATTACAACCTGAGGCCATTCTGCAAGTGCCTGTTTTTAAGTTTGCACTTGCGGTCTAAATGGCGAGTTTCGTCGTTTCTTTTTTGTGGCATAGAGTTTGACACGGCCGTACACCTCTGCTACCATCCCGCCCATGAAACAAAACCGTGTGATTTCCGCCGCCGCTGCTGCTCAGACTTCCGGTCTGGTGACGTTGGCTGCCTGAATCACACCTAACCCAACTGGCAGCCCACACCGCCAGACTGGTACCCCGGTCTGGCGGTTTTTTGTTGAAAAGGTAAAATTTCGTCATCCGTGACCCGTTATTCGTCATCCGACTTCGGATCACGGTTTACGGATAACGGATTACGAATCACGGAGTAAAAATGAGACCCACAACCAGCAACGAAATACGCACCGCGTTTTTAGAATTTTTCAACGAAATGAACCATGAAATTGTGCCCAGCGCCGTGTTGCCGCAGCACGATAATCCCACGCTGCTCTTTACCAACGCCGGCATGAACCAGTTTGTGGATGTGTTTTTGGGCAAGGAGAAACGGCCGTACCTCCGTGCCACCACCTCCCAAAAATGTATGCGCGTCCAGGGCAAACACAACGATTTAGAAAACGTTGGCCCCTCGCCGCGCCATCACACCTTTTTTGAAATGCTCGGCAACTTTTCCTTTGGCGACTATTTCAAAGAAGGGGCCATCTTTTTCGCCTATGACTTTATGACCAAAGTGTGCGGTATCCCACCGGAAAAGCTGTATTTCACCGTGCATACCGGCGACGACGAAGCCTACGCCATCTGGCGCGACAAAGTGGGCGCACCCGCCGACCACATCCTGCGCATGGGCGACAAAACCAACTTCTGGATGATGGGTGACGTTGGCCCCTGCGGTCCCACCAGTGAACTGCATTACGACTGGGGGCCGGAAGCGTGTACCTGCGGTGAGCCAGACTGCTCCGTGCTGTTGGACAATGATTGTGACCGCTGGCTGGAAGTGTGGAATCTGGTCTTTATGCAGTTTGACCAGGCGGCCGATGGCACCCGCACCCCATTGCCCAAACCGGGCGTGGACACCGGCATGGGGCTGGAACGGCTGACCAGCGTGGTGCAGCAAACGCCGGTCAATTACGACAATGACCTCTTCACCCCGGCCATGAACCGGGTACAGGAATTATTGGGTGACAGCAACGAACAACGCGCCGAAAAATATGTGGGTTACCGGGTCATTGCCGATCACGGCCGTGCCGCCACCTTCATCATCGGCGATGGCGTGCGTCCGGGGCCGGATGGCGCGGGCTACGTGCTGCGTATGATCATTCGCCGGGCAGCCCGTTTCGGCCGTTCCATTGGCTTTAACCAGCCGTTCCTCGCCGAAGTGGCTCAGGTCTACATTGACCAAATGGGCGACGCCTACCCGGAACTGCGCCAGCGCCGCGACCACATCCTGCGGACCATCACGCAGGAAGAAGAACGTTTTGCCCGCACCCTGGACAGCGCCCTCATTCACCTGTATGAAATTGCCACCAGCCTGCGCGAAAAGGGGGAAAGTGTCATTCCTGGCGAGGTGGCGTTCAGCCTCTACGCCACCTACGGTCTGCCGCTGGAAATCACCAAAGACGTGATCAAGGATTGGAACGTGACCGTAGACGAAGCGGGTTACGCGACGGCGCGGGAAGCCCATGCGCGGGCCAGCGGCTCCGGCGCGTTTAAGGGATATGCCCAGGATGCGGGCGTCTACGGCCGTCTCCTCACCCAATTGGTCGCGTCCGGCCTGGAAGAAGGCGTGGAATACAATCCCTACGAGGATTACCGGCTGGAATCGGAACTGGTGGGGCTGATCAAAGATGGTGAACTGGTGAATGAGGTAAATGCGGGCGATAAAGTGGAACTGGTCACGGCCGTAACCCCCTTCTATGTGGAAGCAGGCGGCGAAGTCAGCGACACGGGCCGTATTGTCAATGATACCTTTAGCTTCCGCGTGGACGATGTGCGTAAGCCGGTAAATGGATTGGTGGCGCATGTGGGGCAGGTGATAGACGGCCGTGCCGCCCTCGGCGATTACGTGCAACTGGTGGTGGACAACGGCCGTCGCAGCGACATCCGCCGCAACCACACCGCCACCCACATTCTGCACCGCGAGCTGCGGCGACATTTAGGTACACACGTTACCCAACAAGGCTCACTCGTCGCCCCCGACCGGCTGCGGTTTGACTTCTCGCACGGCGAAGCAGTCAACCGGGAAACGCTGGCAAAAATTGAAGCGGACATCAACCGGGCCATTCTGGCGAACTATCCCGTTAACATCGAATTTATGGGCCAAAAAGAGGCGATTAAGGCCGGGGCGATGGCCCTCTTTGGCGAAAAATACGGTGACATCGTGCGCACCGTGCAGATTGGCAAAAATGGCGACCTGTACAGCTTTGAACTGTGTGGCGGTCTGCACGTCAGCGAAACGAACGACATTGGCCTGTTCCGCTTCACCAGCGAAGGCGCGGTAGCGGCGGGTGTGCGCCGCGTGGAAGCGGTGACGGGGCGTGGGGCGCAGCAGTTTATTGCCGAGCGGCTCAATACGCTGGATCGGCTGGCGCACAAACTGAACACGCCGGTGGCGGAACTGGAAACGCGCCTGGAATCGTTGCAAAATGAAAACCGCACGCTGCAAAAACAGATCGAACAGTTGCAGCAAAAGCTGGCGGCCGTGCAATTTGAGCGCGTGATGTTGGAAGGGCAGGACGTGGCGGGGGTGCGGGTGGTCACGGCCGTAGCCGAAGGTGTAGACAGCGAAGGCTTGCGCATTTTAGCTGACCGGTTTCGAGAGAGGAACGAGACGGCCGTAGGCGTCATCGGCGCCGTCCACGATGGCAAACCGCTCATCATCGCCGTCGTCACCAAAGACCTGATCGCCCGCGGCCTCAAGGCCGGCGACCTCGTGCGCGAAGTCGCCAAAATAGTCGGTGGCGGCGGCGGCGGCCGGCCAGACATGGCCCAGGCCGGCGGCAAAGACCCCGCCAAACTGCCCGAAGCCCTTTCCATCGTACCCCGGCTGGTGGAGCAGGCTTTGCAGTGAAATAGGTAATCAGTAATCGGTGAACGGTAATCGGTGACTGATCCGTTCACCGATAAATTCTACTCCTCTAAAATCAAATACATTTAGCGGAGATCCAACGATATGAAAGACGAGTTTGACGAGGCTGTACCAGATGAGAAATTGACTGTCCAAGAGCCTAGAACAGACTACGTGCGCCATAAAAACATCCCCTTATTTTTTGGTCAACCCATGCACAAAGGTGTTTTTGTAGATGTTGATCCGTTACACATCAACCTGGATTCGCCTGAGTTGTATTACAAACATCCAGATGGTGAGATATGGCTTGGAGATGCGGTCACCTGGCTTTCTTCCCTGGATAGTGATTCGGTAGACCTTGTTTTTGCCGACCCGCCTTACAACATCAAAAAGGCCGAGTGGGATACATTTCAGTCGCAAGAACAATATGTGCAATGGTCATTGCAGTGGATAGAACAGGCGGCGCGGGTTCTAAAACCAGACGGCACACTTTACATTTGTGGCTTCTCAGAGATTTTGGCCGATATAAAGTTGCCTGCCTTGCGTTATTTTGAGGGTTGTCGGTGGCTGGTCTGGCATTACAAGAACAAGGCCAATCTTGGTTCCGATTGGGGCCGTTCACACGAGAGCATTCTCCATTTCCGCAAAAGCAGAAAGTTTACATTTAATGTGGATGATGTGCGTATTCCCTATGGCAATCACACCTTGAAATACCCTGATCACCCTCAGGCGGAAACCAGCCAGTATGGGCGAGGAAATGACGATAAAAACAGGTTGTGGCGGCCGCACCCAAAGGGGGCCAAACCCAGGGACGTGATTGAAATACCCACAACGTGTAACGGGATGCACGAAAAGACACCGCACCCTACGCAGAAGCCGGAAGAGCTATTGCGAAAGCTGGTTTTAGCGTCATCAAATGTTGGCGACTTGATTGTTGACCCGTTTCTGGGTTCAGGGACGACGGCCGTAGTCGCTGAACAACTGCGCCGTAAGTGGAAGGGCTGCGATATTTCCCCAGAATACAGCCAATGGGCGGCCCATCGGATCGAGTTGGTAGAGGAATGGCCGGTTGAGAAGTGGATTCAATATGATCTGGAAAACGCGGAGAGAAGGAAATCTATTCGATGACGGCCGTTACCTTACAAGATTTGCAGGTCAGTGTTCAAGACAAAACCGCTTTTGGTACGCTGGCTGACTATGCCCACATCGGCCAGACCTTTTTGGAACTTATCAGCAGGACGCAGCCAACCCGGATCATCTCGCCCACGCATAATAACTACATTTTTTATCAATATGACGAACCGTATGGCTACAGAGTCACGCGCCCATTGAACACCAACTTGTTCATAGAGTCATCCCATGAATTTGAGTTAGCGTTTGCCAGGTTCATGGCGTTTTTGGCCGATGTCAGACAATATGAAGATGCTGTCGCCGGGCGAAAAAGCGCCCAGGCTT
>JAHBVI010000202.1 GCA_019637635.1 Anaerolineae bacterium
GCATAAAAATCTACAGACGCCCCCGGTGATTTGCCCTGTCAACAGGCATTGCGCTTCAACCAATTGTCAACTTCGTCTACCTGTCTTATCATCGGTAAGAGATTGGAGGAAATTTACAGATGATTGAGACTCCCGAATGGGTAAAAGATGCTGTTTTTTACCAGATTTTCCCTGACCGTTTTGCCAAAAGTGAGCATGTGCCTAAAGGCCGCCTGGTTTCCTGGGATGCGCCGCCGCCTGATAAGGGCTACCAGGGCGGCGACTTGTTGGGTATTGTGGAGCGACTGGATTATTTGCAGGATTTGGGCATCAACGCCATCTACCTGAACCCCATCTTTCAATCCGCCTGTAACCACCGGTATCACACCCATGATTATTACCAGGTTGACCCCATGCTGGGTGGTAATGCCGCCCTGCGGGAATTGGTAGACGAAGCGCACAAGCGGAACATCCGCATTGTGTTGGATGGTGTTTTTAACCATGCCAGCCGCGGCTTTTTCCAGTTCAACGATATTTTGGAACAGGGCATGGCGTCAGCTTATATTGACTGGTTTACGATTACGGGCTGGCCGCTGCACCCGTACGACATGAAAAAACCGCCGAATTATCTGGCCTGGGTGGGGCTGCGCGACCTGCCCAAAATTAACACGGACAATGCGCAGGCGCGGGAATTTTTGATGCAGGTAGCCGAGTATTGGGTGCGGGAGTTTGCCATTGATGGCTGGCGGCTGGATGTGGCCGCGGAAATTACCACGTCCGGCTTTTGGGAAGAGTTTCGGCAGCGGGTAAAGGCCATCAACCCGGAAACGTACATTGTGGCCGAAATCTGGCATGAGGCTAAACGCTGGCTGCAAGGGGACATGTTTGACGCCACTATGAATTATGAATTTACCGGGCCGGTCATCGCCTTTTGCGGCGGCGACCGGGTGAGCGAGGCGCTGGTGAAGGGACGCGATTACAAGCCTCATCCGGCAATTGATGCAGCGGGCTACGGCCGTGCCATTCACCGCCTGCTCGGCCTCTATGACTGGAACGTGACCCAGGTGCAGCTTAATTCGCTGGACAGCCACGACACGGCCCGCCTGCTTTCCATTGCGCGTAGCGATAAGGATACGATCAGGCTGGCGACCCTACTGCAAATGACCTTTCCCGGCGCGCCCTGCGTTTATTACGGTGACGAGATCGCCATTCGCGGCTCGGCCAACACCGAAGAACCTTTCTATGACCGGGAAGCGCGCTGGACGTTCCCCTGGCAGGATGAGAGTCAGTGGGACAAGGAGATGCTGGCTTACTTCCAGCAGGTGATTGCCCTGCGCCACGCCCAACCGGCGCTGCGGCGGGGCAGTTACCACGAATTGTATGCGGTAGGGGAGGTGTATGCTTTTGCCCGGCAGATGGTAGATGAGGTGGTGGTCACGGCCGTGAACGTCTCTACCCAACCGCACACCGCTGCCGTGCCGGTGAAAGGATTGCTGGCGGACGGTTTGGCATTACGGCCGTTGTTTGGGCAGAGTGAACAGGTGGTGGTGGCAGACGGCCGTATTTCACTGACACTGCCGCCACGCTCCGGTCTGGTGCTGAAGTAACCGGGAAATTGGGTAATCTCGTTTCCTCGTTCCACGCTCCGCGTGGAATGACCAGCTAGACGCTCTGCGTCGAAGGGAACGCGGAGCGCTCTGGCAGGCGTTCCCACGCAGAGCATGGGAACGAGGAAAATTATGGCACGCCGGCCTGCAAGGTATCGGAGTCGGTCGCTACAATTTTAAGCAGGGGCACACCACCGCGTTTCAGGGTATAAACGGCCGTCAGCCGTTCTTCGGCAAATTCGGCCACCCAGTCATATTTATCGCGGCGGGTCATGTAGAGCAGAATAATCGGTACGTCTGGCGGCAGGGTGGGGATAACCTCATCCGGCATAATCTGGCGGTCGGGCGCAATGTAAAAATGAGCCAGATGCCCGCCCACACGCGCCAAAACCAACGCTTTTGGGTCGCCATACTGATTGACCCAGGCCGAGCCGAGGCGAAACGAACTCCCCCAATACTCCTGTGGGAACCGGTCGGCGGCTGCCGCCGTACCACCCACCAGGGCATTGTAAAAAATGCCTTGAAACGGATGCAGGCGCATATTTACCAGGATCACGGGCGTAAAAAGCAGAAGGCACAGCGCCACAGGGAGAAGCTGTCGGTGGCGCTGCCGCCACAGTCGCTCAGGCAGCCGTCGGATGATTGTGCCGGTGATAGATTGGAACCCCAGGCCAAACAGACCAGCAAAAGCGACGATGCCATCCAGCATATGGCGCGTGCCGTCATAGTGCGGCAGGTGCGGCCAACTGGTACGCAGGAGCGCCAGCAAGAACAAGGCCAGCAGCATGAGGGCCGCCGGGTCTGGCTGGCGCAGATTGCGTTTCACGGCCGTGCCACACCCCACCAGCCCGCCGATCAACACAATCAACGGCGTGGTCAGCGTGAAGATGACAGCCGTATAGTGCCAGGGCAATGTCTCTCCCGCCGCGTAAATCTGGCCGTTGTATAACACCCGCAGCCCCCGCGACACATCCCGGCCAAACGCCAGGTGTTCGGCCAGACGCGCCGCCGGATCAGGCCAGAGCCAGGGCCAGCTTGCCAGGAAAATGAGCAGTGACAGGGGGATGCAAACGAGCAGGGGCAGATACGGCCGTACCATCACCCGCCACCCACTATGCCGATTCAGCCAGACACCGGGCAGGTAGGCCAGCCCAATCACCAACCAGATTTCCACGGCCAGCACACGCACGCCCATGCCCAGCCCGGCCGCCGCGGTCGCCAGGGCAAACCAGAGCCAACGGCCGTGCCTCTTTCCCTGCCAACGCTCCCCCTGCCAATAAGCCCACAATGCCAACAGCGTCAGCGCCGCAAATGGCACGTCCTTCAAATTGAGGTGGGCGTGTTCAAAAAAGAGCGGGTACGTGGCTAAGGCCAGCGTGGCCGCAAAACTGGCCGTTGGCCCAAACGCCTGCCAGGTAAAACAGGCCAGGACAAAGATGGCCAGGGCGGCATAAAGCAAAACCGCCAGATGGTAGCCATCGGTGTCGGCCAGCCAGCCCAGGCGGGTGGTGAACAGGGCGTGGGTGGCAACGGCCGTCATGTTGGCAACAGGTGGGTACCGGAACGGGGCATTGAACTCCTGGTTGTAGAGCAGCGGGCGAGCCCAGCCGTCTGCCCGGTATGCCGCATCATAAGCAGCAAAATCCAGCCATTCCTCATCGCCGCTGGCAAAATAATGCGCATAGTGAGTGGCGGTCAACAGGTTTTCTGGCTCATCCCAGGTAAAACCATATTGACTCAACGAGGTCAGTCCGATGACAAAAAAGCAAAGGGCCGCAGCCAGGGCAAACAGGTACGCCGAACGATACATCAAGCCCTGATTGTACCAATTTATCCAGGCCAGAGTAATTGCGCCAGAACGATCGTTAGCAGCGCCACGATTATGGTGAGCGGCGTGCCCATCTTCAGAAAGTCGGAAAATTGATACCCTCCAGGCCCATACACAAGCAAATTACCATGATGCCCAATGGGAGTTAGAAAGGAAGCGACGGCGGCTACCGCCACCACTACCACGTAGGGTTCTGGCCGTTGGCGCAAAGCCAATGCCAGGGAAACGGCCACCGGCCCCAATAAGACCACGGTGCCGGCGTCGGACATCATTTGAGTGATGATGGCTGCGGCTGTAAAAAGCAGAAACAAGATAAGTGTCGGCGGCCATTGGGCTACAAAATCATACAGTCCACCAGCGATGAGGTCGGCTGTGCCTGTTTGCTGCATGGCTAACCCCAATGAGGGTTTCAAAATCGCTCAACTGGTCACGGGACTCAATCACACCCATTAAAGTTTGCTCAGCTTGTTGAGCCTCGTCTGTTTCCCCATCGCTTGTTTGAAAGGTGGGTGCTGCGGCTACCAGGTTTGCTCCCTGGCTCACGGCCGTGCCCAGAAAGAACACCGCTACTAACAGGACTAAAAGTATCTTTTTCGCATGCATATTACACACTCCTTGTAGATTGGTTCAATCTCGCAGACTGAACCAATCTAAACTGAATTTTGTTTTTGTTGGGGATTGCTCAACTGCCAGTCAGGATTGTTCAACGGCCAGATCGTTGATCACTTTGACCACGCCTGGCTGGTGACTGGCTATCGTTTCTGCCGCCTGGCGAACCGCCCAATCAGGCGCTTTGCCCGTCAGCGTGATAACCCCACGCTCATTGATAACGTCAATTACGGCCGTCTCCGTGCGCAGATCAGACATCAGGGCGGTTTCTACGGCCGTTGCCAACTGTGCATCTTCCGGTACGGGAACCACCTCCTCGATGGCATCCCATTCCACCTCGCCGACTTCCCACCAACCAGAACTGTCCCGGTTTTCTATGTCTTCGAGCATCTCGGCCCCAAATTGGGGGAAATCATCCATTTCCGCAGTGGAGGCCAGGATATGAATGCCTTGCTCGCTCAGGGTTTGCACATAGTGAATGGGTACGATGGTTTGCCTGGGGAACAGTGCGCCTTCGGAAACGACCAGATATTGAATCTGGTGGGGCATGTCATCGTTCACGGTGATGAGATGGCTTAGCTGACCGATACGGCCGTCTGAACCATACACGGCCACTTTGCCATTCAGCACAATTTTGGAATCGGCTACGCCCTGGCGCACTTTTTCTTGCACGACCGCCATTTCGGCCGTGGTTGGCGCCCAGGCTGTTGCCGTTGCCCCCACGATGCCGCTCTGGACGGGCGTCATCCAGCCTGGGCTTTGCTCATTGCGCTCCACCACCATCTCGCTGAATGCGGGGTATCCGGCTAATTCCTGGCAACCAACGGCCACGCGAATGTCTACGGCCGTTGCTTCTTCTATTTCAGCCACCGGTATTACGGTATGCTGCTTGAACACCAGGCCGCTTTCCATAATGACGTCGGTAATGCACCAGCTTTCTGGTTCTACGGCCAACCGGTCCAGATGACCACATGGGGATTGGGACTCACGGCCGTTAACCACAGCACCAAATTTGAAGTCAAAACTCTTCACAGGTTACCTCCAGTCCAGGGCAGGTTCACTGATGTGCGCCTAAACCCGGTCTAATCGAGCTGTCTTTGTCTACTCCAATAGCTTCGCTTAGCTTCGCTTTTCGTGTACACGCTTCGTGTCCACGCCTGACCTCATGGATGAGTTCAGGATGCCAGCGCAGCCATCAGCATAACAAGAATCACAGGCCGCTGTCTTGTATCTGGATATAGAATGAGGATATGGATTGGGATAGGAGTATCTAGGCAGGTGGAGGAGGGGCAACGGCCGTGCCGTTTAACAGCGTGGCATACGCGGTGGCTTCCCAACGGTTATTGACGCCCAGTTTTTGCAGCACACTATGGACGTGATTTTTTCTACTTTTGGGTGGGTATAAGATATAACAGATGAGAAAAGAGCGTGTATCTGCGGTCTATATCGTCATCGTTCAGACCTGACAGGATTTTTCCTAAACCTGTCAGGTCTCTTGAGGAGCTTAATGAGCAAAAAGACAATGCTGCTTTTGGGGGGGCTAACGGCCGTGACCCTCCTCTTCATCTGGGCCATAGCCACCAATCTTCACCCGGCGCTGCGGGGGCCGGACGAGTGGCGCTGGGTGTATGCCATTCCCGGTGAACCGACGCGCCACCTGCTCAGCGTGCTGGTGGTCGCCCTGTATGGTGGGCTGGCGTTGTGGTTGGGTGGTAGACTGGTTAACAACGCGCCGCCACGCCGCCGGGTCGTGGGCTTTTTGCTCTTTTGTTTTCTGTCTGTGCCCGTTATCCAGGTGGGCTTATTGGTGGCTGAGTCGCCAGACGTGGTAGAGCAGTTGTATTTCCGTACCATCTCGCCCGGCAGCAGCGGTTTCTTTTCGGTGGGCAGCATCATAGACGATCCTCTGGAATTTCTGGCGCGTTACCCGGAACTGATGCCCACCTTCCCGGTGCATCCGCAGCGGTATCCGCCGGGCATCCCCCTGCTTTTTTACGCCAGCCGGGCGCCGCTGGCGGTGGGTGGGGTGGGGGAAACAATCGGGGGGTATCTACGGCCGTACCAATGCACCGATCTGACGTTAATGCGGATTGCTAATCCGGTGATGGGTACGGCCGTGCTGCAAATGCTGTTGCCCCTCTTCAGCGCGCTCGTGGTGTTTCCGTTGTTTGGGCTGGCGCGGCGCACGTTGGGGTGGGAGACGGCCGTGTGGACGGTCGCCCTGTACCCGCTCATCCCCTCCTTTGCCTTGTGGGCCGGGCGGTGGGATCAATTTTTCCCGCTGCTGACGGTGACGGCCTGGTACCTGCTGGTGGTGGGGCTGACAGAAAGACGTCCGTTGGTGCTGTTTCTCTCAGGCGTCGTTTTGGGGCTGGCGGTGCTGCTCTCGTTTGGCCTGTTGATCATGCTTGTGCCCATGGGCATATGGGCGCTGCTCTGGCTGGCAGCCCACCGCGCCGATTGGCGTTGGCCACAGGTGATCGGGTGGGGTTTGTGGTTTGTGGCCGGGTTAGGGCTGGTGTGGGCTGTGTATGAGCTGCTGCCTGGCCCCGGCCTGCTGGCGATCTGGCGCGTCTCCATGGACTTTCACCTGGGGTTGGCCCGCAGTTATTGGTTATGGTTAGGTTATCACCTGTACGATTTTGGCATTTTTCTGGGGCTGCCGCTGGCGCTGTTAAGCCTGTTTGCCTTTGTCTATGCCCTGTTTACTGCCCGGCGGGAACTGTCGCCGCTGCCCATTGCTTTTGGGCTGGGCGTGCTACTGCTGGACACCAGCGGCACGGCGCGGGGGGAAGTGGCGCGGGTGTGGATTTTCCTGACGCCCTTTGCGGTGATGACGGCCGTGTGGGGCCTGCACCGGCTCCCCATCGGACGCAATCGCTGGCCCCTCCTTCTGTTAATGGGGTTGCTGGCAATGCAGCTATTGGTATTCAATACTTACCTGCGTGTAGTCAATACGGGATTAACCAGGATTTCCACCCCAAACGTCATTCTCAACTGGCCGGTTGATCCATCGGGGCAGGGTGAGCCACTCCAATTTGGGGAGGACATCGTTTTGCTCAATTACGTCGCCACACCCCAAACCATTGCCCCTGGCGAGCCAATTATTGTGCAACTGTTGTGGCAAACGGCCGTGCCCCTGGATACCGCGTATACCGTTTTTAACCATCTGGTGAACGAAGCCGGTGAACTGGCGGCGCAGCAAGATGGTATGCCCCAGGCCAACGGCTGGCCGACCACCTGTTGGCCGCCCGGCGAGCCGGTACCTGACTGGTATATCATCCAGACGCCGCCTGATTTACCTCCCGGCGTCTACCGCCTGTACACCGGCTGGTATGAGCCGGTCAGCGGTGAACGCTTGCACCTGGCAGCCGGTGAGGATGCGCTGCTGGTGGGCACGGTGTTGGTGGTGGCACGGCCGTGAAACGTGATGCGTGACCGGTAAGAAATACCATCACGCATCACATTTCACGCCTCACGTTTCAAATCCCCCGCCAGACTTTTTTCGCGTCGGCATTGTTCCGATTGCGGCGTGCATACCAGGCCAGCATAACCACCGCCAACGCCATCAGCAGCCACTCCTCCGGCTCCGGCACGCCGGCCACCATGGGCGATTGATCGGTTTCGCCGACGGCCTCAAACTCGCGCTCAAAGCGGTCAGGGTCATCTTCCAGATTATCCAACATGCGCTGCTGTCGCTCTTCCACCAGCACAATCATGGACGAGTAAGGGGTAACGATGCCCTGTTCCACGGCAATGGCGTGCAGCCCATCCAGCACGGCCAGGTCATTCAGGCTGCCCTGTTCTTTTTGCATCTCGGCCAGAATGAGGCGACGGCCGGCCAGGGCGGCAAAGCCGTCTGTCGTTTCATGCTTTTCCAGGGCGCTGGAAAGGGTATCGGCCGTTTCGGTCGGCATCACCGCCCAGGTATACCCATCGGCCACATCTACCGTCACGCCCTCGGCCTGGCTGGTCTGGATGAAGGTTTGCCGGGCCAATGCTTCGTCTACCGTTGCCGCGCTGCCGCCGCCGCTGGACTGGATGGCCTGCAAGGTGGCGTCGTCATAACCCAGGGGGAATTGGCCGCCGACGTGAATCATCCACAGGGGGGCAGCGGGGGTGGTGGGGGTACGGCCGTCAAAACTCAGCCCAAACCCCGATCCATCCGTAAGCACCAGGATGGCGTCGTAATCCTGCCCGGCGTATAAATCCTCAAATTGCAGCAGCAAATCACCGGCATTTTGGCCGCCGTAATAGACAATCTCCTGGCCTAAAACGTCGGCCAGAGGCACAACGGATGGCGCTTCGCCCCTGAACTCGGAGGCGGTGAGGTATACGTCCACGTTTTCGCTCCAGGCGTCTAGTTGGGCCAATGCCTCTTGCACAAACTTATCGTCCCTCACCATGCTGCGCGACCGATCCAGCACTACCGCCAGCGACAGACTGCCATCTGGCTGCGGCAAATTTTCGGCCGCCGCCGGCTGGGCAATCACCGACGTGCCATTGGGCAAATCTACACGATGGCCGGCGGCCTGGGGCAGCCCCATGGCGGCTACTGTGGTCGGCAGCCAGGCACGTCTGTCGGCGTTCATTGGTTGGCCGTTTACCAGCCGCACACTGTCGCTGTTCCAAAACAGGTTGAACTGTTTGGCCAGATAGGGCAGCGGCCAGTTATGCTCATCGGCCATGACGCGGTAGGTGAGCCACATGTGCAGCGGCTGCCCAGGGCTGAGGGTGCTGTGCGATAGTTCATTGTCCCATTGCTGGCTCATGGGCGGGATGGGGAAGATGCGCAGCCGGTATTGGCTGGGGCCAATTTGTTCCAACAGAGCCGGGTCTACCTGCCGCCGCACTTCCTGGCGGTAAACGGCCTGGGCTGCGCCACGTGGGGCCACGCGGAAGGGGAAGCGGGCGTTCAGGCTGTCGGTATTGCCCAACCAGACGCCGGTAAGTACGGCCGTTTCCGGCAAGGAAAAGAAATAAATCACCTCCTGGCGCTGCGTGGTCTGGTTTTCGTACACCTCGTATAGTTCCACTTCGGCCCAGTCGCCATATTCCGTCACGTTAATTTCCTGGCGGGCCAGATAGACTTCGCGGTCGTCTACTGCCTGCCAGCCGGCGCGCGCCTGGTCAATCATCCAGGTAGAGCGCACGGCGGCGACCACCGACTCCTTTTCGCCCTCGTTGATCGGTTGGTCGAAGTATTGTTCGTATAGCAATGCGGCTTTGGCCGGTTCTTCGCGGAAAACGCGATTGTCCCACCGGCTGAGTGACAGGTAATTGCCCACAGGTTGGTAGAGCAGGGGGCTGACCAACCCTTCATACATGCGCTGCACCAGGGCTGCCTGGCGATAATCCAGGCTGAATGCCTCGGTGTATAAATCGCCGATGTGGTCCATCTCACCCTGGGCGCTCAGGTAGCGGTGCTGCGCCAGGTAGGCGTTCAGCAGCCCGGCGCGGATCAGCTCTTCCTGTTCCAACAAGGCTTTGGCTTCGGCTTCGGTAGCCGGCGGCTGTTCCAGCAGGGCAAAGGCTTGCTGCTGCGGCTGTTGGTTCACCTGGATAATAGTAAAGATGAGCAGGGCGACAACGGCCGTGCTCAGAGCCACAGCGCGCGGTTGGCTGTATTGCCGGGCCAGCGCCTGGACGCCGCGCCACCAGGCACGGCCGTAGATAATGGGCACGGCAATGGGCATGAGTACAAACAGGGTGGCGGTGTAGGCCAACTGCACCATGCCTAACAGCATGAATGGCACCCACAAAAATGCCTGCCGGTAAGCGTCGCGCAGCATTTGGGAGAAGCTGCGGATGACTTCTCCCAGGTTTGTCAGCACATCCCAGAGCCACCGTCCAATCAGGGCGGCAAAAGGCAGGGCATAAAAGGCGATCCACAGGCTGGCATAAATGCCCACTACCAGCAAGATGCTGAGGCCGATGACACGCATATGGGTGAGCGCCGGGCCGCGTTCATCAATGCGGCGGTCGAGTAACTGCCACAGCAAGGTGCCCAGGCTGAAGAGGCCGGCAGCCAGCATGAGCGTCACTACCGCCGGCGCGTCGCGGAGCAAGAAAAAGCGCACGGCCAGCATGAGCATCAGCGGCCCTTCCACACCATAACCCAGGGCGAACAGCTTAAACGGTTCGTAGCGCAGCACGGTCAGCCCCAATATAACACACAGGAGGGGGATGGCTGCCAGCACCGTTCCATAAACGAGATATTGCCCCGGAATGCTGCCGGCGCGCACGGCCGTGACCATTTCCACCAGTACCGTAGGCGCAAAACCAATCACCATGAAGGCCAGGAAAATGATATTCCATGACCAAAAGAGAAAATAAGCCCAAACACGTTTGTCGGTGATGTACTTTTTCATCAGTAG
>JAHBVI010000203.1 GCA_019637635.1 Anaerolineae bacterium
CTCAAGCGGCGGGCGCAGAAGCGGACATCGTTCACATCCCCTCCGACTTCATCGCCCGTTTCAACAGCAGTTGGGGCGACAGCCTGCTGGGCGACAAAACACACAGCATGATCTTCGACAACAGCAAAATCAAACGCCTGGTGCCCGACTTTGTCGCTGCCATCCCCTTTGCCCAGGGAGCGCGGGAAATTATGGCCTGGTACGACGCCGACCCCGCACGGCAGGTGGTTAACACCGAACTCGACCAACTCATGGACCGCATCATCACCGCCTACGAATCGGCCCTGCCCGCCGCAGGTTAATCTGCTGGATGACATGTATTCTTGACCTGACCAAAGGCAGCACGAGTGGCGATGTGAGAGGAGTTTAGAACATGACCCGTTCATTACCCAGTCAAAATACAACAGCAGGATTGGGGCCGGCAACGCGCGTGCCAATCACCTCCACTTCCGAAAGCCATACACTCGCCGGAACGCTGCATAAGCCAGCCGGTGACGGCCCCTTTCCCACCATCGTGGTCCTGCACAGCGCCAGCGCCGGCAAACAAGATTACCCGCTGTATTTGCATCTCGCTCAAGCCATGAATGAGATCGGTGTCGCCGTCTATATCTATGATCGCCGGGGCGAGGACATCCCTCCGAAAGAACGTATCCACCCCGGTTATATGGCCCTGGGACGTGATGGGCTTGCTGCCATTCAGATGCTCAAGACACGCGATGATGTGGCTGAAACCCATATCGGCCTTTGGGGCGTCAGTCAGGGCGGATGGATAGCGCCAGCCGCTTTTGGGCAGAGCCAGGACGATATCGCCTTCCTGATCCTGGTATCCAGTTCCGGCGTTGGCCCGGCACAGCAGATGGCCCACGCCGTTCCCCAGGTGCTACGGGCGGTCGGCTATGGCGAAGCGGTAGCCGAAGCGGGCGCACACCTGCGCCAAAAGGTTGATGCGTATTATCGGTGTGAGGTCACACGCGAAGCGGCTCAGGCACTCATTGATCAATATAAGGATGAACCCTGGTTCGAGCATGTGTATATTGCTGAGAGCCTGCCCGAAGCTGTCGTCCAAACCGGCTGGGACAATGAAACACGGTTTGATCCCTGGCCAGTATTCAGCGGGATTACCGTGCCCATACTGCTCCTCTACGGCGAGAACGATCCCTGGATTCCCGTAGAGGAAAGCATGGCTATCTGGCGCGACGCACTTGCCCAGGCAGGCAATGATGATGTTGAGCTTCATCAGGTGCCGCGTACCGGCCACCTCATGTTGATTGATGAACCCGCTTATGTTGATGAGAAGGAACTGCGTGCCAGAGAATTTTCGCCTGTCTATACGCGACTAATACAAGATTTTGTCCGCCGCGTTGTAACCCGATGAAGCTAGAAAGCCAGCAATGGAATTTGACCACGTAATTGACAGGAAAGGGGAATATGTCATACTCAAGTTGGGATTTGTGAGAATCTTTCACACGTTTATGCCCATGAGTGGACATACCTGAAGCAGAACATTGGAGGTAATTGATTGTGAGCGAATATGTACCCAGTACCCGGCAGTGGGTGGCCGAACAAGTTGAACTCTATGAAGGCAGCGGCGGTACGGCCGGTTTGACCTTAAGGGACACAGGGTTGCCCGTCATCATTGTGACCAATAGAGGGTGGAAAACAGGGGCGATCCGCAAGACCCCGTTAATGAGGGTGGCGGACGGAAGCAACTATATCCTGGTGGCCTCCCAGGGTGGCGCACCCAAACATCCGCACTGGTATTACAATTTGAAGGCGGATCCAAATGTAGAAATCCGCGACAAGACCGAAGTCTTCGCCATGCGCGTGCGCGAAGTGGTAGATTCAGTCGAGAGAGAGCGACTTTGGGCTATCGCCGTAAAAGCATTTCCGCCTTACCAGGATTATCAGAACAAAACCGACCGTACCATTCCCATACTCATAGCCGAACCCGTGGCGTAAAGAGTGCCCTGCCGGCCATCCACTAAAGCTGGTATCAGGGGGGCAATGCAGTCAACGACAAACCGCCTGCTACGCGCACATATCCCGGCTAACAGCCCACATACCAACAGGGGTTATCCCGGTTGCCGTTAATGCGGATTTCAAAGTGGAGATGGGGGCCGGAGGAGTTGCCGGTGTTGCCGGACGCGCCAATAACCTGGCCTTTGGTCACAATCTGGCCGGGAACGACGTTAAAGCCGCTGAGGTGACCATAGAACGTTTCATAGCCATTGCCATGATTGACCACAATCAGGTTGCCGTAGCCGTATATGTTCCAGCCGGCATAGGTGACGGTGCCAGTATCGGCGGCGTATACGGCCGAACCCTCCGCCAGACCAATATCTACACCGGGATGACCGTACCAGAACTGCTGGGTGAAGTTGCGTGAGTTGACGGGGAAGATGAAACTGCCGGTACCGACGACAAGCGGCTGCACCCCACTGCCCGTACCCCGTACCGACTCCAGTGTGGGCGGCGTCCACACAAATACCTCACGCACCGCGCCGGGTATCATGATTTTGGTGTCTGGGTAGAGCCGGTAGGGGAATTCCAGGTTGTTGGGGGCGTAAGCAATAATTTGCTCGGCGGGGATGCCGTACTGGTTCACCAGGCTTTCCAAGGTGTCGCCGGCCTGTACATCGTGCAGCACGCCGTCAATGGGCAGGATAATCAGTTCCACGCCCGTTTGCAGCAGGCTGGATTCCTGGCTCAGCTTCGGATTGCCACCGAGGATGGTTTCCGTTTTGATGCCGAAGCGTTCGGCAATGCCCACCGGCGTGTCGCCGCGTTCAACGACGTAGGTTTCGTAGTTGTGTTCGGGCAGTTTGCCCTGATAGGTGTGGGGATAGGGAGCGGGGGCCAGGCTGTTGTCAGTCAGCACGGGCACGTCGCCGGCCGTTGGGGTGAAAGAGGGGTCGGCAACGGCCGTATCCATTACAACCGGTGTGGGGGTGATGATGGCAGGTACGGCCGTGCCCTCCGCCCCACTCACCGTCCGCCACCCGGCAAACAACGCCAGTCCCACACAAAGCAATAAGGTGTACCCACCCGCGCGTTTCCAAAAAGTAGACGAATAATCCATAGAGGTGCTCCCAGGAACGTCATCCGTCATCCATTATCGGTTTACGGCTCACGGATTACGGATTACGGTTCACGGATTACGGCTCACGAGCAAGACCGCACCGGCCCCGCCAACCGGTTCAACGGATTCTGGCCGTAATCGTTGCTGCGGATTTCAAAGTGGAGGTGCGGCCCGGAGGAACGGCCGGTATTGCCGGTAGCGCCAATATAATCCCCCTGGTACACAATCTGACCGGGGTAAACGTTGATACCGCTGAGGTGGGCATAGAAGGTTTCATAGCCATTGCCATGATTGATGACAATCAGGTTGCCGTAGTCGTAATAAATGCCGGCAGCATAAGCAGCATAGGTGACAGTGCCGGTGTCTGCGGCGTAAACCGGGGAGCCTTCGGCCATAGACACATCAATGCCGGGGTGGAAGCCTGAGTAATAGCTGGTAAGGCAGCGTCCGCTGACCGGCCAGATATAGGTACCGGTGCCCACCACCGCCCACTGCTGCGCCCCGCCGCTGTTGCCCACCGATTTAGGCGCTCTAAACGTGAACTGCCCCAGAGACGCGCCGGGGATCACAAGCTGTGAATCTGGTATGAGCCGTAAAAAAGGGGCTTCTAAATTATTGGAGGGAAAGCCAATGATGTCGGCCACCGGCACGCCATACAGGGCGGCGATGGAGTCCAGCGTCTCGCCCGGTTTGACGGTGTGCAGCACCCCATCTACGGGCAAAATAATCAGCTCCGCGCCGGTTTGCAGCAGGTTAGATTCGCGGCTGATGTTGGCGTTACCGCCGATGATGGTGTCGGCGGAGATGCCATATTGCAGGGCAATGGAGTTGGGCGTATCAAAATCGGTGACGACGTGGATTTTGAAGTTGTGGGTGGGCATTTTGGCCTGGTAGGTGTGCGGGTTGGGCACGGGGGCCAGGCTGTTGTCGTGAAGGACGGGTAAGGGTGCGGGGGGCAGATTGTAGGTGGGCGTAGTAACGGCCGTAGCCATCGCCACGTTACTTACCGGTTCAATGGTGGCGGTCACGGCCGTGACCCCATCAACACCAACACCCCCCTCTCCGGCAGCTACCAATTCATTCAGCCCCAATACCTGCACCACAGCAATCAACAACAAAATGCCCGCTGCTACCACCAGATATCCGCTAAACCGCTGCCACAAATCGCGTTTCTTTTCCACCAATCCATCTCCAACGGGCAAAATGCTACCACACCGCCCCTAAACAACAAAAACGGGCCGTCGAAAACGGCCCGTATTCTAAACCTCTGCTCAGACAGAAACCGGGCTTTTGGCAAAAGCCCGGTTTTTTGTTTTACATCATATCTCGCGTCAACGTCTCTAAGAATTCATAATTGGTGCGTGTATTGCGCATTTGTTGCAAAACAGCAGCGGTGGCGCTGCTAATGTCGTAACCTGGGGTATCCATCAAGTGGCCCAACATTCGGCGCATGGTATACACCCGCTGCAACTCATCACCAGACAACAGCAAATCTTCGCGCCGGGTGCTGGAACGTTCAATGTCAAAGGCGGGGAAGATGCGGCGCTCTTGCAGACGACGGCTGAGGAGGAGTTCCATATTACCTGTTCCCTTAAACTCCTCATAAATCACGTCATCCATGCGGCTGCCGGTGTCTACCAGACAGGTGGCAATGATGGTCAGGCTGGCGCCCTCTTCCAGGTTACGCGCCGTACCGAAGAACCGTTTGGGTGGATAGAGCGCCGTAGGGTCAAGACCACCAGAAAGGGTACGGCCGCTGGGCTGCACCGTCAGGTTATAAGCCCGCGACAGGCGGGTAATAGAGTCTAGCAGCAGCACCACATCCCGGTTGCTTTCCACCAACCGTTTGGCCCGCTCCAACGCCATTTCGGCCACCTTGCAATGCTGCTTCACCGGTTCATCAAAAGTGGAGCTGATGACCTCGCCATCAATGGAGCGATCCATATCGGTCACTTCTTCTGGCCGTTCGCCAATCAACACCACCATCAAATGGACATCTGGATAATTCTCAGAAATACCGTTGGCGATTTCTTTCAAGACAGTCGTTTTACCGGCCTTTGGCGGCGAAACGATCAAACCACGTTGGCCCCGGCCAATGGGCGCTACCAGGTCCATCAGGCGCGTGGACAGGATATTCGGTTTTGTTTCTAGCTTTAACTTTTGATCCGGGAAAATAGGCGTCAGGTCTTCGTAACGCGGTCTTTTCTTTGCCAGTTCCGGGCTGCCGCCATTGACAGCCTCTACCCGCAGCAAACTATAGTATTTTTCATTTTCTTTGGGTACGCGCACCTGGCCTAAAACCATATCGCCGTTGCGCAGCGCCAGACGGCGGATTTGCGAATTAGAGACGTAAATATCATCTGGCCCCGGCAGGTAATTTTTACCGCGCAAGAACCCCATGGCCTGTTTGTCGTCTTCAATTATTTCCAGGACGCCGCCACGGAAATCAAAGCCCTGAGAGGCAGATTTAGCTTTCAGAATCTCGTAGATGAGACCCTGCTTTTTCATGGTGCTGAAGCCAGAAATGCCCATTTCTTTGGCAATCTCGCGCAGTTCACCTATTTTTCTGATTTCCAGTTCTCCAATTCCAATTTGGCTTTCTTCGAGAGACATTTTCTCTATATTCTCCTTCAATTCAAGGTGTTTCCTGACAGATCATGTCTGGTGCGACTGGTATAACATTCTGCACGGCCGTTGCAACGCCCAAAACAACAACAGCCTGAATCAGGCTTCCAGTTGTGGTCACATTATTTAGTCAATGGTTGGGGTTGTAGTGCCAACGGCATGATCAGAAAATGGCCCAGGTATGTCCAATACCTGTGCAGGTTGGTGATGAATAAATCAATAACAGTGTCAAATTGCTCTTCATTTGGGGGAAATTACGCGCAGGCTCAACCGTGCGTTTCTCTCCTGACTATTGGTATTTAAATCATTACAGGGAGCTTTTGGTCATCCACTTTGTGAGCAGGCGGAGTATATCACGCATCCCCAGGCAAGTCAATTTCCTGTGCAATGAATTGCTCCGCCTTATGTACTAGAGACCGGTTGCCAATGTAGAAAGGAGTACGTTGGTGCAGGTCGGTAGGTTCGATGTCCAGAATATTACGACGGCCGTCCGACGCATACCCGCCCGCCTGTTCAATCATAAACGCCAGTGGGCCGGCTTCATACAACAGCCGTATTTTGCCGTGTGGTTTGCCTCTCTCGGCCGGATAACAAAAGATACCACCGCGCATCAGGTTGCGATGAATGTCAGCTACCAGTGAACCAATATACCGCGCCGACATTTTGGGGGCGTTAGAGCCATCCAGCCCTTGCAGCCAACGGGCATACTGCTGAATTTGTGGCGACCAGGATTCATAATACGAACTGTTTACACTATAGTAACCCGGCGGTTCAGGCAGGCGCATATTTTCATGCGAAAGCAAAAACTCGCCCAGTTCCGGATCCAGGGTAAAACCATGAACGCCTTGCCCGGTGGTATACACCAGCATCGTGCTGGAACCGTAGAGGACGTAACCGGCAGCCACCAGGCTGCGGGCGGGCTGTAACACATCTTCCAGGCGACCCCGATTTTCCCAGTTTTTGCAGCGATAAACGCCAAAAATGGTGCCAATACTCACGTTGACGTCAATATTTGAAGAACCATCCAGAGGATCATACACCAGCACATAAGAACCTTTTTTGTATGGTTCGGGAATAGGGATAATCTCTTCGCGCTCCTCTGAGGCCATGACACAAAGACGCCCGGTATGATCACAGATGCGGAAAATAATATCGTCGGCGAACACATCCAGTTTTTGCTGAATTTCGCCCTGAATGTTCACAGCGCCAGCCCGCCCCAAAATGTCTACCAGACCGGCGCGGTTCGTTTTATGGGCAATGACTTTAGCTGCCAGAGCAATGTCATACAAGAGATTTGTAAATTCACCCCGGGCATAATCAGGCTGATGATCGAGAATGAAACGTTCAATTGTGATGATTTTGGACATGAAATGCGTCTCCGGTTCAGATGGGAATGTGGGTAAATCGGTTGTGGGAATAAGCGTGTACGGCCGTATTATACGCCATACACCAGACCATCTCAATCAGGAAAGCTGTGGCAAGTAGAGCGCCAGATAGTAGGCAATAGCGACCGCCCACAACAGGGTATCTACCCGATCTAAAGCGCCGCCGTGCCCCGGCAACAAGTTGCCGGAATCTTTCACCCCCGCTTCTCGCTTCAAAAGCGATATGCTCAAGTCGCCCAATGGCCCTAATATGGTGATTGCCAACCCCAAAATGAGCAGAGGCCATAGGGGAAGTTGCAGGAAATAACCAATCAGCACCGTAAAAAAGGTGCCCAGTACCAGCCCCCCAAAAAAACCTTCGACTGTTTTGTTGGGGCTGAGGCGCGGCGACATTTTATGTTTGCCCAAAACATATTTGCCGGCCACAAACTTACCCACCAGATAAGCGCCCGAATCGGCTATCCAGGTGGTGAGCATAGCCAGCATTGTCCACTGCCAGGCATAATTGGGTATGCCCCGCAACCAAAAGAAATGGCTGCCCAGCCAGCCCAACAACAAAAATCCACCCATGTAAGCCATCCAATCCACGGCAACGGTCTGGCTGCTTTGTTTCTCGTAGGCGTAAAGTACGGCCGTCAGCATCAGTAACATACTCACCAGGAATGACGGCCCCACCCAGGCCGGCTCACCCCATTGGGCCACAACCCATTGGACAATTACCAACGGCAGTAGCAGCCAGACGGACACACGCCAGCCCAAATGGCGCGTCAACTGCACATACTCCGCCGTCGCCAGCGCCAACAAAATGGCAAACGGCACAAAATAGACCAGCCCACCCAGCCGGTCGCCAAAATAAATGAGCGCCAGCGCCAGCGGGCCAAAAATGAGAGCGACAGCGGCACGTTGCAGGAACATAGGGCTTACACGGGCGATTCAGTGACCAGACCAAAGCGGCGCTCCCGCTGGTTAAAAGCCAGGATCGCCTCATATAAATCTTCACGGCCGAAATCCGGCCAATACGTGGGCGTGGGGTAAAACTCTGAATAAGCCGCCTGCCAGATGAGAAAGTTGCTGATGCGCAGTTCGCCGCTGGTGCGAATGACCAGGTCAGGGTCCGGCAAGCCCCGCGTAAACAGGTAGGAACTGAACAACTCTTCCGTCAGATCATCGGGGGCCACATTATCGGCCAGAATTTGTTTCACCGCCTGCAAAATTTCTGCCCGCCCGCCGTAGTTGAAGGCTACATTCAGGATGAGCCGGTCATTGTTCTTGGTCAGTTCCAGGGCGCGATGAACTTTTTCTTGCAGGCTGGGGGCGACCCCGCTCATGGATCCCAGGTGGTGCAGGCAAACCCCTTGAGCATGTAAGTCTTTTAACTCCTGGTCAATGACGCGGGAGATGATTTTCATCAGGCCGCGCACTTCCATTTCCGGGCGGCCCCAATTTTCAGTGGAAAAGGCGTAAATGGTGAGGATTTTTATTTTGAACTCGACGCAGGCGTTGATGATGCGGCGCAGGTTTTCGGCGCCGGCCCGGTGGCCGGCCTGTCGCGGTAGGCCACGCTTTTTGGCCCAACGGCCGTTGCCATCCATAATAATGGCCACATGCGTAGGAATGACCAGGCCGGTTAAATCCAGAGGGGCGTTGCGCTCGGCCATGCAGGGTTACACTTCCATGATCTCGGCTTCTTTGCTCTCGCCGATTTCATCAATGTTTTTCACATACCGGTCAGTCAGGGCTTGCAGATCATCCTGGCTGCGATGAAATTCATCTTCCGTTATCATGGATTCGTTTTTCATGTCGCGCAAATCATTCAGGGCGTCGCGGCGCACATTACGCACGGCAACTTTGGCTTCTTCCACCCGTTTATGCGCCATTTTACTCAGGTCGCGCCGCCGTTCTTCCGTCAGGCGCGGCAAATTGAGGCGGATGATTTTGCCGTCATTATTGGGCATAATGCCCAGGTCAGAGCGCATAATGGCTTTTTCAATAGCGGAGATGGAACTGGCGTCATACGGCCGTATGGCCAACTGCTGTGGTTCCGGCACGGAAATAACCGCCATCTGGTTCAAGGCCATTTCTGCGCCGTACATTTCCACTACAATTTTGTCTACCAAATGGGGAGAAGCACGCCCGGTACGAAACCCACTTAAATCAGCTTCCAATGAAGTAATCGCGCCTTGCATTCTCGATTCTGCATCTGCCAATAGTTCGCGTATCATCTTGTCCTCCTCCTAAAAGAATAATGAATGATGAAGGATGAATTATGAAGGGCATCCTTCCTGCGCCGGGAGCAACGCCTTACAAGTTGGTGATGGTCGTGCCCAGATCCTCGCCCTGCAAGAATCGTTTCACGCTGTCCTCCTGCCAAAAATTCAACACCACAATCGGCAGGTCATTGTCCATGCACAGCGACACAGCCGTGCTGTCCATCACCTTCAACCGCAAATTCAAAAAGTCAATGTACGATATTTTATCAAAACGGCGCGCCTGTGGGTTCTTCTCCGGGTCATCATCATAAATTGCGCCCACCTTCGTGGCCTTGATCAACACATCGGCATTGATCTCCATAGCCCGCAGCGCACCCGCAGAATCCGTCGTGAAATAAGGATTGCCCGTGCCGGCCCCAAAAATTACCACCCGCCCTTTTTCCAAATGGCGCATGGCGCGTAAACGAATATAGGGTTCGGCAATGGTGCGCATCTCAATAGCTGTTTGTACACGGGTGGCCACGCCTTTCCTCTCCAGCGCATCCTGCAAGGCCAACGCATTCATCACCGTAGCAATCATGCCAATGTGGTCAGCCGACGCCCGTTCCATGCCCATTGCACTGCCCACGGAACCTCGCCACAAATTACCACCCCCAATCACCAGTGCAACCTGCACCCCTAAATCATAAACATCCTTCACAATCTGGGCAACCTGCGTGGCGCGGACAGGATCAATACCAAACCCAGAAGGGCCAGATAACGCCTCCCCACCCATCTTAAGCAACACCCGCTTATACTGAATTGATGCCATGTGAATTTGACTCCGCTAAAGTGGGTAATTGAACAATTGGGTAATTATGTAATGGGGGAAGCACCTGCTTGATTACTCAATTACTCA
>JAHBVI010000204.1 GCA_019637635.1 Anaerolineae bacterium
TAGTTGTGGATCGCGTCATTCTAAAGGACATAGCAACTCCATTTCATTCGTCAGGAGGGTTGATTTGTGTTAGACTTACGTGTTTGTTTTAGAGAATTACACGGGTCATGATTAACTCGCCTGATATTAAACGAAACCGGCTAAAGTTACCAACGAGTGCAGGTACAAGATTTAGGAAATGGTTCTTTTCTTTTTTGTTGCTCATCTTCACCTGTCTGGTGGTGGGGCGGGTGGCAGCCCAGAACAATGGCATCACCGCGCCAGCCAGTGGCGAGACGCTTTCTGGGGTGGTCACGGTGACAGGCACGGCCGTCCACCCCAGCTATTTGCGCTACGAACTGGCCTTCCTCAATGAGGCCAATCAATCGGCCGGTTGGATTGTTTTTGCCGAGGGCAGCCAGCCGGTGACAAACGGCGTCCTGGCGATTTGGGACACCACGGTGGGACAAAATGTGGGCGTGCCCGTTTTCCCCGACGGCCGTTACCAGCTACGCCTGCGCGTGGTCAGAACCGATTACAACTACGACGAATACTTCGTCACCAACTTAACAATCAACAACGCCGGGCCAACGGCCACACCCACGCCGGATGAAACGGCGCTGGCGGTTACGGTCACGGCCGTCAGCCCTGGCAGTCCGGGCAGCGCCCAAACAGAGGGGGGTACGGCCGTGTTCAGCCCGGCCACGCCGCTGCCCTCGCTGACCCCGTTTCCCACGCCCACCCCCCCGGCCACGCCGGCAAGCCTCACCGGAGGCCTGTTACCCACGGCCACACCCGGCAGCGGCGGCGTCTTGGGGCAGTTAGAAACAGTAGACACAGGGCAGTTTGGCCGCGCTTTTTGGGGCGGTGTCCGCCTCACGGCCGTTATCTTTGGCCTGATGGCGCTCTACTTGCTGCTGCGTTACCTGGGCCGTATGCTGTGGCGGCGGTTTTGGGTAAACAGGTAATTGCGTAATTGGGTAATTGCGTAATTTCCCAATTACGCAATTACCAAAAGAGAGATGGAGGTAAACACGTTGTATTACAGAGTTTTCATTTTGATAACGGTTTTGTGGCTGGCGGCTTGCCGCAGTGAAGAGAATGCGCCGACAGCGGCAACCACAGCAGCACCCACCCACACGGCCGCGACCCATACACCTGCCAGCCTGAGCGACAGTAGCACCGCGGCCCCGGAAGCACAGAATACACCAGCGGCAGAAGAAGCAACGGCCGTGCCGGAAGCCACCGCTACCCACACCCCCATGCCGCCCACAGCCACACCCATCCCGGCCAAAGAACTGACCGTTTGCACGTCGGGCGTGCCCACCAGTTTGTATCTGTATGGCGATAATTCATTGGCAGCAACGGCCGTGCGCCACGCCCTCTATGACAACCTCTACACCACCCTCGGCTACGGCTACCAGCCGCAAGCCCTGGAGAAACTGCCCAACCTGACCAATGGCGACGCCGTCATCCAACCCGTAGATGTTTTTGAAGGCGACCTGATTGTCAATTCCGCCGGCAAGGTGGCCCGCCTCCTACCCGGCACCCAGATAGTAAACGCCGACGGTCAGACCGTGCTGTTCCGGGCGCCCCGCGAAGGCGACCCGCCGGTACAGATGCAACAAATGGTGGTAGATTTTGCGCTGCACCCCCTGGTCTGGTCTGATGGCCGGCCGGTGGCGGCCACTGACTCCGTTTTCAGCTATGAACTGGCCGCCGACCCGGCCACGCCCGGCGACAAAAGCAAAATCGAGCGCACCGCCGACTACGAGGCCACCGGCCCCCTCACGATGCGCTGGACCGGACTGCCCGGTTTTATGGACCCCACCTACTTCACCAACGTCTGGCAGCCATTACCCCGTCACCAACTGGGCGACCTGAGCGCCGCCGATCTGCTGACCAATGAAGTGAGTATGCGCCAGCCGCTCAGCTATGGCCCCTTCATGCTCGAATCCTGGCCGCCGGGTGAACAAATCTTCCTCAGCCGCAACCCGCACTACTACCGTCAGGACGAAGGTTTCCCGGCCATAGACCGCCTGATCATCCAAACCTTAGCAGGATCACAAAGCTGGCCTGATCTGTTGGCGGCTGGCACGTGTGATGTTGTGACCCGAGGGTTGGTAGATTTTGCTCAAATTCCCGATCTGTTGGCCGCCGCCGAAACAGGCGACCTGCTCCCTTATTTCACCAATGACCTGGTTTTTGAGCATATAGATTTTGGCATTAATTCCTGGAATTATGGGGATGACATCTTCCGCGGCCGGCCGGACTGGTTTGACTTTCTCCCGGTGCGCCAGGGCATTGCCCACTGCCTGAACCGGCCACGCATGATAGACGAGCTGCTTTACGGGCAAAGCCAGGTGATGAACGCCTATATTCCCAACGACCACCCCTTGTACCCGGAAGATGTAACCGTCTGGCCCTATGACCCAGAAGCCGGGAACGCTCTGCTGGACGAATTTGGCCTGATTGACACCGATGGCGACGGCTGGCGCGAGTTGGTGGAACGCAACTTACAACGCACCATTGTCGCTACCACTACCTTTAGCATCACTCTGAGTGCCAACAGCGAAAGCACCTTCCGGCTGCGCCTGAACGAACTGGCGCAAGAGGACCTGGCCGCCTGCGGCATCCAGGCCAATCTGGTCAATTATCCGGCCGAGACCTGGTTTGATGACGGCCCCTTCAGCCCGCTGTTTGGCCGCCGCTTTGATCTGGCGACCTTTGCCTGGCGCACGGGCATTACCCCACCCTGTGGCCTCTACCTTTCCACCAACATCACCGGCCCAGAGGAACGTGGTTTTGGCGGTTGGAACAATATCAACGCCACCGGCTGGGGAAACGAGGAGTATGACGCCGCCTGCCTGGCGGCCCAAAACGCTATTTACGGCACAGAGGAGTACGAAACCAACCACCAGACGGCCGTGCGCATCTTTGCCGACCGCAAACCGTCCATTCCGCTGTTCCAATACATCAAAACGGCCGTCACCGCCCCCACCGTCCGCAACTTCCAACCCGACCCCACCCAGCCGTCGGAGTTGTGGAATGTGGGTGAGTGGGACATTGAAGAGGGAGATTAAGAGATTGGGAGATTGGAGATTTAGAGATTAAATCCCCAATCTCCCAATCTCTTCTTGCTTTCATGGAAGACCGCACCCTCATCATCGGCCTGGGCAATCCGGGCAGGCAGTACCGGGGCAACCGGCACAATATCGGCTTTATGGCCGTCGACCGGTTGGCGGCGGCCAACGGCATCCAGAGCAGCAAGGTGCAGAACCAGGCCATTGTGGGCGACGGCCGTATTGCCCACAAACCGGTCATCCTGGCCAAGCCCCAAACCTACATGAACCTCAGCGGCGACGCGGTGGCTTCCCTGCTGCGTTATTACAAAATCCCGCAGGCCAACCTGCTGGTCATTTATGATGAACTCGACCTGCCCTTTGGCGCTATCCGCCTGCGCGAGAGCGGCGGCGCCGGTGGGCATAACGGCATGAGGTCCATCATCGCCCATCTGGGCCAGGAGTTTTGCCGGATGCGGCTGGGCATTGGCCGCCCGCCGGGCAAAATGCCGCCCCACGCCTACGTGCTGCAAGACTTCGGCATGGACGACCTGCCCGTGTTGAACGAACTGCTGGACACGGCCGTGCGTGCCGCCGAAACGTTTGTGGCCGAAGGGATTCAAATGGCGATGACAAAGTTTAATGGAACGATGATCGGTAATCCGTGATGCGTGATGCGTGACTCGTGAAGGGTCACGCATCACGCATCACGCATCACGAAAACATGAGCGTCTCCGGCATTCTCCAAATCTACGACCAGCTACCCGCTTTTGGGGAACTGGTCAATACGCTCCAGGCACAGCAGCCCGTCCCGGCCCTGCTGCTGCCGAAGGGGGCACGGCCGTCCATCCTGGCGAAGCTCTACCTGGAACGGCGGGCGCCCATATTACTGCTCACCGGGCGGGTGGAATCGGCCGCCGCCTGGATTCAGGCGTTGGAAATGTGGCTGCCGGAAGGGGACGTGATGCGCCGCCTGCCAGAACCCACCCCCCTGCCCAATGATCGCGGCCCGTGGAGCGACCGCTGCCGCGCCGAACGCATCGCCGTCCTCATGCGGCTGATGGCCGGGCAGCAGCCCAACATCCCCGCGCTGGCAAACCCGCCGCTCATCGTCGCTTCCGCCCGCGCCTTCCTGCAAAAAACGCTGCCCAAACGGCAGTTTGTAGCCTCTACCCGCGCCTTGCGCGTGGGGCAGATCATTGACCTGGAAAAGTTGACTCAGACCTGGCTGGATGTGGGTTACGAAGCCACGCCGGTGGTGGAAAAGAGTGGCCAGTTCAGCCGTCGCGGCGGCATTGTGGACATCTTCCCGGTGGCCGCCCCCTACCCGGTACGCATTGAACTATTTGGCGACGAGATCGAGACGATGCGCTGGTTTGACCCGGCCACGCAGCGCACCCTGACCGTCAATGGCAGCGCGGACATCAGCAACATGGTCACACCGCCCAGCCGCGAGGCGCTGCCCGCCATCGCCCGCGACTACGCCGATGCGCTGCCCGCCGACTGCCTGCCGGACGAAGGGGCGCAAAACCTGCCCTCCTGGCAAGACGACATCAAAGATTTACAGAGCGGCCGTTCCTTCCCCAACCTGGAGTATTACCTGCCGCTGCTCTACCCCCAACCGGCCAGTTTGCTGGACTACATGCCGGAAAATGCGCTGGTGGTGGTGGATGATTGGCCGGAGTTGGTCACGGCCGTAGCCGAAATCCACGAACACGCCGACATCATCCTTAACGAACAACCCGACCTGCCCCCCGGCTACACCAGCCCCCTCTTCTCCTGGGACAAAATGAGCGATGAACTGAACTGGTGGCAACCGCTCGTATTAGGTGATCAAGTGTCAGGTGATCCAGTGTCAGGTGATCAGGTGTCACGTGAACACTTGACACTTGATCACCTGACACTCGCGCCCGCGTTTGATCCCGGCCCCCGCTACGGCGGGCAGATGCGGCCGTTGCTGACCCAGTTGAAAAGCGCCCAAAAAGATGGTGAGCGCACCATCATCGTCAGCCGCCAGGCCGCCCGCCTGGCCGACCTCTGGCAGCAAGAAACACGCGCCACCGACCAATCCACCATCACCCCGGCATCCTCGCCACCCGCACCCAATTACCTGGCGTCTGAACACCTGACACTTGATCACCTGACACCGGAACACGCCGTCACCTTTATCAACGGCGCCCTGCTGGAAGGCTTCACACTGGTTAACCGGGAGAACAACCGGGTGCTGCTCAACCTGCTCACCGACGCGGAGATATTTGGCTGGAAACGGCCGGCGCCGCGCCGCTGGCGGCAGGCCGCCCCCACCGCCCCGGAAACGCACTTTGCCGACATTCAGGCCGGAGATTTTGTGGTGCATCTGGAATATGGTGTCGGCCGTTTCCAGGGACTCGTGGTGCGCACCATTGGCGGCATGGAGCGGGAATATCTGCTGCTGGAATACGCCAACCGGGATGTGCTGTATGTGCCCGTCCACCACGCCGACCGGCTGAGCAAATGGATTGGCTCCGACGAACGGCCGCCTAACATCAACCGACTGGGTGAAAAATCGTGGCAGCAGGCCAAAGTGCAGGCGCAAAAAGCGGCCGACGAACTGGCCGGTGAACTGCTGGAACTGTACTCCGCCCGCGCCCTGGTTCACGGCCATGCCTTCGCCAAAGACGCCGATTGGCAGGCGGAACTGGAAGCCAGCTTCCCGTACCGGGAGACGGAAGACCAGTTGCGGGTGATTGCCGAGGTGAAAGCGGACATGGAACGGCCGCAGCCCATGGATCGGCTCATCTGTGGTGATGTGGGCTACGGCAAGACGGAGGTGGCGCTGCGCGCCGCTTTCAAAGCGGTGGCCGATGGTAAACAGGTGGCTATTCTGGTGCCCACCACCGTGTTGGCCGAACAGCATTACAACACTTTCCGCGAGCGGCTTAAGCCGTTCCCGGTGGAGGTGGAGATGCTCTCCCGCTTCCGCACCCAGGGGCAGCAGGAACGGATTGTGAAGGGGTTGAAGGACGGCCGTGTAGACATCATCATCGGCACCCACCGCCTGCTTAGCGACGACATCGCCTTCAAAGATTTGGGGCTGGTCATCATTGACGAAGAGCAGCGGTTTGGCGTGGCGCATAAGGAGAAGTTGAAGCAGTTCCGCACCGAGGTGGACGTGCTGACCATGACCGCTACCCCCATCCCGCGCACCATGTACATGAGCCTGACCGGGGCGCGGGACATCAGCATCATTGATACCGCCCCCGCCGAGCGGCTGCCGGTACAAACCTACGTCGGCGAATATGACGACGCCCGCATGAAGCGCGCCCTGCTGCGGGAACTGGATCGCGGCGGGCAGGTGTTTGTGGTGCATAACCGGGTGATGACCATTGAGATCATCCGCAACCAGATTCAGAAGTTGACGCCGGATGCGGTGGTAGCGGTGGCGCACGGGCAGATGAGCGAGCGAGAGTTGGAGCGCATCTTCCTGGCCTTTGTGGATGGCAAAATTGACATCCTCATCAGCACCACCATCATTGAAAGTGGGCTGGACATCCCCAACGCCAATACGCTGATTGTGGATCGTGCCGACATGTTTGGGCTGGCGCAGTTGTACCAGTTGCGTGGCCGGGTGGGGCGCGGGGCGCGGCGGGCGTATGCCTACTTCTTCCACCCGCCCTGGCGCAGCCTGAGCGAGGATGCCCGCGCCCGGCTGAATGTGATTGCCGAAAATACTGATTTGGGCGCGGGCTACACCATTGCCATGCGCGATATGGAGATTCGCGGTGCGGGGGAACTGTTGGGTGCGTCACAGAGTGGGCACATTTCGGCGGTGGGGTTTGACCTGTACACGCGGCTGCTGTCTAATGCCGTGAAACAACGTAAGGCTGCGGAGGCGGGCGAGGCGATTTCCACGCAACTGCCGGAGGCCACAACGATTGACGTGCCGCTGGCGGCCTACGTGCCGACGGATTATGTTCCCGATGGGGGGCTGCGTCTGCGGCTGTACCGGCGGATGGCTAACCTTTCCACTCTGGAGGAGATTGACGCCATGGCGGATGAATTGGCCGACCGTTTTGGCCCGATACCGGACCCGGTGCATAATTTGCTGTACCAACTGCGGATTAAGGTGCTGGCGGAACGGGCGGAGGTGACGGCCGTGACCACTGAAGCCGGTCAGATTAAAATTCGCGTGCCGGACCTGGAAAACCTTGACCGTTACCGTTTGCAACGCTATTTGGGGGAAAATGCCCGCGTCAGCCGCAAGGCGATCTGGATGCCCCGCCATATGAGTACACATGAGTGGCAGGTGGAACTGGTGCAGGTGTTGGAACGGCTGGCGTCCTTTTCAAGAGAGAAAATGGCAGCGGTGAAAACTTTTGCAGAATGAAAATCAAAGATTGCGCAGATTTCGCAGATAAAAAATCGGTGCAATCTGCGTAATCTTTGATGATAACAGGAGGCGAGATGCGTGCAGAGATTCAGAACTCATCTATTTTGCGGCTGCTGCTAATTTTGATGACGTTTATCGTTATCGCTATCGGGCTGCGGACGCTGGCGACGGTGGTGGGGCCGGTGCTGGTGGCGCTGGTGCTGGCGCTGGCCTGTGCGCCTTTGTACCAGTGGTTGCAGCGCAAAGGGGTAAAGTCCGGGCTGGCGCTGCTGATCATGACGGTGCTGCTGTTGGCTGTTTTTCTGGGACTGGGTTGGCTGGTTCTCTCCTCCTTTCAAACGCTGGCGCAAACGCTGCCTACATACACGGCCAATATGCAGGCGCAGGTGGCGGAGATTTCGGCCAGCCTGGCCGAGTTGGGGGTGGATCGGGAATCGGCGAGTGCGGTGGGGAACACGGCCGTGTCCGCCATCACCACCATCGCTGCCCAGGTCTTAAGTCTTGGCCTCACCATGGCGATTACGGCCGTGATCATTCTGGTACTGATCATCTTCCTGATCGCCGAATCACCTGCCTATGCCCGACGGTTGCGGCGTGGTTTGGGTGAAGAGGATGCCATTGTCGTCAAAATTGGTACTTTTCGGCAAAGCATCCTTTTTTATTTTGTGGCCCGCATCAAGGTGAATCTACTCACTTCGGCCGGGATTTTGGTGATGCTCTTAGTGACGGATATTGATTCCGCGTTGTTATGGGCAGTGCTGGCCTTTTTCCTCAGTTTTGTGCCTTATTTTGGCATTATCATTGCCATGATTCCGCCGCTGATTTTGGGGTTCGCCCAATACGGCATGAGCATGGTGGTGGTGCTGACCATTGGCTATACCATCATCAATCAGGTAGCAGAACAAATCCTGGCCCCCAAAATTATTGGCGATCAGATCAGCCTGTCGCCGGCGCTGACGTTTGTGGCGCTCTTTTTTTGGGGCTGGATGTTTGACTTTATGGGCGTCCTGCTGGCTGCGCCGCTGACGGTGATGATGGTGATGTTGTTTGACCATTTCCCGGAAACGCGCTGGCTGGCGGCGTTGGCCGTTGCTGACAAGGCAGAGCCTGCACCCGTTGTTGAAGAGAGCGAGGCAAATTAACTCTATTGTGGCAGGTTGCAGGTGGCAAGTTGCAGGTCAGCCACCACTTGCAACCTGCAACTTGCCACTTGCAACACGCCATTGATGGAAGAAACAAATGGAAATCAAGTTTTTTGACGAAGTTCCCAAGCCGCGCCAGGAGGTGCGGATTAAGCAGTTGGGGTTGTATATGTATGAAGACCAGCGGCGGGTGCAGGTGGGGTTTGCCATTACGCCGTTTAGCGAACGGCCGTCTATTGAAGTCACTATCCGCAATCCCTGGGGCGAGGAAGTGAGTTCACTGCATGTCATTGAGACGCTGGACACCAACTTCTCGCTGACCATGCACCTGCGCGATAAAGTCCCCGCCGACCAATACGAAGTGACCGCCACGCTCTACTACGCCACCCCGGAAACAGAGCGGGAAGAGGTGCATACGGTGACACGGCCGTTGGATGCGACGCGGGCGGGGGAGCAGTGAGGGGGTGAACAGGTGAGGAGGTGAAGGGGTGACAAGGTGATCGCTTAATCTCCCAATCTCCTAATCTCCAATCTCCAATCTCAATAACAGGACACACTATGAACAGACCATTTGTTGCTGATTTACACAATCATACCACCGCTTCCGATGGGGAGTATACGCCAACGGAGTTGGTGCGGGCGGCGGCGGAATTGGGGTTGCAGGCGGTGGGCGTGACGGATCATGACACGTTGGCGGGGCTGGATGAGGCGCTGGCAGCGGGGGCAGAGGCGGGCAGCCGCGTGGTGCCGGGGGTGGAGGTGTCGTTAAGGTTTCGACGGCCGTATTTCACCGGCACTCTCCACTATTTGCTGTACATCCCCTATGTGCTGCTCGATGATCACGCTTTCCGCCAGATGGCGACGGAGATTTTCAGCCAGGGGCGCGGCGGTGGACTGGTACGTGCCCGCGTGGCGGCTATCAATGAGATTTTTGGACCAGAGGGGGAGACGCCATTGCTGCAACGGCCGTTGACCGCTGAAGAAATCGAGGCATTAGCCCCCAATGTCACCCGCCGCCACTTTGCCCTCGCCCTCGGCGACAATCACGGGCTGGACAAAGGGCAGGTCAGCCAGCTTATCGGCAATGACAGCCCGGCCTATGTGCCCTCCGGCATTAAACCGGCGCAACTGACGCCGCTGTTACACACTTACCCGCAATTAGTACGTGTGTTTGCTCACCCCGCCGCCGGTTCTTACCCCGGCGAGAGTCTATACAACGAAGTGTTACCGCCGATTGAGATTGTGGAACGGCTGCTGCCGGAATTTTTAGACGATAACGTATTGGGGTTAGATGGGCTGGAAGTGCATTATCCTGGGCACACGCCAGAGCATGAAACGTTAATGGCGCAGTGGGCGGGGCGATATGGCCTGCTCATGACGGGGGGATCGGACTGCCATGATCGGGTGGCACGGCCGTTGGGTGTTACCGGCGTCTCTCGTACCGAACTTGATGCCTTGCTTAATAGCCTTGGAGTGGAGGCTTTAGCCGGAACTATTCTGGCATGATTGATAT
>JAHBVI010000205.1 GCA_019637635.1 Anaerolineae bacterium
CATCCGGTGATTGGTTGGGAATCGGAGGGGCCTGTGCCTGAGGGGCATCAGTTTAATGATTATTTGTGGGTGAAACACGGCCGTCTCTATCTTCACGACCTTGATCTTGCCAGTCTGTTTGCCGAGGGGTCGCCCGCAGGCCAGGTGTTGCCCAGCCCGTTAGAGATCGTTTATCTGCCGCTGGTTCGCCGCCAGATTGCGGCCATGAACCAGATGTTTGCGGAGGTCATTGCCGAGGTGGGGTATGACGGCCGTTTCTACTACACCTATGCCTCCAAAGCCAACGCTGCCGAGGAAGTGATTCGCACAACCCTGGGCGCAGGCGCGCACCACGAAATGTCTTCAACAGTGGATGTGGATATTGCCCAGATTATGATCCGGCGCGGCCTGCTGCCGCCGGATCGCCTGATTGTGTGCAACGGCTTTAAGGCGGCCGGGTCACCATACGCTGCCAACATTCTGCAACTGCGCCAGACACACCAGAATCTGATCCCGGTCATTGAAGACATGGGCGAATTGTCACCACTGCTCACCTCTGGGCATCCGTTTGAAGTGGGGCTGCGCATGAAGAGCTACGGGCACCACGCCAGCGAAACGGAGATGCGGGCGGCCAACTCCCGCTTTGGCTTGAGCCTGGACGACATCTGGAAGGCGGCCGATTACATTGCCGCCGCGCCTAACTTGAAGCTGGTGATGTATCACAACATGGTAGGCAGCCAGATTACCGACCCAGAGGCGTTTGTGAACTGGCTGAAACCGGGCATTGAGGTGTACGCCCGGCTGCGGCAGCGCCATCCATCCTTGCATATTTTTAATTTTGGCGGGGGCATGCCGGCGGCCATGACGCTGGATTTCGATTTTGATTATCACGACTTTGGCCGGCGTCTGCTGCGGGCGCTGCAAGAGGTGTGCCGCCGCTATAATGTGCCGGTACCCGATGTGATGGGCGAGTACGGCCGTTACACCACCTCCGAACATGGCGCTCACCTCTTTTCCGTCATCACCGCCAAAGAGAATGACTCCAAACTGCCCTGGTACATCATTGACGGCTCGATTATGAGTTCCTTCCCCGACAGTTGGGCGTTGGGTGAGCATTTCATCGTGCTGCCGCTCAATCATCTGGACAAACCATTCCAGCAGGTGCAGCTGGGTGGCATCACCTGTGACAGCGATGATGTCTACCCCCCCAAGCCGAGCCAATCGCCGCTTTACCTGCCGGTGGAAACAGATGGATTGCTGATCGGCTTTTTCAGCGTGGGTGCATACCAGGAAATGCTGGGCGGTGTGCGTGGCAGCAAACATTGCGTCTTGCCCGAAGCGTATGAACTGGTGGTGGACCGCGTAGACGGTACCTACCAGTTCCAAATCCTGCACGGCCAAACCCCCGACGACGTATTACACAACCTGGGCTATTAGATGTGAGGTGGCAAGTTCGCAAGTGGGAAGATATGCTATGGATGAACAACATGTGGGAAACAACCAGGACTCTTCTGAGACAAATTGGGAAATGATTGACGCTCTAATGGATGAAACGATTGACAGGTCAGAATTACCACCTATGGATGATTCATTTTTTACCAGGGCGAGCTGGGTACGTGATGAGTATGACCTTTCGCAGTTAAAGGGTGGTGTTAGAGGCAAATATGCTCAACGAGTCTGGCAAGACACATTTCCAATGCATCCAGACCGCGAACAAATGCTGCGCGAAATTGAAGCGTTCAAACTGATGCATAGGCAGTTGGTGCAGGAGCATTTGGGGCAATACGTGGCTATTTTTCAGGGCAAATTGGTAGACCACGACAGCGATCCCGTTGCCCTTTTACAGCGTATCAAGCAAAAATATCCTGATCAGGTGGTGCTGCGCCGTAAGGTGGAGGAATAACCAGAGCAGGTTTTCTAAAATGTAGCCATTGCAACAGGTAAATAATATGGCATCGCCTCAAGAATACCGCAGCAAAATTTCAGAGATGGGATTAGATAAATGGAGTTTTAGTGTCACCTCTATCCCAGAAGCTCAAAAGAGCTTGTCGCAGGTGCGAGATTTCCAAAGTAATCTTTGGGAACTCAAACGGGCAATTAAAGTGGATGTGAGTGCAGTATGGGATAACTTTCGAGAAGAAACAAAAGATTCAGTCGGGGACTCCATAGTGGCTGCCTTTTTAGGAAAAAGAAGGTCAAATAGAATTCGTAAGCATACACGTGAACAACTTGCTAAAAACCGTGACCAATTGCTTGCTGCATACCGTGAAATCGAATCAATCATTGATGATTTACTTAAGCAATTAGATGGCAGTGCAACAAGATTACGCTCGTTTATTGATGAACTAAGAACTGTAGAAAAGAAAAGGAAGCAAGAGTCAACCAAAAGATACATACCCGAAAACAAGCAACCAACTAATTACAAAGAGTATATTAAATCACAGGAATGGCGTGAAAAGGCTGAAGAAGCTAAAGCCCGCGCCGGTAATCGTTGCCAGGTTTGTAATCGTTCCCGCGCAGAAGTCCAGTTAGATGCGCATCATCGAACCTATGAGCGGTTAGGCAATGAGCGTCCAGAAGATATTACTGTGTTGTGCCGAGAGTGTCATCAGCTGTATGAAGATACAAAAAAAGCAATGACCGCAAGTTCCACTGAGTTATCGGTCACAGGTTTCTGTATACGCTGTAAAGAGTCAATAAAGTTAGCCCCGCAAACTCCGTACTGCTATTCTTGCTTCAAAATTTGGAAAAGATTTGAAAACATAAATTACCAAGAGAAACACTGCCATATTTGTGGCAAAGAGCATCCAACAACTATATCCAAGCCGTCATGTTATGAATGCTATAAGCAGCATCGAGATAAACTTCAATTCCAAAATGCTTAATTGTGGAAGTTAACAATGGACAGAACACAACTTCGCCGATGGTTGATTCCGAAATGGGGTAAGGAGGCTGAGGCGGTTGCGCCGGGGCTGTACCATTACATGCGGGCCAGTGATGGGTTGTATACGCGCTTTCATTTGCGGGTGGAGCCAGATGGTCATGGGCTGTTGTTGGCCAACGCGGCTGCCGCTGCCCGTCTTTCGCCTACCGGCGTACTCATGGCTAAAGGGCTGCTGGAGGAAAAAGAGGAGCAGGAGATCGTCACGGCCGTGCAATCCCGTTTCAAAGACGCATCGGCCGACGTGGTGCAGGCCGACCTCCAGCGCGTCTCCGGCATCATCCACACCCTGCTCGCCCCCGAAGACAATTACCCCATCTTCAACCTGGACGAACTCAACCCCACCGTTTTTGAATCTCAACTGTTTGCGCCCCTGGAAGCGAGCATTCCCCTGGCTGCGCCTGACCAGATGGCGCCGCTGCTTGACCGGCTGTGGCAAATTGGCATCCCGCACGTCACTTTTCTCACGCCAGAAAACCCCGACCTGGCCTATCTGGTGCAGGCGGTGGAGCGGGCCGAAGACCTGGGCATGATTGCTGGGGTGCGCAGCCGCGTCACCGACCTGGCCCAGGGCAAACTGCTGCGGGATGTGGCCCAGGCTGGCGTTGACCACATCACCGTTATCGTCGCCAGTATGAATGAAGAGATCCATGATACGCTGCTAGGGCGGGGTGACTACAACTACGTTTTGCCGATGCTGGCCGATATTCAGGCCAACGAGGTATACCCCATGGTGGAAATCCCTCTGGTAGAAAGTACGTTGCCAGACCTGGGCGAAACGCTGGCGGCATTGCAAACACGCGGCGTTTACACCTTTTCCTTTTTTGCCATTGTGGCCCCAGATGGCATGGACGATGATGTGCGGGCCGGAGCATTACCCGCCCAGGCGATGCCCCAAACGGCCGATTGGATTGAGGAAACGGCCGATCAACTGGATGTCCGTTTCCTGTGGCAGCCGCCGGTACAGCGTGACCCGCGCCAGCCATTGGCGGCGCAGGTATTACAGGGGCCGCGCTGCTCTGGGGATGTAGCCGCGCGCATTGAAGCCAATGGCGACGTGATCCCGCCGCGCGGCCCGCACCACTCCGCCGGGAATGTGTTCCGTGACGAATGGCAAACCATCTGGCAGCATGACGCTTTCACTCGCTACCGGGAGCGCGTAACCGCCCCTACTCGCTGCCCGGACTGCCCCGGCCTGGCGCTGTGCGCCGCCGACTGCCCGCGTGAGGCAGTGGGGTGGGCGTATCAGTAATCGGTAATCGGTGAACGGTAATCGGTGATGCCTGACCGATAACCGATAGCTGATTACTGATTACCGAAAAATGGAGACCTGACCCAATGAAAAACGGCCGTACCCTCCTCCTCTTTGCTCTTCTGCTGGCGCTGCTGGTGGCAGCGGCGCCGGTAAAGGCGCAGAATTATGATTTTTCCGTGCCGCAGTTGTACATGCAGGTTTTTGTCAACCCGGATGCGTCCGCGCGCATTGTGTATGACATCACCTTTGCCAATGGCTTCCTGGCTGACCCAATTGATATTGTGGATATTGGCACGCCCCACAAAGGGTATGATCTAAGTAACTTTAAGGCTTCGATAGGCGATTGTACCCTTACCGACATCCGCAAATCCGAATATATTGACGTGGGTGTGGAAATTCACCTGGGCCGGTGCGCCATTCCCGCCGGACAGAGCGGCACGCTGCACGTGGAATTTACCATGCCGGACCTGGTGTATGAAGATGTGACCCAGGACGGTTACGCTTCGCTGCAAATCACGCCCACCTGGTTTGACCCCACCGTCATCACTGGCCCCACTGACATCTGGGTGGTGTACCATTTACTGCCTGGAATAGACCCGGATGCGGTGTTGTTCCAGGATGTGCCTTTTACGGATAAGGCGTTGTTTGAAGAACATACCATTGTCGGCTGGCGCTGGCCGGCCGGGCAGGCCAACAAAGCCTACCTGGTAGGCGCTTCCTTCCCCACCGCCGGCATGACGCGGGTGATTGAACAAAGCCTGCTGGATCTGGTCGTGAAGTGGTTAGAAGACAATCCTGGCGTAGCTTTTGGTTTGGGATTGGCCGTCATGGTCTTATTGGCTGTGGCCTTTTTCCGTTATTCTGGGGGCACCGGGATTTCCATATTTGCCCTTCTTGGCTGTGGCGCGGTCTGGTTGATGATGAATAATCCGGTGGCTATGCTGTTGTTATGTCCGGTCTCGCTGGTGGTGGTGGGGTTGGTGGAGTATCGCCTGGCGGGGCGTAAGGAGAAGTACCTACCGGCCATTGCCCAGGTGGAGGGCGGCGGCATCAAACGTGGCCTGACGGCCCCGGAAGCGGCCATTTTGCTGGAACTGCCGCTGAACAAGGTGCTGCTGTTGGTGCTGTTTGGGCTGTTGGATAAAGGAACGTTGGAGTTGGTGGGGGATGATCCCATGCAAGTGAAGGTGGTACGGCCGTATATCGCCATGCAGGCTGACCGCGCCGCCCGCAATGACCAGCGCCGCCGGGTTGCCCAACAGCAGGGCGTCGTCTTACGCACCTATGAACACCATTTCCTGGATGTGCTGCAAGAGAAAGAGGGCGTGTCGGTGCATCGCCTGGATTTCAGCGCGGCCATGAAATCGTTGATCAGCAGCGTGGCCGGCCGTATGAAGGGGTTTGACCTCTCAGATACGCAGGATTACTACCGCAAAATCATCGCCCGCGCCATGCAGCAGGCGCAGACGATGGGCAACATCCCGGAACTGGAAGAACACCTGGATAAAACCTGGCCCTGGATTTTCCTGGATGACAAATATGACCGTTCCTTCCGGCGGCGTGATTACCAGTATTATCCCACATGGGCACGGCCGTATGCCCCCGCCCACACCGTCACCCCATCCGGCGGCAGCATTCCTGTACCCACATCCGCGCCTGGCGGAAAGACCACGTTCAGTAACGTGGCCGCCGGTTTTGCCGGTTGGACGGAAAATACCGCCGGTAAACTGGCCTCGGCCATCTCGCCCACCGCCTTGCAGGTTAAAGGGGCATCCGGCGGGTTTGTCAACCTCAGCGGCGCGGACAAGGTGACGGGTGACGTGTTCAAGGCGCTCATGTCCGGCTCTGGCGGCAGCGGCGGCTCTTCATCCGGTGGTAGCAGTTGCGCCTGCGCTTGCGCCGGCTGCGCCTGTGCCTGCGCCTGCGCCGGCGGGGGACGATGATGGGGTGAGGGGGTGATGAGGTGAATATGGACAGGTTTTTTTCGTGGGAAACAAAGCGTGGCGAGCCGGTGCAGGTGGGGGATTGGGTGGTTACGCCACAGTCGCAGGTGTTGGCGGTGCAACTGCCATTTGGTGGTTTTGTCTGGCACAGGCCGGTCAATGTGATGGTGGAAGGCTACAACGAATCCGAGTCGGCTTCGGGCCGTGATCTCCAAATCATCCCCATTCCCGACGTTACCCGCCAGGCGCTCTGGGCCATATTGGGTTTGAGCATCCTGGTTAATCTGGCGCTTTCAAGCAGAAGAAGGTCGTAAGAGATATTGACGAAGATGATGAAGGAACGCGATGGCGAAGGAAGACACACGTTACGTACTTTGCACCTCCGCGCCTCTGCGTTAAAAATCGAGGAATCTAATGAGCGAAGAAAATTTGACGAAAATTGCGATTGAGTCAGTACCCAATCAAAAAGCGGCCAATGAGTTGATGGTGCGGTTGTTTGACATTACCAAACCGGAAGCTGTTTTTAGCCAACCGGTAACGCAGGGGGGATACACCGTTATTACCGCTTCCGAATTGACAGCGGGCATGGGCGTGGGATATGGCGGCGGTGGTGGCGGCGGCGATGCTACCCCGGAAGACCAACCAGGCAGCGTTGGCTTTGGTGGTGGCGGCGGTGGTGGCGGTGGTACGCTGGCCCGTCCGGTGGCGGCCATTATTATTGGCCCGGAGGGAGTGCGCGTGGAACCGATTGTGGATGCTACCAAAATCGCCATCGCCTTTTTCACTGCGTTTGGGGCGATGTGGATGGCCTTGAGCAAAATGCGCCGGGTGGTTAATAGGTAAGGCAATTTGTGGTAAACTCTGGCATAATCGAAGGGTTGTGTATGACTTATGATTGACGAAAAGCTTTTTGAGGCAGTTCTACCCCCAATTCCCGTGCCCTCAAGTGAGAATTTACCGACGGAGGATGGAGTTCCCTTGGGAACACCCTGGCATCGCGCTGAAATCAACCTGTTGTTGGAATCGTTGGATTATCACTGGCAAGACCGGCAAGATTACTATGCCGGGGGTAATATGTTCCTCTACTTTAGCAGCCAGCAAATTCGTAATCAGGATTACCGTGGGCCTGATTTTTTTGTGGTGAAAGATGTAGATGGCTCATATGAACGGTTATCTTGGGTCGTTTGGGAAGAGGGGGGACGGTACCCAGATGTGATCATTGAACTGCTGTCACCATCAACGGCTGAAACAGACAAAACCACCAAAAAACGGCTTTATGAACGAGTATTTCGCACGGCTGAATACTTTTGCTATGACCCGACCAATCAAGAGTTCATTGGCTGGCATTTACAGCAAAATCAGTACGAAGAGTTAGAACCGGATGAACACGGCCGTTTATGGAGTTCGGTGCTGCAAGTATGGTTGGGGGTATGGGATGGCCCGTTCATTAGCCGCCACGCTACCTGGCTTCGTTTTTATGATGAAGACAGCCAGTTGGTACCAATAGCTGCCGAAGCGGAAGCGACCCGCGCTGCGGCGGAGGCGGCCCGCGCTGAGCAGGAAGCGGCCGCGCGCCAGGCGGCGGAAGCTGAAATTACCCGCCTGCGTGAAGAATTGGCGCGTTTGCAGGGTAAAAACTCATAACTGCCGGGCACACACTCTTGTTTTTCCCTGTATGAACCCCTTCACCAAATTCTTGCGCCAATGGTCGGCAGATGATGATTTTGCTGCCTTTGTGGTTTATTGGGATCGGCTGGAGCGGTTGACCATTCAGGTTTACCGGCAAAAGATAACGGCAGCGGCAGCCGAATCTGAATTTGCTGAAGTGTGGCCCTGGCTGCGGCAGCAGTACGGCCGTTGGCAGTCCACCCTGGAACCCTATTGGCGGCAAACCACTGCTGCCGGCGCTCTCACCCAAACCGACCCCTTCCGCCTCCTCCTGGAAAAACAATCCCCTGCGGAGATCCCCGGCGATTGGCGGGCCATGCAGCACCTGCCCGCTGCCCGCGAAGCGCTCAACCACTACGTGCTGGCCCAAGAGTAAAAAGGTTTGTTGCCTTCTCTGGCGTTACCCATTAGAATGAGCTGACATATTATGTTTAGCTTCTGTGGGGGTTACAATGAGAAAGGGTATTTCACTTACATTTTCCTTTGGCTTGCTGATTGGCGGCATGGCGGCATTGATCATCTGGTATTACCAGAAAAGTACATCTGCTGAGGAGGGGGCGCTGGCGTTGTTAGACAGGCTGGTAGACGTAGACCGCCGTTGGCGACAGGCACGAGAACAGCCAGCTACCGGAAACGCCCCCGCCCCTCTACGCATTCTCATTCAAACCCCGGCGACGGATGAGACGCCGGCGTTTTTACGGCGCCCGATTATGGCGGACACGGCCGTGCCCGAAGACCTCACCCGCATCAAAGGGATTGGCCCTGTATTTGCCGACCGGCTGCGGGCGCAAGGCATAGACACCATTGCCGGGGTCAAGGCGCTGTCCCCGGCACAATTGGCCGACATCCTGCAAATTGTGCCCGCGCGCGCCGAAACGATTCTAGCAGCGGCCCAGGCTGTGTAGAAACCGGATTTGGGTAATTAAAACCAGCTTCTTACCGAAGGTACTTCCATGAACTCTGCAATTCTCATTGTCCTGTTGTTGTTGGTCGGGGGCATGTTTGGAGCGTTGGCAGTATTTTTGCTGGATTGGCGCTATTGGGGGCGGCGGGAGCAAAAAGTGATGGGTGAACGAAACAAGGCCCAGGCTATGAATCAGGTGACCCAGGCGCGGTTACAACGCGCCGAAAAAGGACAGTTGATTGCCCAAAAAGATGTGCAAAGCCTGCGCCAGGATGTGGCCGAACGAGAGGAGCGCATCCAACAACAAAACGACGAACTCCAAGCCCAGAAACAGCAGCTAGACACGGCCGTAGCCGATTTAGACCAATTACAAACCAGCCTGCGCCAGACCGCGAACCAACTTGAAGATTTGCAGGAGCAGGCACAGGCTTTGCAAGCCAGCCTGATAACCATTACCGCCGAAAAAAACGTGCTGCAAGAAAGTAACGGCCGTCTGGAAGATCAACTAGACACAGCCCGCGCCGAAAACCAGCAAATTTGCCAGCGGGTGGCGGTTTTGGAAGTAGAACTGAAACATTTACGGGACGATCTGGCGGCGGCGCAGGAATGGCAGGCACAGGCAGCCACGCTGAAAACGGAGAACGAGGCGTTGGTGGGGCAGCTCAACCGGGCTGAAATACACATAAACGAATTACAGGCGCAGGTGGCGGCAGCGGCGCACCAGTTAACCGATGCCCAAATCCTGGGTAAAAAACTGGTGGAGATGCAGGCCCGGCTAAACGAGGCCGAAAAACAAACGGAAACGCTGCAAGAAAAGATAACGGCCGTGCAGCACACATTCGATTACACCGGTAAAAATCAGCTTCAACTCATTCGCGGCATTGGCCCGGCTTATGCGCGTCGCTTGAACGAGGCCGGTGTTCTTACACTTGAAGACCTGGCTAAATGTGCCCCAGAACAAGTCCTGGAAATTGTTCAGCCTAAAAAGTGGCAGCATCTACAGCCAGAAGAATGGATTCGTGAAGCCAAAGCATTGACCATGAAAATAGGCCGCAGCTAACAATAGCGATAAATCGTTATTCACAAAACAGGTGGCAAATTTATATAATTTTTATATGATAGTGGCGGGTGGTGACCCTTTCCACACTGCCTCTCAGGGTGGGCAGCATCCAAAACTGTAAGCCTGCTGCAACCGCGATTAACAAGATAGAGATATTAACCTCTGGCTGTTTTTATAAGAAATTTTCACCAAAGGAGTAGCAAGGCATGGGCAAAGCGGGACAACCACTAACAATTTT
>JAHBVI010000206.1 GCA_019637635.1 Anaerolineae bacterium
CGATTTGGAAAATCGCGCTACATTGGAGGTCAAATGAATAAATACACCATCACCCTCGAATACTGCGTCCCTTGAAACTACAGCGCCCGTGCCGTCCGTGTGGCGGACGAAATCCTCACCAACTACCAGCACATCATCGCCCAATTCACCTTTATTACCGGCTCAAAAGGGGTCTTTGAGTTCGCGGTAGACGGGGAACTACTCTATTCTAAAAAAGCGTTAAACCGGCACGCCAACCCCGGCGAAATCCTGGAACTCTTCAAAGAATACATCGGCCCCGATGTTGAGCCATACCCCCGCGACTAAAGGTGTTTTTGTGTCAGGTATCAGGTTTGCGCGTTTGCCTGGCACTTGACACCTGACACCTAAAAACCTGACACCCTCAGGTTATCCAATCCCGGTTATATTTATCCCAATCGCGGTGGCGGTAGCTGCGCAGACACTCCTTGCACACCTGGGCGGAATCCAGTTCACCGCTGTTGCGCCAGCGCCAGCGTACCGTGCCCAGATGAAAGCGGCAGGTTGGCTGGTAACAAACCGGGCAGATCTCGCCATCGGCCAACCCTTCGCCGCCGTATTGCCGCCTGGCAGCGGCGTCTTTATTGCAGAGGTAACACTGTTTTACGGCCATAAAGAATGAGATTGGGAGATTGAGAGATTGACTAATCTCCCAATCTCTCAATCACCTTTAGGATAATGGTAAAATCCCTGGCCCGTTTTACGCCCCAATTTGCGGGCAGCAACCATGCGCCGCAGCAAAGGCGATGGACGATAACGGTCTTCGCCCCATTCGTTGAACAGGCCGGTCAACGTGCCCAAAACGGTATCCAGGCCAATATAATCGCCCCATTCCAGCGGGCCAAAGGGGTAATTGGCTCCCAGTTTCATTGCCTTGTCAATGTCGGCGGCTGACGCCACCCCTTCCATCAGGGCACTGGCGGCTTCGTTGATCAGGCAGCAAACCACCCGCGCCCGCACCAACCCCGGCCCGTCGGTGACAATGACCGGTTCCTGGTGGAGATGCCGGGCAAAGGAAATGGCTTGCTGGAGTGAATCATTACTGGTTTGCAAGCCGGCCGCCAGCTCTACCACCCCTTGCCGCTGTAAAGGGGGCACCACGCCAAAGCCGACCACACGTTCCGGGCGGGGCACCCAGGCCGCTGCCTGGGTGGTGCTGGTGGCCAGCGCCGACGTGAGCAGTAGGGCATCGCGGGGGATGGAGGCGGCCAATGAAACGAGCAGCTCTTCTTTGGCGGCAGCCGATTCGTTGTGCAGTTCGATGGCAATATCGGCGTTGGCGGCGTCGGACATGGCCCAGCCACTTTGCACGGCCGTGTTAAAATCCTCCACCAGGTACAACACCACATCATACCCGGCCTGTGTACATAGCCGCCCAATTCCTTCCACAAACGGCCGTTCCCCGGCCACCACCACTTTCATTAACCAACCACTCCTCATAGAGCAAAGTTGCCCAAGTATACCCCACTCTGTCAGTTTGAGAATCTGCACGGCCGTGTTATGCTTAGACAGCCTCCCGGAGGTTCAAAAACCCCCGGGAGGTTTGGTATCCCATGAACGAATTACAAGCCATCACCGCCCAACTGTATATGGTGGATGGGGTGTTGCAAGAGGGCGCCGTGCCCGGTTTGCTGGCGCAGCAGGCCGCCACCAGGCCGGCGCGTGGCCGTGAACGGGACTATCTGTTTGTGCATCTGACGTTAACCGGCAGCCTGGCCGACACAGCTAATCTCAGCCAACACCTGCTCACCCTCATCAGCCAGAAGTATTACCAGACGGGTGGCAGCGTCACCGCTGCGTTGCGCGGTGCGGTGCTGGAAGCCAACCAACAACTCTTGCGCCATAATCTGTCCGTGAAAGGGCAGGCGCGTGAAGGGGCGATCACCTGCTCTGTTTTTCACCAGGGTGAACTATTTACGCTGCAAGCAGGCGAAAGCACGGCGCTGTTCGGCCGCAATTTTGGCATTGAACGCATGCCGCCGCAGCCGCCGGCGCAGCTAACTCCCCTGGGGCGCAGCGCCAGCCTGGACATTCGTTATTACCATCACCGGGCGCAGGTGGGTGACATGCTGCTGTTGGCCGACCCACGCATCAGCCACCTGCCAACCGATGATTTTCAGGAGGTGTTGGTAGAAAGCAGCGTGGAACGCGGCATGGCGGAACTGGTAACGATATTGGATGGCGAGTCGGCTCGCCTGTTGTTGGTGGAGTTTAGCAGCGACGCGCCGCCGGAATTGCCCGATGTGACGCCACCAACGGCCGTGACGCCAACAACGGTAGCGGATCCCCAACCACGTCGTGAAGCAGCGGTTGCGGCTACGGCCGTTGCTGCGGCCACCACCGCCGAACGTAAACCCCAACCCAAACGCGCCCAACCGGTGCGTCAACAACCTGTCCCACCGGCCAAAGATGGCATGGTAGACCGGGAAGTGGTGGAGCGGCATGCCCGTCAGGCCGGGGCACAGGCGGCATTGGGCGCTTCCCGCTTTACTGCCTGGCTGGCCGATTTGCTGGCCCGGCTGCGACCGCCACAGACGACCCCGGCAGAAGAAACCGTAAGCTGGACGTGGGCGGCCCTTATTGCCATTGTCATCCCCATATTGGTGGCTGCCGTTGTTACCAGCGTTTATGTGACCCGTGAACAGTCCAGAGAACTGGCCGAAATGAAAGTGCAAATAGCGCAGGAGTTGTCGCTGGCAGATGCGGCGGGCACGGATGCGGAGGCGCGGCAGCATTATGCGGCGGTGTTGTTGTTGGCGGAACAGGTTAACACCGAACTGCGCCCCGGTGATGCGGAAGTGGGGCGGATGCAGGCGATTGCCCGGACGCAGTTGGATCAATTGGAGGGGGTGACGCGGCTGACGGCCGTGCCCCTCTATCAATACAGCGAAGGTACTGATTTGCAGGCGGTAGCGCTGCGGGAAGGTTCCAGCGGCGGCATTTTTACGCTGGATGCGGGCAGCGGTTCTGTTTATGAACACGAAACCGACCAGAGCTACTTGAATTTGACAACCGCAACGCCGCAGCGCATTTTGTTCACTACCCAGACCATTGGCAGCCATGTGGTGGGGCGGATGGTGGATTTCTTCTGGCGACCGCAGGGTTTTGCCGTGCAGCGAGAGGGGCTGGCGGTGCTGGATGCGGCGGGGGCGCTGCTGGCATACCAGCCAGGTTTGGCCGGTACTTATGCCGTACCACTCGACCTGTCGGTGGATTGGGTAAACCCGGTGGCGGTGACGTCGTTTGGGGAACGGCTCTACATTTTGGATACGGGCGTGGGCCAAATCTGGCGCTATTTTCCTGACGGCGAGAATTTTGTCGCTAATCTGGATGGGCGCGTGGTGACACTGAATGAAGATGCAGACCTGGCCAATGCGGTGGATTTTGATATTTACAGTGAAGATGGCAGCCTGGTGATTGTGTATAACGACGGCCGTATTCGTTATTATGACACGCGCAACGGCCGTGTGGAGTGGGATGAGAACATCTTGCTGGCCAATGGACTGGTGACGCCACTGGTGAACCCCACGTCAGTGGAAATTGTGGGGCGGGGGCTGAATGCGACGATTTATATTGCCGATGCGGGCAACGGCCGTATCGTCCAGGTCAGCCGCCCCACCGGGCAGGTGTTGGCCCAATACCGCGCCACCGGTGACCATGGCGCCGAACTGTTCACCGGCATGACCGACTTTGCCATTGCCGAACTGCCGTTGCGGGTATTTGTGAGCAAAGGGGACACCCTTTACAGCGCCACGCTACGGTAAAAAGGCAAAAAAAATGAGATGCCCCGTGAGCGGGCGCTCACAGAACATCTCTCGGGGGGGAGCCAATTACAAGTCTAGCAAACTTTTGAAATTGTGCAAATTTTTCATAAAAAAGAAGCGGCCCAATTTTGGCACCTGACAAAATTGGGCCGCCATAAAAAGGGAACAACATGTCAGATGCCAAAAAAGATGAAATTTGGGAAAAGTTGACGCAGACACGGGCCACGTTACTCGATTATTTGCAGGGGCTAGAGGCAGAGCAGTGGGCAACGGCCGTGCAGTCCGAAGATGCCCAGTGGACGGTAGCCGACATCGTGCGCCATCTGGTCAGTGCGGAAAAGGGGATGATTGGCCTCATCGAGCAGTTCCAGCAAGGCAATGATCCGGTGCCCGCAGACTTTGACCTGGCGCGATATAACCAGCGGAGCGTACAAAAGAGCCAGGAGCTAACTCCCGCCGATTTGCTGGCGGCCCTGGAAAGTAACCATACTCGCCTATTACAGGTGATTGACGGATTATCCGCCGAAGATTGGCAAAAGAAAGGGCGACATGGCTCCATGCGCATCCTGACCATTGAAGAAGTGTGTCACGTCATCGCCGGCCACGATATGACCCATCTGGCAGATATGGAAAAAGCGTTGAGCAACTAAAGCCTAAACTGTCTGGGGCGAAATTTGGTCTGGGTACCTATCTTGATTTATACTGTATCATAGTTCGACCTTTTGTCAGGGTAGGAGCAAGTGACATGAATGATTCATTGTTATTGGATGAGGTAATAATCCCTATCACGATTGATTATCTGGAAGAAGATCAGACTTGCCAGGTTAGTTGTGTTTGGCTACCGGGTTGCCACGCCTGGGGAGAGTCACTGGATGAAGCGATGCAGGCAATTCCCGGTAATATCCGGGCAATGGTCATGTCATATCAAGACAAAGGCTCACCCCTACCGCCAGATCTACAAGCAGTAGATATAGATGCACCCTTCACATTGCGAATTGTACCTGCATGAAGTATCGAGAAGTAACAAAGCGGCTTCGGCAGTTGGGGTGTGAGTATGTGCGCCCTGGGGCAGGATCGCATCAAATCTGGTGGAATCCGGCACTTGATCGGTACACCACTATCCCAGATTGGGCAGCAAAGATATTAAGCCGGGGACTCTACGGCAAATCCTTCGTGATCTGGGCATTAGCCGACAGGAATTTGGCCCCATAAAGTAGGGTTACTCTTTGTATTCATAAAAGCCACGACCGGTTTTGCGTCCGAGTCGGCCGCTCTCCACCATGCGCTGCTGGATGGGGTGGGGGCGATATTTGGGATCATAGAAGGTGGCTTCGTAGACGGATTGGGTGACGGCGAAATTCACGTCACAGCCAATCAGGTCAATCAGTTCAAACGGCCCCATGCGGAAGCCCAATGATTTGATTAACGTATCTATGGTGGCGTGGTCGGCGGCGTTTTCACCCAGTAACCGGAATGCTTCGCCGTAAAACGGCCGTGCCACCCGATTGACAATAAAAGCAGGCGTGTCTTTGCAGGGGACGGCCGTTTTCCCCAACCGCTCCACATACGCCAAAGCCTCCGCCACAGTGGCCTGGCTGGTAAAATCGCCCCCTATTACCTCCACCAGCTTCATCACCTGCGCCGGGTTGAAAAAATGCAGCCCCACAAACCGATCTTGCCGCTGCGTGGCCGCCGCCAGCACATTAATACTCAAACTGGATGTATTGCTGGCAAAAATGGTGTGCACCGGCGCGCTGCTTTCCAATTCGCCAAAAATTTGCCGTTTCAGGTCAATGATCTCCGGCGCCGCCTCAATCACCAGGTCAACCTGCGCCGCTTCCGCCAGGGAAGTGGTAAGCGTCAAAGCCGTTTTAGCCGCTTCGGCCGCCTCGGCTGCTGTTTTCCCTCGCGTCACGCCCTGGTCAATGGATGCCTGAATGCCCGTTACCGCCTTGTACAGTACATCCTCGCTGATGTCATACAACACCACCCGATACCCGGCCAACGCCGATGCCTGGGCAATGCCCGCCCCCATCGTACCCGCGCCAATGACAGCAATTTTATCCACGCCTACTCTCCCTTAAATTGCGCCTCGCGTTTTTCCAGAAAGGCGGTTACGCCTTCGGTAAAGTCATGGCTGCGGGCCGCCAGTTCTTGCATGTGCGCTTCATATTCCAGCGCCTCGTCCAGGCTCATGTCCCAGGCGCGGTTCATGGCCCGTTTGGCCAGGCCGTAAGCCAGTGTTGGCCCGGTAGCCATCGGTTTGGCCCAGGCCATCACATTTTCCATCAACTGCTCATGGGGGATGACCCGGTTGACAATGCCCCATTCCAATGCTTTGTCGGCCGGAATGCGGTCGGCGGTGACGGCCATTTCGTAGGCCCGTGCCTGGCCGATGATGCGGGGCAGCAGCCAGTTGGTGCCGCTGTCCGGCACCAGCCCAATGCGGCTAAAGGCGAGCATGAAGCTGGCTTTGTCGCTGGCCAGACGAATGTCTGTGGCCAGAGCCACGCCCACGCCGGCCCCGGCGGCCACCCCATTGATCGCGCCGATAATCGGTTTTTCGGTTGCCAGCATTTGTTTGATCAGGCGGTGGTAGCCATGCCGTAGATGTTGGCCAATGGAGAAGTTGCCCTCCCGCGCCTGCACGTCGGTTAAATCCTGGCCGGAAGAAAAGGCACGGCCGTTGCCCGTCAGTACCACACAGCGCACCCCCTTGTCCCGCGCACATTGCTTAAACGCATCAGTACTCTCCCGAATCATCAGGTCATTAAAAGCGTTAAGTTTGTCCGGGCGGTTTAGCGTAATGGTGGCAATGCCATCCTGTGCTTCAAAAAGAATTGTCTCGTAACTCATGTGGCCTCCTGATTAGAATTATGAAGGATGAATTATGAATTATGAATGATGAAGGAAGAATGTTGCTTTTCAGCGGGAATGGGGTGCATTATAAGCCGCCACCGTTTGATTGCCAATCTCCCCATTTCCCCATCTTCCAATCTCGCGGAGTCCTCACCGCCAATCTCCACTGTGTTTCATTGCGAAACTTCTACCATCCATTCGGTGTTTCATCTTGAAACTGTTTTACGGCCGTACTTGCCACCTTTCCATTTTTCTATATTCTGTAGCCTGGAAGAGCTTGTAGAAGAAAATCGGGATGCCCACTGAAACCGATACCCACACAGTTGAACCGTTTCCCCCATTATTTTCAGGCATTGGCATCCTCCATTCAACCATTGTAATGTGATCGCGCTCGTGAACAGGTTCGTTCACTTTTGTTGGTAGTCCGTTTTGGCTGCCAGATTGATCATGAGCGAACGTTTTTTGTCTCTACGGCAAAGGAGGTGATTGATTACTCTTGTCCATTCCATAGGTTTCCCATTTAGCTGGCAAAAAAGTGCATGATGTGGCGCGGCCTGGAAGGGATCGCACAGCGCCGGGCAGAATGGCCATCGGGCGCAGCCACGAATAAATAGGAGCTAGAAGCTCAAAACAGGAGAGGAAAAATGACAAGTCCATTTATGGGTGAATTGTTGGGAACGATGTTCCTGATCATTTTGGGTGATGGTGTGGTCGCCAATGTGTTGTTGGGTAAATCCAAAGGCAACGGCGGTGGCTGGATTGTGATAACCACAGGCTGGGCCTTCGCCGTGATGGTGGGTGTATTTGTCTCCCAGGCTTTTGGCAGCGGCCCGGCGCATATCAATCCGGCGGTGACAATTGGGTTTGCGGTAGCCGGTAGTTTCCCCTGGGCAGATGTACCTGGTTACATTGCGGCGCAGATCATTGGCGCGTTCTTGGGTGCGGTTATCGTCTTCCTGACCTACTTCAAGCATTGGGAAGAGACACCAGACCCCGGTCTGAAACTGGCTGTCTACTCCACCGGCCCGGCCGTACGCAATGTGGTTTGGAACAACATCACGGAAATCATTGGCACGATGGTGCTGGTGTTGGGCGTGGCCGCCATTTTCTCTGCTGGCGGCGGCACGGGCGGCAGCCCGGCGGCTGGGCTTGGCCCGTTCCTGGTGGCTGGCCTGGTGTGGGGCATCGGTCTGTCGCTCGGTGGCCCGACCGGGTATGCCATCAACCCGGCGCGTGATCTGGGGCCGCGTATTGCCCATCAACTTCTGCCCATTCCCGGCAAAGGGGATTCTGATTGGGGTTATGGCTGGATTCCGGTAGTCGGCCCCATCGTGGGTGGTATTTTGGCCGGGTTATTAATTATGGCCAGTGGTATTTAATCGAGTCCCGGTCGCTGGCAGCGTCTTGCCGCCAGCGACCGATTGTAAATGATGAGGAGCAAAACAGATGAAGAAACTTATCAATGCTGTAGATAACGTGGTCCGCGAGCAGTTGCAGGGCATGGCCATCGCTCATCCTGATCTGGTCAAGGTCCAGATTGACCCCCACTATGTGGTACGGGCCGATGCGCCGGTAAAAGGGAAAGTGGCCCTGGTCTCTGGCGGTGGCAGTGGCCATGAACCGATGCACGGCGGTTTTGTGGGCATGGGCATGTTGGACGGCGCCTGCCCCGGCGAAGTGTTCACTTCGCCCACGCCGGACCAGATGTATGAGTGCGCTAAAGCGGTAGATGGCGGCGCCGGTGTTTTGTTCATCGTCAAAAATTACACAGGTGACGTGCTGAACTTTGAAACGGCCGCGGAACTGGCTCATGCGGATGGCATTAAGGTGCAGAGTATCTTGATTGATGACGATGTGGCCGTGAAGGACAGTCTGTATACGGCCGGCCGTCGCGGCGTAGGCACCACCGTGCTGGCGGAAAAGATCGTCGGGGCGGCGGCAGAAGCGGGCTATAACCTGACGCAGTGCGCGGATTTGTGTCGCAAGGTGAACAGCTACGGCCGTTCCATGGGCATGGCGCTCACCTCCTGTACTGTCCCCGCCGCCGGTAAACCCACCTTCACCTTGGGTGACAACGAAATGGAAATCGGCATCGGCATTCATGGTGAACCCGGCCAACGGCGCATGGAAATGAAAACGGCCGACGAGATCACCGAGATGATGGCGCTGGAAATCATTACCGACAAAACCTACACCCGTACCGCTCGTGAATGGGACAACGACCAGGGTGCGTGGGTGGATGTGGAACTGGTGGATGAACCGTTAAAGGCCGGTGACCAGGTGATTGCCTTTGTCAACAGCATGGGCGGCACCCCCGTCTCTGAGTTGTACGCCATCTACCGCAAACTGGCCGAAGTGTGCCAGAGCCACGGCATTACTATTGCCCGCAACCTGATTGGGCCGTACATTACCTCGTTGGAAATGCAGGGCTGTTCCATTACCCTGCTGAAAGCGGATGAGGAAATTTTGCGCTTCTGGGATGCACCGGTGAAGACGCCAGGTTTGCGTTGGGGTGTTTGAATCGGTAATCGGTAAACGGTAAAGGGTAATCAGTTCCATACCGATAACCGATAACCGATTACTGAAAACCGATTACTGAAAACCGATTACCGCGAGAGAAAACATGTCAGTAACCAGAGACCAAATTGTGACCTGGCTGGAGAAAACGGCCGTCGTCCTCGCCGATAACAAGCAGTACCTCACCGACCTGGACGCCGCCATTGGCGACGCCGATCATGGCATCAACATGGCGCGGGGTTTTACCAAGGTGATGGAGAAACTGCCCACCGTAGTGGATAAGGACATTGGCAATATCCTCAAGACCGTGGGCATGACCCTCATTTCCAGCGTGGGTGGGGCCAGCGGGCCGTTGTATGGCACGTTTTACATGCGGGCGGGCACGGCCGTTGCCGCCAAAGAAGAACTGAGCAATGCAGACCTGGTCGCCATGTTGCAGGCTGGCGTAGACGGTGTGGTGCAGCGCGGCCGCGCCGAATTAGAAGACAAAACGATGATTGATGCCTGGTTCCCGGCCATGGCGGCGCTCAAAACGGCCGTAGAAAACGGCGACTCCACCACCAACGCCCTGCAAAAAACAGTCGCCGCCGCCGAACAAGGCATGAAAGCAACCATCCCACTCAAAGCGCGCAAAGGCCGCGCCAGCTACCTGGGCGACCGCAGCATCGGCCACCAGGACCCCGGCGCCACCTCAACCCACTTAATTCTCAATGCGTTATTAGAAACAGTGCAAGAGGGGAATTGAGTAATTAAGTAGTCAGGTAAATGAGTAATTACCTGATTACCCAATTACCCAATTACCAAAAATAGGAGTT
>JAHBVI010000207.1 GCA_019637635.1 Anaerolineae bacterium
CCTTCTGATTGTGGACCCGTCGGGCCATTGTTGGGGTTTTGCTGGCTTCTTGCGAAACACGTTTTATTCCACTACCTGTAACAATCTGGATATGGCGGTATCCATTGTGCAGCATCCCGATGCCAGTGTTGGGCAAAAGGTGGCGGCCGGAGCTTATATTGTCGGTGAGGCTGCTGCTCATACGGTTGCTGTAGCCGGATCTGTAGTTGCTGGTGTGGGGTGCCTGACTGGTGCAGGGACAGCGATTTGTGCGGCAGGGGGGACGGCCGTGACGGCCGTTTCTGCCGATGGAGACCCCACAAATGAAGTTGCCGCAGCTGCGAATGTCATTCAATCTGTGACTGCCGATGGTGATCCAACGAATGAAGCACAAGTTCTGTTAAGGACTGTTGGAAATGCACAATCCGCTGCAATGAATGTGGTACGGAATATCGAAAAAGGTGAAAGGGTTGGACAATTGCTAGATGAATTAAAAACACTTACATTTACAACCGGTAATGAACATGCAATAGTGAGAATGAGTGATGGAACACGGGCAATGGTTTCTGGTGGTCAAGGAGGCATTAACTTAACATCTGAAGTAAGCAAGGTAATAATACACACACACCCCTATCAATTGCCAGGCACAGGAATGGCTTCACCGTATGATTATCAAATGTTGCATCAGTTAGGTCAGTTTTCTTCACGAATACTAGAACATGGTAACCTGATAAAATTCACAATTGCCGATTAAGGAGTTTTTGATTTATGACCATAATTATTTATGGAAAAACTGTTTGTTCAATTTGTGGGAAGGTCATAAGACCAGATCAAAAAGCGATTGGTTTGCCGCATTTGATTTCAAACGAATTGGACAATTTGTTCATATATAATGATGGGGCTTATCATCATTTATGCTTTGAGAAAGTTCCTGAAAACGAAATTCTGTTTTCTTACTTAAGAGACTATGAGGAACTAACGGAAAGGCTAAATGCTGCCATTTCTACGGGATTAATAAATAATCCAGAGGAGATTCTTAGTACTGGAGTGCTGTCTAGCGATCCCAAAAACCCTTTATGGGCTTATAATCTTAAATTCTATTCAAAAAATACTGTTCAAGAGAAAGAGCTATTGACACTCAAGAAATTGCTTAGTGAAGAGAAGTTGAAGGGTACAATAAGAGGCCGGGCAATTGATTGGATAACTGAAAGAATTGACCGATTTATAAGCGTATGATTTGCTTTTGGGGGTTACGGCCGTCTTGCATCTCACGGAAATGCGCCAGCTTGGGCAAAATCTTTTCTGGCAGGTGCGACCGGTGTTTACTACCACGCCGCATGTGCCTGCCGGTCACCAGCCCGGTTTTTATCCGGCCACTGCACGGCTGTTCACGTGGCATTGTTTTCTGGTGTATTTTTGTGTGGTTTTTTGCTCTTTAAGGCATGGTTCAAAACTTATCAAAACACCTTTACAAATTTAATGTCATTTCGAGGTCTTCCGAGAAATCCCGATGGAGCAAATTAAGCGGGATTCCTCACTCCGAAGACTGCGTTCGGAATGACAACTGGTGGGCTGATTTGTAAAGGACAAATTTTGCTTTATGAACCATGCCCTCTTTAACAACCCGGTTTGTCAGCGGGCGGGTTTGTGGCCTGGCGCACTAACCAGAGCAATGTTAGCTTTGACAGCCTGGGCGTCACCGGCAGCCCGGCCAGTTACAACACCCTGGTTTACCTGCATGGCGACCATCTCGGCAGCATTGGCGCCGTGACCAACAGCGGCGGGGCACTGCTGGACATGACGCGCTTCTTCCCCTTCGGCGGCTACCGGGGCAGCGACCCGGCCTTCCTGACGGAGCGCACCTTCACCGGCCACAAAGCCAACAATACCAGCAGCAACGACCTGGGGCTGATATACATGAATGCCCGCTTTTATTCGCCACCCTGCTGGGGCAAGGTCTTCTCCGGCGGGTGTGGACAAGCTTTGTCAAGTCGCCAAAAACAGAAGAAAGAGTGAGCAGGCAGCAGCCACCGGCGGAGATGCTTGACATAAAGCAATTCCAGTCGGCATATAATAGTGAGTAAGGGTGAGAGCAAACGCACCGTTGTTCACCACATAATCAACTGCACATTAACAGAAAAAACGAACCCGTCTCTTTATCTCACGGGCGACGATGCTGACGAATCTGTTGCAGATGGTAGGTTTCGTCATACAGTTGCCTTCTTTGCCAGAGCGTCCAAACGACCGCCAGCCAGCGGTTGGCCAGGCAACGATAGGCCCGATTCTCCGTCAGGCCGCGGGCCTTGGCCTGGTGGAAATAGGTAGCGGCCCAGGCCGATTGGCGTACCGAGGTGACGGCGAACTGTTGGGCGGTGTGCCGGTACTCATGGTTGCAGGCGCGCCGAAAGTAGACGTGCTTCTTCTTGCCGCTCTGCACAGTGATGGGGCAGGTGCCAGCCAGGGTTTGGATCGCGGCGGGGGTGGGGAAACGTTGGCGGTGGTCGCCAAACATGACGAGCAGTTTGGGCGCGAGCAGTTCACCGGCGCCAGGTAAGGACGCGAAAATCTCCTGGTCGGGATGGGCGGCAAACAGTTCTTGCACACGCCGGATAGCCTGTCGCTTTTGTTGCACGAAGCTGAGCAGTAAAGTGGCTAAGATGGGGATTTGCTCCTGGTAGGCGGCGCTGGTGATGGGGGTAGGTTGGGCGACTGTGCGTTGCATCTGGGCGTAGCGCGTGGGTATCAGGTCAGGATGGGAATAGTGATGCTGGCTACAGAAGGCGGCGAAGTCGGCAAAGGGAAGTTGTTGGGCGGCCGTTTGGGTGGGATAGGCGATTAAGAAGTGCAACCCTATCTGCGTGGTCAGGTCGTTGAAGAAGTCGAGCGCCAGCGGGTAAGCCCGCAGCAGGGCGGCGCGTAAGCGGTTGCTGAAGCGGGTGATGGATTGGGTCAGGTCATCTATGAGCCGTAAGGTGGTTTTCATCTGGTTGACGGTGAGGCCATCCGCCTGCCAGGGGGTGAAGCGCACCCGGTCGGTGCGCAACATGTCAGCCAGCAAGTGGGCGTCGCTGCGGTCATTGCGGCGTCCACTGCTGCTGAACCGCCCGCGACTGCTGGCTACCTGGTTGGGTGGGATGACGTAGGTGGTGTACGGCCGTGGCTCCAAAAAATCCATGACCAGGTTGTTGGACGTTTCCAACCCTACCAGGCAATGGGCCGTCTCCAGACCAAAACTGGCGACTTCCTCTTCAAAGGTGGCCTGCCCTTTTGGTGTCTGGGTGATGGTGAATTCTTTCAAAATAGCCCCTGCCTGATTGAGAATACAGATATCGTGTTTGGCTTCACTCCAATCAATACCAATATATAAGGTGTCCATGGTTCAACTCCTTTTTCATGCAGCGTAGCCGGGAAATGGATACAGGATTCCGTTTGCCTATTAAGGCGATTACGCGCGACAAGCTTTTGACGGTTCGCCTGCTGACGTTTGGGGACAATCCACAGCGGGCGCTCGTGGCGCTGGCCGGTCTTGGTCCTCGTTGCCAAACGGTGTTCGATGGGCTACTTTGGTGAACAAAGGTGTTGTTTTGTCTCTACCTTATCCCTTATTTCCTCACAGTACACAGTATAGCTAATAGGCTGGTCTTCCAGACCGTGCCACATGTGCGCGGATAAACGGATGGGGGGTAATGGTGCATTGGTGTACGGAGTGAATGGGGGCACGGCCGTCAACAATGACGGCTGTGTTTTTTGTGGTGGGGTGAGGTTACGGCCGTGAGTTGGTGCAGGGAGTGAATGTGGGAGTACGGCCGTTGGCCATTTCCAACGGTGTGGTGACAGGTGACGGCTTGCCTGACGGGTTGGCCCGGCGGCCAAAGAAGGGGTGGCATGGTCTGGAAGAGTATCCCTGCGGGCTGAGAGGCGGCCACGGCAGAGCAGTACAAATGGCTTATCTCTTCACAGATTTCTTATTGACAAAAAAGCCTCGCTTCCTTATTATCCCCCTCTGACTTATTTTTAGTCACATAATGAGGTTATTTATGTTTATGACGACCATGATGGAAATTAAAGCGGGAGATGACATTTTGCAAAATCTTCCCTTCAAACCTTATCGAAACTCAATCGAGCGGCGGGCGGTGCAATTTTTGCCGGGGCCAAATGAGCCGCAAACGACTAATATCCAGACCCCCTGGGGTGAAACGCTGTTGTGCAAATATGGGGACTATATTGTCAGCGAGATGAATGTGCCCAAAGATCGTTGGCCGGTAGACCGTGAGATTTTTGAGGCGAGTTATCTGGAAATACAGGCGGGCAGTTATGTGAAACGGCCGTTGACCTATCTGGCGCCACTGGTAGATGTGACCGGCGATCCCAATCAGCAGGTGATTGTCCATACGCTGGAAGGGGTTGTAACCGTCCGCTCCGGTGATTTTTATCTGGCGCGAGGCATCAAAGGCGAAATATGGCCTTATCCCAAAGATAAAGCTGATACCAGTCTGATACCAGTGGATATTTGGGAATAACCGTTGAGACCTGACAGGTTCCTTCCCAGTTCAACTTGAAACTTTGCAGGCCCAAAACCTGTCACGTTTCTTGAGGGACTGAATGCTTATAAATGAAAATAAAAAGGCCCGGCAGTCAGCCGGGCCTTTTGTTTATTGGATTGAGGGGCCGGGAGATCAGAATTTGGTGATGTTGAGGTGTTCTATCACCCCACCCATCTGCCGCATCTGGCTGACCATGTGGCTGACCAGCAGCCCGTCCATATCTTGTTGGGCGCTGCTGTTGCCGTCCCACAGGGCAATCATCCGCACCCGGTCAATACCCAGAAATAACGAGGAGTAAAGCGCCCACCGGTTATTCCGCTCGTACAGGTTGTCCCCTTTTTTCACCTTGCCCAGGCGTTCGGGCTGGAAGCGTATGCTCACCAGCGGGTGATTGCGCAGGGCATAATACCGTTCCACCCAACGTTCGCCGCCGTAGCTGATGAATTGTTTGATGTACAACGGCTCGGCGTAGGGCAGATAGATGCTCACTTGCAGGCCACGTTCCAGGCAACATTCGATAAAGATGATGTCGCCGCCGCAGGCAGCGCCGCCAAGAAAAGCGCGGTCATTTGTGTCTGCCTTTGCTTTGTCCAATGCTTCCTGTATCTGTTTGCGAACTTCGGCTTCCAGCGCAGCGGGGAAACGTTTGAGGGCGCGGTCGGAACGGTCGAGCATGTGCCCGGCAAAGACGAAAGAGCGCACGGCCGTCGTCACGGCCGTTTTGCCCTCATCCCCGCCCATGTCATCCTTCTGTATGCGTGACAGTTCGGCCTGCAATATCTTCGTGGCTGCGTCCACGTAGGTTTCGCGCATGTCCAAGGCTTTCAAAATGCGTAGTTGTTGCAGTTCCGATTCTAAAAAGAAAGCATTTTTGCGGGTAGCAGTCAGCGCCTTGCGGTAGGCGCGGGTGACCTGGCGCGGCCGTTCGGCCGTCATCACCCGCAGGTTTGCCGATGAAACCAACGTCCAGAAATCGCTGGTTTGGTTCTGGATTCTGGCTTCCAGGGAAAAGATGAGCGCGCCTTCCAGACTAGGTAGTGTTTCGCGCACGGCCGTGATCTCCGGGTCTGGATCCTCCTTATCGTCATACATATCAGCCAGTTTCACCAAAATCGTCGCCAGTGTGTACGCATTGACTGCTGGATAATACTCGTTCAAATTCTGGTAATAGCCGTTTAGATATGTATGGTAAGACATCAACAGCCAGTGGTAACTCTCAAATGCTTCTTGCAGCCGTTTCTCATCGTCTACTATGTTAATCCAAGACTCCATCCACATATCTTTGTAAATGCGCCCCAGGTAAGCAATGGCTTCCGTTTCGTGTGGATCGTCCGCCAATAATGTTTCCAGTTTCACAATGGCTTCATCCACCCGCCCCAGCCGGTTCAGAAAATACGCCTCTTGCCGCCGAAAATCGGCGTTTTTGCTGTTGATTTCCAACCCCTGGCGGTATTGTTGCAGCGCCAGTTCATCCCGGCCCATACTGCGCAGGGCACGCCCGGCTTCCGCCACTGCTTCCTCCTTGATGAGAGGATTGCTGATCTCTTCGGTAAGCACCAGAATGTCACCAATGCGCTTTTGCCGTTGGGCAATGGTCACCCGCTCGCGCCATTCGTTATATTCGCGCCAGAAACCGGTTGCCAATGGCGTGCGCAGGGTTCGGCGGTCGGCTTCCACCAGGCCGGTGAGCAAGTTGAAGATGGGGCTGTGAATGGCCTCGGCGTCCGAGGCGTAGGTGTCGCGGCAGACGCGGGCAATGGCCTGCCGGTCTTTTTCCAGAAATGCGGGATCGGGCACACCGTCGGCGCTGGTGTGGTAAGGAATAGTGCGCACATTGAAGATGTCGAATGGCATGTAGGCGCGGCCTGATTGAATATGCACCACGCCTCGTTTGCGAAAGGCATGGCGCACCCCCAATTCGTAAAAGACGTTGGCGTTGTCAATGCTCATGTCGGCAATGACCAGGTCCGCCAGCAGCAGTTCTTGAAACATATCGGTGAGAATGTCGCCGCTGACCGTCTCTTCGTCGGCGCGGAACGCTTCAAAACCGGCGTCTTCCAGAGCGGGTTTAATGAGATCGGCGTAGATGGCATTAAAATCGAGTATCTGGCCTTCAAACCCTTTCTTTTTGCCAAAGGGCATCACCACAAAGGCATGGGGCCGGGTGGTTGGCCCCCTGTCGTCCATACTTTGGGCTTCTTCAAAGAGTTCTTGTAAAGACGTTTCATCTATCTGATCGGGTGGTGATGGTTCTGTCTGGGTGGTGGTGGCTGCTGGATCGGTGGCTTGGGCGGCCGGTGGGGTGCGCTTTTTGCGCACGGCCGTGCCCTTGCCGTTGGCGCTCTCATCTGTCTGGATTACGGCTTCTTTTATTTCATCTGTCATTTGGGGCCTCCGTTAATTCTCTTCTTCCTGGGTTGCCTTGGCCAATGCCTGCTTGATGGTATCATCGGCTACCAGTACACCTTTTTCTAACAAACGATTGACAGCGTCATCTACAGCCGCATCTGTTGCGGCCGCATCTGATGCGGCCGTATCCGATGGAGCCGCATCTGATACGGCCGTATCCGATACGGCCGTATCCGATACGGCCGTGTCCGATGGGGCAATTGGTTCGCCGTTCTCCGGGCCGTCTGCTGTCGCCAGGTTGAACTGGACGGGATATTTGACGTCGGGTACGGCTTCATACACCGCTTCTGTCCATTTCTCCTGCACGGCCGTACCCATCTCGTCAATGGCTTCGCTAATGGGCGTAAAAGTGACGGCAAATTTGATTTGCTCGCCCGCTTTTTCCCGCAGCGCCGCTGCTTCGGCTACGGCCGTGTCCAACGCCTCTTGCGCCGTCTCCCCCCAGGCCGCAGCCTCGGCCGCCGCCGCGTCACGAGCGGCAGCGGAAGTGGCCACGGCCGTGTCCACCGCTTCCTGGGCTGTTTCCGACCAGGCGGTCGTTTCCGCAGCGGCGGCTGCCGCCGCTGTTTCGCGCACAGCAGCCGATTGCGCGATTGCTTCGGTGGCGCTTTCTTGGGCTGTTTCTCGCCAGGCGGCAGCCTCATCCAGCGCCGCGTCCCGGCTGGCTTCCAGCGCCAGGCGGGTGGCTTCGGTTTCGGCCGCAACGGCGTCTGCGGTTTCGGCCATACTCTGACGGGCGGCCGCGGACTGGGCCGCGGCCGTGTCCACCACATCATGCGCCGTTTCTGACCAGGCGGCGGTTTCGGCGGCGGCGGCAACCGCCGCCGCCGCGCGCACACCGGCGGCTTCGGCCAATGCCCTGTCCCGGCTGGCTTCCAGAGCCAGCCGCGCTGCTTCTGCTTCTAAGGCGGCGGCGTCAACCGTTTCGGCCACACTTTGACGGGCGGCGGCGGAAGTGGCTACGGCCGTGTCCATTGTTTCCTGGGCCGTTTCTTCCCAGGCAGCGGTTTCCGCGGCGGCGGCTTCGCGGGCAGCGGCCGATTGCGCTGCCACGACGGTGGCGCTATCCTGGGCTGTTTCTCGCCAGGCTGCGGCCTCATCCAGCGCCGCGTCCCGGCTGCTTTCCAGGGCCAGGCGGGCGGCGGTGGCTTCGGCTGCCACCGCGTCAACCGATTCGGCCATGGTCTGGTTCAGCGCCATCGCTTCGCTGGACACGGCCGTGACCATGCCGGAAACCGTGGCCGCCGCATCTGCCGCCACCGCCGATAGCTGTTCGGCGGCCTGGCTAAACACAGCTTGTGATTCAGACAATAACTTCTTCTGTAATTCCGCATGGCTGGTAGCCGACAGTTCCACCATTTCCTCTACCAGCTTCTTGTCTTCATCCTCAGCGCCCGCCAGCGCTTCTTGCATCGAGCGCAGCCACTCCCCATTTTGGGCAAACATCACGTTTTCGGCCGCCAACACCATCTTGTAAAATTCGGAATCGGTTTGTTCTTCTGGGGTCAGGCTGTACCAGTAATCGCGGATGATGGCTAACTCTAATTTGACCTTGCTGTAGTTGAGGATTGTTTTGTCCCGGTTGCGTAACTCTTCCCAGCCGGCCAGCGAGGCCGCCAGCGAGGCAGTCAGCGCCACCCAGACGGAAAATGGGCCACCCAACGCCGCCAACAGTGCCCCGGCCACACCGGCCAGCAAAATGGCGATGGTCAGGTTTCGTTTGGCCTTGCTCAGGCGCACAATGCGCCCCTCGTGCCAGGAAAGCTGTTCTTGCAGCCGGTGGGTGATGTACTCCTCGGCCGTCAGGTCATTAAAACCGGCGTCACTTTTGGGGTTGTCTGGCGAATAATAAAGCGGCAACATGCCTTTATAAGGTTCGGTATCCAGCCGGCGCCCGCTGGCCTTGAATATCTGGCGCTGGATGTAGGCCAGTCGGTGGCTGAGCCATTTGTGACGGTCGGGGTGGTGGCTTAAGACGGTGCGGTAGATGTAGATTTCCTTTTTGATCTCTTCGGCCCCGGCGCGCATGGAGAGCCAACGGCCGTCGCCCAATTCCCGGCTGGTAAATGCAGCAATCATCGAGCCAATGAGTGGCGTTAGAATGAGCAAAACCTTCAGTACCGCCCGAATGCTTGTACAGGATGCTTCGTTTATACCTTGGGGACATTGCGTGTTAATGATGTCGGTGACGATGGCTAAAAACGTAGCAATGATGCCCAGGATCAGCACCCACTGACGCAGCTTGAGATGGCGTTTGCTCAACCTGTCGGCGTTTGTGTCCAGTTCGGCATGGTGCATCCACGCCTTTTCTAATATGGCCGGGCGGCTGGTTTCGTTTGTTGCTTCCATTTAAATCCCTCCTGAAAAGAATTATGAATGATGAAGGATGTGTTACGAAGAGAGGATGTGATTATTTTGCGCCTTTTAGGGCAAAATGTCAATTGACATAATGGCCGTATTCTGAGTTGTGCCTTGCCCGGCAAGGATTGGTACAATCGGGGGATATGAACAATTCACGCGCTTTGATGATTGGTATTTTGTTGTTAGCTCTTTTGCTCTTTGTAGCCGGGGGCCTTTTATTGTATGCGGGGTTGCAGGCAGACCAGACGGCCGAAACCGAAAGTGCAGGTACGGCCGTTGCTGCCGCGCCTACGCAAAGTATTGAAACATCGGTGGCGGAAACTGTAGCTGCCATTACGGTGGCTACCGCTGCGGCTTTGCCGCCGACGCAGCCCGCCGAACAGCCGCCAGCGCCGTTGGCAACCGTCACCAGCGCCATCCCGCCTACGGTAACACCCATACCGACGATTCCGGCCACCGACACACCGATACCAAC